>JBDSGK010000168.1:0-27994 GCA_039919015.1 Ferruginibacter sp.
ACATTGTAAGAAATGATACGCATAATGATTATTATATTTATACCTGTAAAAATAGCGAACCCAAATGGAACCCGTTGAAGACTTTGAAAGTTTTTATGCGAATAAGATCCAACCCTTCCTGGATGAATTGGATAAGGAAGAATCTTCGGTGTATAACTGGAAAAGATTTACAATTTTTACAGGCGCCGGTACTTTTGGTTGTCTCCTGCTGTATTTTCTTAAGATCTTTCCGAGTGGCCATATACTTGCAATAGCTATGTTGCTGATGAGCATCATCGGTGTTTACTTTTCGGCTAAGTACAATGACCGTTATATTGATGATTTTAAAGACAAGATAATCGGGCAGATCATAACTTATATCTATCCTTCGGCTGTGTATAAGCCCATGGGATTTATTTCGAGGAAAGAATACAAAGCAAGCGGGTTGTACCGCAGAAGGTTTTCGCATTTTGATGGTGATGATTACTGGCAGAGTGTTTATAATGGCATCCCCTTTCACTGTTCCGAAATTAAATCATGGTACCAGGATGTTGCCGGAACCGAACATATTTTTAAGGGCTTGTTCTTCGTTGCCGGTATAAACAGTTCTTTTGCAGGCGGTACTTATGTATGGACAAAAGGACAGGCACAATTGCCCGCCAGCATGGCCGATGAACACTACAGGCTGTTCCCATTACCCAAAGTACAGCGGCTGAATATTAACCATGCGGGCTTTAGTAAGCATTTTACAGTATATACCACCAATCCTGCTGAAGCATCTTTAATTCTCTCTTATCATATGCCGGATCATATGCTCGTTATAAAAGAGAAACTGGACAGGGACATTGTGTTTTCATTTGTGAAGGGCAAATGTTATATAGCCGTGCCTTTTGATGAAAATCTTTTGGAGCCGACTAAAAAAGGAGCCAGGGATAAGCAGGAGATCAAAAATTATTTTTACACTATTCTGCTGGTGTTTAATATCATCCGGAAATTGGAACTGAACAGGCTTACATAATAAGGCATTGAAAATAATTGTCTATACTTGTAAAAATAATGCAGCATGGAAAAGGATGACCAGGTAGAAATGAATAATGAAAAGAATACAGAAACAATTTTTAGTGAGCAGGAATTTACGATGGAAGGCTATGATAAGCATATTCGGCAGGCAAGAAATACGTTGTTTATAGCTGCTGGTATTTTATTGGTGAATGCGATTGTTTTATTTTCAAAGTATCCTTTTGATATTGAGATCATGTGGATGGATTACCTGCTCTGGACATGCTATATAGGAGGATGTATTGCACTGGCATTCTGGACAAAGAAAAAACCATATTATGCTATTATAGGAGGGCTGATTCTTATTGGTGTTTTTATTTTAGTCAATGCGATCATTGAACCCAGTACCATATTTGCGGGCTTATTCTTTAAAATAGCGATCATTGTTTTCCTGATCAAAGGGCTTGGTAATGCCAGGGATGCACAGCAAATGCAGGAACAATTCAACAAAAAATAATCATTACTCCAGAATCGGCCTTAGCCACCTTGTAGCATCATCTATGCTCATTCCTTTTCTTTTGGCATAATCCTCCAACTGGTCTTTTTCAATTTTACCCACACCAAAATATTTACTTTCGGGATTTGCAAAATACCAGCCGCATACAGATGAAGCCGGGTACATGGCAAGTGATTCGGTCAGGTGAATGCCGGTTGTTTCTTCGCCACCCAGTAATTCAAATAATTTATATTTTTCGGTATGATCCGGACATGCAGGATAACCTGGTGCAGGACGGATACCTAAATATTCTTCTTTAATTAACTGCTCGTTGCTGAGCTGTTCTTCTGAAACATAGCCCCAGTATTCCGTCCTCGTTTTTTTATGGAGAAGTTCTGCAAATGCTTCTGCCAAACGGTCTGCTAATGCCTGCAAAATAATTTTATTGTAATCATCATGATTAGCTTCAAAACTTTTGATATGCTTGTCAATTCCCTGGATGGTTACTGAAAAGGCGCCCATGTAATCAGCCCCCTGTCCCCCGAAGGGGGAACTTAGATTGTTACGCTCCCTGATTGAGGGTTGAGACTTTAGTTCCAGGAGAATAGTTTCTTTAACATCGTCTGTTTTTTCTATTACTTCAGCATTTGTAAATCTGATGACTTTAAAACCATTTTGTTTTAGCCTGGTTGGAGGGGATGGGCTTTGTGGCTTTATAAAATCAGCAAGCGAAAGATTAGGTTGCCCTGCTGCTTTCTTTACCTGCTGTCTTAAAAACTCGAGTTTGATTTTTTCCACAGGACCCTGCGGGAATTTTTGATTTTTGACTTCAACCGTGTCTGCACCGGTTTTATTGGCTTCCCAAAATCCAACAACGCCCCTGGCAGACAGCCATTTTTCATCAATGATCTGCTGCAATAATTTTTTTGCATCATTGTAAAGATTGGTGGCTTCAACGCCAATAATGCTGTCGCTGAGTATGGCAGGGAATTTTCCATGCATTTCCCAGGCAATGAAGAATGGCTGCCAGTCAATGTATTCCGCAATTTCAGCTAGTGAGTGATCATCTAAGATTTTTATGCCGGTAAATGTTGGTGTAACCGGGTTATAATGGGCCCAGTCAATTACAGTTCCGTTTTGCTGAGCTTCCTCAAATCTTAAAAATTGTTTGATAGATCTTTTATTGCCAAAATCTACCAGGAGTTTATCGTACTCCATTTTTATATTTTCCAGGAAAGCCGGTTTTTGCTCTTTGCTCAATAAACTGCCGGCAACAGTTACGCTGCGGCTTGCATCCAAAACATGCACAACGCCTTCATCATACTGCGGTGCAATTTTAACAGCCGTATGCATACGTGATGTGGTAGCGCCGCCGATCATCAGTGGCAATGTTATTCCCCGGCGTTTCATTTCATGTGCCACGTGTACCATTTCATCAAGCGATGGCGTGATCAATCCGCTTAAGCCAATGATGTCAACTTTTTCTTTGATGGCAGTCTCTAATATTTTATCTGTAGCAACCATCACACCCAGGTCAATAATATCATAGCCATTACAGCCAAGTACAACACCAACAATGTTTTTACCGATATCATGAACATCGCCTTTAACAGTAGCTAATAATATTTTTGCTGCACCGGCTGTTTCCTCATTGATCGTTCCTGCTGCTATATGGGCATTTTTCCTGTCTTCCTTTTCTTGTTCAATATAGGGTGTAAGTACGGCCACAGCTTTCTTCATCACCCTGGCGCTTTTTACAACCTGTGGTAAAAACATTTTGCCTGATCCAAAAAGATCACCAACTATATTCATGCCATCCATCAATGGCCCTTCAATCACATCCAATGGTTTAGGATATTTTAAACGGGCTTCCTCTGTATCTGCGTCAATATAATCAGTTATGCCATTTACCAGGGCATGTGATAATCGTTTTTCAACGGCTTCCTTTCTCCAGCTCTCGTCTTTAATTATTTCTTTACCCTTTGCTTTAATTGTTTCTGCAAAAGCGATCATTTTTTCTGTGGTCTCATTGTTATCGTTATTCCTGTTTAGGATAACATCTTCACAAAGTGCTTTTAAGGTCGGCTCTATTTCATCGTAAACCACCAGCTGGCCCGCATTTACAATACCCATATCCATACCGGCTTTAATGGCATGAAAGAGGAACACGCTGTGTATAGCTTCTCTCACATGTTCATTTCCGCGGAACGAAAAGGAAACATTACTTACACCACCACTTACTTTGGTAAGCGGCATGGCTTTTTTTATTTCACGGGTTGCTTCAATAAAATCAACTGCATAATTATTATGCTCTTCGATGCCGGTTGCAATGGCAAAGATGTTTGGATCGAAAATGATATCCTGCGGATGATAACCAACCTGCGCTGTCAGGATCTTATAGGCCCGCTTGCATATCTCAACTTTTCTTTCTTTGGTATCTGCTTGTCCCACTTCATCAAAAGCCATGACAATAACTGATGCGCCATAACTTTTACAAATGAAGGCCTGCTCAATGAACTTTGCTTCACCTTCTTTCATCGAAATGGAATTCACGATACATTTTCCCTGCACACATTTTAAGCCGGCTTCAATAATTTCAAATTTAGAAGAGTCGATCATGATGGGGATCCTGGCAATATCAGGTTCTGATTGCACCAGGTTTAAAAAAGTGGTCATGGCCTGTACACCATCAAGCAGGGCATCATCCATATTCACATCAATTACCTGTGCGCCGTTCTCTACCTGCTGGCGTGCAACGGCCAGTGCTGCTTCATATTGCCCGTCACGTACCAGGCGTGCAAACATTTTACTACCGGTAACATTGGTACGCTCACCAACATTGATAAAATTTGTTTCCGGACGAACGATCAAAGGCTCCAGGCCGCTTAATCTTAAATATGGTTTGATTGTATTCATTTTATGTTTTTAACCGCTAAGGCACAAAGGCACTAAGTTTTTTCTTTGCGCCTTAGCGTCTTTGCGGTTACACTAAACTTTCTTCTATAACCGGCAATTGCCTTGGTTGAAATTTTGACACTTCCTGTGCAATATGTTTGATGTGATCAGGTGTTGTGCCACAGCACCCACCCACAATATTTACAAACCCTTCCTTAGCCCATTCTTCAATGATGTGCGCTGTTTCGTGCGGCTGCTCATCATACTCACCAAAGGCATTGGGTAATCCTGCATTGGGGTAAGCCGATGTGTAACAGCCGGCGATCTGGCTCAACTCTTCAATATGCGGCCTCATTTCTGAAGCGCCCAATGCACAGTTCAATCCAATACTGATGGGATTGGCGTGCATAACAGATACATAAAACGCTTCCAGTGTTTGTCCGCTTAGTGTGCGGCCACTGGCATCCGTTATCGTTCCGCTGATCATCAGTGGAAGTTCGGGCAGGCCGTTATTACGGAAATAATTTTTTGCAGCATAGATAGCAGCTTTTGCATTCAGCGTATCAAAAATGGTCTCGATCAATATGATATCAACCCCGCCATCAACCAATCCTTTTATTTGTTCGGTATAGGCAGCAGCAACCGTATCAAATGTTACGGCCCTGAAACCCGGATTGTTTACATCAGGAGAAAGTGATAAAGTTTTATTTAACGGCCCGATGGCGCCCGCAACAAAACGCGGCTTGCCGGGATCCTTTGCTGTATATTCATCAGCTGCATTCCTGGCGCATTTTGCAGAAGCTACATTTAATTCATAAGCCAGCGACTGCATATCATAATCGGCCTGGGCAATGGACGTACTGCTGAAGGTATTGGTCTCAATGATATCGGCACCGGCTTCCAGGTATTGTTTGTGAATTTCTTCAACGATCTGCGGTTGGGTAATACTCAACAGGTCATTATTGCCTTTTACATCAGTATGCCAATCCTTGAATTTTTCACCACGGTAATCTTTTTCTTCCAGTTTATAACGCTGTATCATGGTGCCCATGGCACCATCAATGATAAGGATGCGTTCTTTTAAACAATCTTGTACTGTTTTCATTCGCTTTAATTTTAGTTCGTACTTCGACTACGCTCAGTACTTGAGTATATAATCCTTCGACTACGCTCAGGATATTACCATAAACTTTTAAACGAGAATCAATCTGAGAAGAAGTAATGCAGAATTGCTTTCGTTTATTAGTTCAGTTTGGAAAAAGCTGACAGGCCGAACAATAAACAAATCTGCCTGTTAACAGGGCAAATTTAAACTAACTGAGCCATAATACAAAATTGTTATGCAGTGCGGAAGATTGGCTGGTAAAGACTTAGTTGCCCGAAACAATAAAATTTTCAACAGGGATACGGTTGCTGATACTTTTAGCCAGGGTCATTTCATCAGCATATTCCAACTCGCCGCCAAAAGCAATGCCACGGGCAATGCTGGTAATTTTAACGGGTTTTGACTGGCCCGGGGAGCCTGCTCCCGCGGCCCTGTGGGCCGCCAGTTTTTTACTGATATAATAGATGGTGGTATCTCCCTGTATCGTGGGACTGAGTGCAAAAATAATTTCTTCAATGTCTTCTTTCGAAACACGGTCTATCAATACATCAATGGTCAACTGCTCGGGGCCGATGCCATCCAATGGTGAAATAATGCCACCCAAAACATGGTAAACACCGTTGAATTGCTGCGTGCTTTCAATAGCGATCACATCACGGATATTTTCAACCACGCAAAGCATTTCATTTTTTCGCATGGTATTGCTGCAGATATTACAAAGCGCTGCATCGGATATATTGTAACAGCGGCTGCAGAATTTTATTTCATTCCTCATTTTTGCAATGATCTCGCTGAACCGGCTTACATCAGTAGTATCCTGTTTGATCAAATGTAATACCAAACGCAATGCAGTTTTTTTTCCAATGCCGGGTAATTTGGCAAATTCATTTACAGCATTTTCTAAGAGAGAAGAGGAGAAGATCATGGCGTAAAAATAGCACTTAGCTATTAGCTTTTGGCTTTTAGGTATACAGTTTTTTTGCTAACAGCCAACTGCTTAAGGCTAACAACTGGTTATAATTTTATGTCTCTTTCATTATCCCAGTTGGCCTTCACGCTTAATTTTTGTGTGAGTGTGATCGCTTTTTCGGGCTGTTGTTTTTTAGAATAATCTCCCGGGTCCCATTTGCCATTATTGTTTTCATCAAATAAGATGCGGATATCATATTCACCCGGGGCCACAAATTTATTGCTCCATTCATTTTGGGTGAGCGGGTAACTGTTTTTGACCTCTTCGCCCACTACGAATTGTAACACGGGGTGTTTGGACAGATCAAGGTTGCTGAACCTTAAAACCACGTTACCATAATCTGAAGTTTGTTTTGTTGTAAAACGAATGGTGTCTGATTTGGCAATATGATGATCCAATGAATCTGAAAAAGCAGTGGTATCCATAATGAGGCGGTATTCCATGGCTTCCTGCCATTTTGTAGTAAGCCTTATCTTTGTTCTGCTGCTGTCAATTGTCCAGGTTGCTGAAGGAACCGGGGTATAATTAGTGTCTCTTAAAATTAATTTAGCCGGATCGAAGGTTTTAAGCGGGTTATTAAAACTCAACTCAAAAGGACTTAACAGGTCCTGGGTTTGTACACCCGTGGATGAAGTATAGATCAGCTTTTTATTAGGAATTGATTTTGCCGTAGTTACAACACGACCTTCTTTTTCCAAAGCCGAAGCATATAAAATAACAGGAGCAGTATTTTCAGAAATGGTTACTGTGGCATCCGAAAAAGCAAAAATTTCTTTTCTTGAATTATAGGTCTTGCCGCCATCACCATCTTTTAATGCATACACCTTAAAATTACCCGGTGGCAAATTAATAAAACTGAAACTGCCATCACCACTGAGTTTTGTAACATAATCCGGTTTTCTTTTTTGCACGGCAGAATCATCTGTATTGCGGTAAAGCATAGCAATTAAAGTACTGTCGGATCTGCCGGTCTCAGCCAGTAAGATTTTACCGGTAAGTTCCAATGAATCTATTTGATTGCCTGTAGAAAAAACATAGGTAAAATCTTTCAGTGGGTTACCTTCATTAATATCCACAATGGCATTGCCAAAATTAATACTGTAGGTAGTATTGGGCAATAAGCTGTCCTTGAGTTTTACAGTTACTGTTTTTAATTTAGAATCAATTGTAGGCGTCTTTTTAGGATAAGGAGAGATCACCACATTGGTTTGCGCATCTTTAATTTCAACATATTCATTAAAGGTCAACGTGATCTTATTGCCGCTAACATTGGTGCTGCTCAGTTTGGGCGAAGCGCTTACTATGCGTGGAGGAATGCTGTCTTTTGGCCCGCCGGTAGGGGAGCCGATCTGGGCACAGCCCGCATTACCTATTGCCAGGATATATAAGCACGAAACAATAAAAATGGTAAATAGTATATGGGCTGATCTCATCCAGTATAGTTAAAATACAAACTTAACCTCTTTAGTTTATTAAGGGAGCGTAAATTTCAGTTTTAAATTTTATTTAGCCTTTACGATTCTGCCAGGTATTAAAAACAGATACAATTCCAATATGGTACCTTTTGTTTTTATAGATAATAAGGTTTCTCTTATATAAAGTGTATTTTCTTAACCCTTCTTTTCTGTTTAAAAAGGGAAAAATGGTTGGATGTAATGAAATAAGATTTAGAAATGCAGCCCATTTATTATGAAAAATTTATAAGGTTGAATTGCCAAATTTATACAGTATCCAAGCATACGTCTCATCTAATTCCTTTAATGCCTTTGGGGATATTATTATCGGTTTAGGAGAGGCCATATTTTTTTGTAAGCTGGGTCATTGCTTTTTTTACAGGAATACCTTTGCCTTCATTTAACTGTTGTAAACTTGTTTCAATATTTTCTTTTTGAGAATCTGTTAAACTTTGCCAACTGGCATTATTGTTCCTTTCTTCTTTTACTAAAGCGTGAAGCTTGTACAATTCTTTTACTGTACTTTCAGAAGTGTTATTTATCTCTTCTATTAGTTTTTTTCTAAGGACCGTCATATTGATAATGTATTGTCAAATATACAAAAAAATTGGTTTACTATCTAGTTCCCTGTTTCCTCTTCAAAGTCATGTAATGCCACTGCCAGCTTATTATTTTTTACAAAATTGCACCAATGACAATCTTCTTTGCCGCAGCCGGTATAAAAATCCCGTGCCTGTATTTTATGCCATACCTCGGTAAGCTGTTGCTTTACGGTTTCCATATCTTCAGGATTAATAAAGATCTTTTCTTTCCGGTATTCCCCTTTTTTATCGGGCTCAACAAAATCAAATTCGGTGCTCATCACCTTCCAGTCTTTTTGCTCGTAGTTATCAACCAGTATCTTATAAAAAACAGCCTGGCGCCAGTAATCACCACCATTGGGATCTTTATCAGATGGAGATTTCATTTTGGGAATTGCATTATCTATATTGCCGGATTTATAATCCACCACATTTACTTCCTTGCCATTAAACTCCAGTTTATCCAGTTTGCCTTTCAGCGGCACACCGTTTACTACAATGCCCCTGATATTTCTTTCAACAGCTACCACTTTGTTCCAGCTGTTGATATATTTATCATAGTAGTTTCGCAACACTTCATCACCATATTCCATGCGACGGGCAAATGCCTCTTTGGTAAAATTTTCCCGGTGTTTGTGCATGTACCAGTTAAAGTCGGCCAGCATATCTTCTTTTAATGGAAAGGTATCCATCCTTCCATCCTGCATTTTGCGGAACAGTTTTTCCAGTGCATGGTGTATGGCACTCCCAAATTCTGTAGCCTCACTTTTTCCTGAAGGAATACGGATCAGGCTTTTATAATAAAAACCGAGCGGGCAATCCAGGTAATTGTTTAATGCAGTTACATTCATCACAAATTTTTCCAGGATGGCAGTGATAAAATCTTCTTCGGCCTGTTCTATTTCCGGGGCCTGGGCGTTAAAATGTAAAAGGGCAAATTCCATTTGCTGTTCTTCAGTGAGCAATATTTTTTCAACAGGGATATCATGTTCTTCTAAAATTTCGGCAATGAACATAGATGGCTCCAGTTCTTTGCCATCGTTCCTGAATTTTGCATAAGAAATGTACAAATGTTTTTCTGCCCTCGTTAAAGCAACATAGAACAGGCGGCGCAATTCTTCTTCATCGGCCCCTTCCCGACCTCCCCCCGAGGGAGAGGAGAGAAACATAGTATCCGGTAATTTATATCCACCCCCCGGCTTGCGTTTCTTTTCCCAGAACGAAGCGTTAACGCCCGCAAAGAAAACATATTCAAACTCCAGGCCCTTGCTTCCATGCGTTGTTAACAGGTTTACGCCTTTATCGCTGCCCGAAACTTTGGTCATCGGTAGAGCGATCCCTTCTTTTTCCATCAGGTCGAAAACACTGATGAGTTCTTTGAGGCCTAATAATGGATTGCGGCTGGTTTCATCTTTAATAAAATCAAATAACGCAGTGAGTAATTGCATCAGCGCAATTTTATCATCGCTCCGCATGATATAACTTAAAACCCCTGCCTTTTGAATGATATGCTCAAACAATTCCTGTAAAGTGATATTGGGAACATCAGCGATCAGTTTCTCCATCATGAAACTGAAATTCTTTAAGCCCTCATGTATGCCGGTATCAAATAAATTCTGTGCAGGTTTATTTGCTTTATCAGATAATAGTTTCCTGATGGAAGTCTGCTCTCCATTATACTTCAGCTTATTTACCTCAACAGTAAGTTTGGCAATTTCGATGGGCGCAATGCTGTAAAGGTCATAATGTAATATCTCAAACAGCATCTCATCTCCGCCATAAGGAATATCGTGTTCGGCATTCAGGTAACGCAACAGTTGCACAACTTTGGCCGTAAACGGATGCACCAATACATCAATGCTTCTTTTGCTGTACACCGGGATATTTTTTAACCGGAAATAAGTTGCCAGCTCTTCGCCATATTTATTTTCTTTATAAATAACCGCAATCCTTCCCGGTTCGATCTTTTGTTCGATCAGTTCAAATACCCGGTTGGTAATATCAGCCATTTCATCTTTGGCCGAATTGTATTCACGCAGGATTGGTTTGTCCGTTAATCCGTTAATTCGTAAATTGGAAGACAACAGGTCTTTACTCAACCCTTCAATTTGCTTAACTAATCTTTCATCATTACGGTTGATGAGTGTTTTGGAAATATCCAGTATGGGCTGTGTGCTACGGTAATTGCTGGTCAGCACGACTGTTATCAGGTCTTTTGTATAGCGGTTTGCAAAGTCCAGCATGTTCTCTACGTTGGCACCCTGGAAACGGTAGATACTCTGGTCATCATCGCCCACTACAAAAACATTGGGCTTATCCCAGTAATTGATCAGCAGTTGTACCAGCCTGTTTTGTGTGCCACTGGTATCCTGGTATTCATCCACCAGCAGGTACTGAAATTTTTCCTGGTAGTTGGCCAGGATGTTTTTGTTTTCTTCAAACACCGTGATCACCCAATTGATCATATCATCAAAATCATAACGGTTCCTTCTCCGCATCAGGTTTTGAAAATTGGCAAACTCATTCACTGCAGCACGAAGTTTTTCCATCTTTTCTTTTTCCTCTTCGATCTTATCGGTACGTACATCGCCTTTATTGAATTCTTTTACTTTTCGTTTGGCAATATATTCATCGCGGTTTGGCAGGTCATTGATATAAGCGTCAATTCTTTCGTTAATAATATCTGCTGTCCAGCCTTCCCTTTTCATGGAAGAAAATAAATTGCGGAGATTGTTGATCTCGTAATACACATCGCCCCGGTACCTTTTAAGTG
The DNA here is from genome assembly GCA_039919015.1 of Ferruginibacter sp. Lineage (GTDB taxonomy): Bacteria > Bacteroidota > Bacteroidia > Chitinophagales > Chitinophagaceae > Ferruginibacter. Next base: position 11,253 of record JBDSGK010000168.1, read on the forward strand.
GATGGTTTTTTGGAAAGGCATCAATGAGTTGCTTGAATAGTTCAATGGTTTCCAGTTCAGATACAGCATCCAGCGAAGTTTTTTCAAACAGGTTCAGGTTATCCTGTATCACATCATTACAAAAAGCATGAAAAGTGTAAATGTTCACCTTATAAGCATCGGCCCCAATGAATTGCTGCAGCCTTTTGCGCATGGCGATTGTTCCTGCATCGGTATAGGTAAGACAAAGAATATTTTCTGGCAGCGCATCTGTATCTAATAATATCTTTCCAATTCTTGCTGCTAATATTTGTGTTTTGCCTGTTCCGGGCCCTGCGATCACCATTACCGGGCCTTCAATAGTATCAACAGCACTGCGCTGTTCATTATTTAATTTTTTATATTCCTCAGCAAACTTATTTTGCAATATTTCACGGTAGTGATGCATTAGCCAAAGATACCGGAAAGCGGATATTCAGGGAGTTTTCATGAACAAAATAATTTAACTAATGTTATATGGATCATGAGTAAAGTTTATTCGTTTAAAACCGTTCAGCAAATGCCCATCAGCCTTGATGCCGCCTGGGATTTTTTCAGCAATGCCAATAACCTGGCAACAATAACTCCGGATAATATGAGTTTTAAAACCATATCAAAGTTCCATGGTGATCAAATGTATGCGGGCCAGGTTATTGAATATAAAGTAACTCCCCTATTAGGCATTCCATTATACTGGATGACTGAAATAACACATGTTGAAGACAAAAAATATTTTGTTGATGAACAGCGATACGGTCCTTACAGTATGTGGCATCATCAACATCATTTTAAATCCATTGAAGGTGGTGTAGAGATGACTGATATTGTGCATTACAAACTGCCGCTTTGGTTTTTTGGGGATATTGCAAATACCCTGCTGGTGAATAGAAAATTGAAGGAGATATTTGATTATCGCTTTAAAAAAGTAGCAGAGTTGTTTCCGAATATGAAATAAAACAGAATCTTCGCTGGTTTCCCCTTCAGGGGGCCGAGGGGGTTAACCCGGCATTCTCGTTATATACTTCTCGATCTGTTTTATCTGGTCAACAATTTGGGGTGTGGTTGGTTTAAAACCTTTCGCTTTTTTAAAATATTCCTTGGCTGCCCTGAACTCCCTTTTGTTCATCATGATGGAACATAACTGCAAATAAGCAGCAGCATTATTTTCATTATCGGGTAAGCCCGCTCTTATGGCCTGGCGGATAAAACTTTCAGCCTGTTTAATATCTCCTTTCTGCATATACAACATACCCAACTGCAACTTATTTGGTCCTTCAGCCTGTTTGGTTAAAGCACCACCACCCAGTGCAAGACTTTTTTTCATATTCCTTTCAGCGCCTTCAAAATTCTGGTCAACCATATCCAGGTTGCCTTTAATGGTATAATAAACCGAACGTACTGGCTTGATGAGGATAGCGGGGAACCAGATAGAATTCACGACTTTTTTAGCACCTTCCATATCGCCATCTTCCATATAGGATTGTATTAAACGCATGGGCCCAAACAAAAAATGGCCAACAATGGCTACAACAGCGATCAGGTACAAAACAAAAGAAGGCCAAAAACTGGTTTGTATATGGGTAAATATGGCCAGTCCCAATAATACGATGCCCAGCCATAACCGGTACTTAATAACTACATTCAACCACTTCATAATCAAAAAATTTAGCCCGCCCGGCCAAAATTCTTTTATATAATAAATTTTCAGTTTGCCGTTCGGACGGGGAGGGCAAAGATAAGGATAACATATAAAAAGCGGGATAAATGAAAACCCAAACTACAAATTGCTTACTTTTGCCCTCCAAATTTCGACATTCGATATTTTGCCGGTCCCGTAGTTCAATGGATAGAATAGAAGTTTCCTAAACTTTAGATACAAGTTCGATTCTTGTCGGGACTACCAAACTTCACGAGAGGATTTCAAGCAGAGATCCTCTTTTTTATTATGGTAACTGGCCCCAGTTTTTTTCTAAGCATGATCTGTTTATTTAATCGGGCAATATCTGTTAAATTAGCAGCGATGAAATCATTGTATTATAAAATTGCTGTGCTTGCTTTATTGATCTGCACCCAAACCTATGGTCAGTCTGCACTTGCCAAAACAAGAGTGCCGCTTGGCGGAAACTCCTGGGTTACCCAAAAAACAAACAATGGAAAAGAAAAGGTTACTGATAATGGATGGAGGAATTGGAAATCGAAGAATGCAGTTTTTAGCACCTATATAAAAGTTCAGAAAGCAGGCATACTTAAATTAGCTGCTGTTTTACATGTTCCGGCAGGAGAGAGTACATTAAAATGGACGATCAATGGAATAAGTAAAAACATTAGTGTTAGTGGAACAGCCGACAGGGAATATGCGATCGGGGAGTGGCAAATTACACAGCCGGGCTATATAATAATTACAGCACAGGGGGTCAGTAAAACCGGCAACCTGTTTGCTGAAGTAAATAACCTGTACATGGAAGGTACAGCAACAGATAGCCAAACAGCTTTTGTAAAAAATAACGACGGCAATTATTTTTATTGGGGACGACGTGGGCCGTCGGTACATATTAATTACGATCTTTCAGAAACTACTGGTGATATTGAGTGGTTCTATAATGAAATTACCGTACCCAAAGGCAATGATGTGATCGGTTCGTATTTTATGGCCAATGGATTTGCAGAAGGTTATTTTGGCATGCAGGTAAATTCATCCAAAGAACGAAGAATATTATTTTCGGTATGGAGCCCTTTTGTTACCGACAACCCGAAAGAAATTCCGGAGAATAAAAAGATACGATTACTTAAAAAAGGAATTAAAGTACATGCGGGGGAATTTGGAAACGAGGGTTCAGGCGGACAGAGTTATTTACAATATAACTGGAAGGCAGGGGAAACCTATAAATTCCTTATTCATGCAAAACCTGCCGAAAATAATTACACAAATTACACCGCATGGTTTTATGCAGCTGAAAAAAAGAAATGGTTATTAATCGCCAGTTTCAGCAGGCCGGAAACAAATACCTACCTGAAAAGGTTACAATCTTTTTTGGAAAACTTTGAACCGGAAACAGGGTTCATTACCCGTAAAGCCTGGTATCATGATCAATGGATCGTTACAACAGCCGGCGAATGGAAACCAATAACAAAAATGCTGTTTACCGGGGATGCTACTGCCAATATCGGTTACCGCCTTGATTATGCCGGTGGAATGGAAGATGGAAAATTTTATTTGCGCAACTGTGGATTCTTTAATGACAATACAACCTTGAAAACAAAATTCTCTGTTTCATCAACCGGCAAAAAACCGGGGATCGATCTTTTAAGTTTAGAAAAATAAACCTGTAGAAAAAACTGATCAACCTGCTGATATGAAAAAAAACCTTGTCTTAATTTACCTGAACCTGTTAACCGGTTTTGCATTTGCCCAGGAAGTGAAATATACAAATGCAAATAATGACTGGAATGCAGATTCACTGGGTAACCACCGGGCAGTGCTTACATTTAACGGCACTGGAGCAGTAGCAAAAACAGTCATTGTATGGCGAAGAAGAGATGTTGACCCCTGGAATAAACGGATCATTATTGAGGATGCCAAAACGCATAAAATAATTGATAACGTACAAACCGGTATCATCAATAATGAAAAAGCAGAACTCTGGTTTGAGCCTTTATCCGGTAAGGGAGATTATTATGTTTATTATATGCCTTCAAAAAATGAAGGCCGTTCAAATTATCCAAAGGGTAATTACTTAACACCGCAAAATACCGCATCTGCATACTGGGTGACATCGGTTAATGAAAGCATGCCCGCAAATACGGTTGTAAAAGAGATCCAGGCCATTAATGCATTGAATAGTTTTTACCCGATGGAAATAACTGCTACGGTAAAAGAAACTGCAGCACTCATCAGCAAAAGCAGCCGAAGCGATCTTATTATTTTTCCTGAAGACCGGTTGAATCCAATAAAAATGACCGACCGTTTACCCTATCGCTGGATACAAAAAGGTATCCAGTCTTCATTCAGCGGCGAAGCATCGAAAGGAGAATATTATAGCTGGCAGTTGGGTGTTTATGCATTGCAGCACCTGGAAGGCCTTACTGTTGAATTCAGTGACCTAAAAGAAGCAAAAGGAAATGTGATCCCGGCAAAAAATATCTCATGCATCAATACATCGGGAACCGATTATGCCGGTATGCCTTTTACCAAAACGGTTGATATTGCCGTAAACAAAGTGCAGGCGTTGTGGTGTGGTATTGATATTCCGCAAAATATTCCGGCAGGAATGTACAAAGGAAGTATAACCATCAAAACAAAAAATACAGCCCCGGCAACCATTGCCATTTCATTATCAGTTAATGATAAAGTATTGATGGATGGGGGTATCAGCGAGCCCTGGAAGCAAACAAGATTGAAATGGCTTAATTCAACCATGGCCCAGGAGAACACGGTTATTGCACCGTATACTGCATTACAGGTGCAGGATAGTGTGATCAGTTTGCTGGGAAGAAAAGTTAAGCTGAACGCGGCTGGTTTTCCCGCACAGATCCAAACTTTTTTCACAGAAGAAATGACGGGTTATACAGATCGGCCGAATAATATGCTCTATGAGCCGATCCATTTTCATTTTACCGGTACGGATGACAAGGACCTGAAATGGAAAAATGACGGCGTGAAATATACAAAGAAAACAGCAGGTACTGTTCAATGGAATTCGGTTAATACAAATGAATCGTTGAAGATGGATGTACATGCATCACTGGAGTTTGATGGCTTCATGACCTATTCAGTAAAAGTTACGGCACTAAAAGATGTTTCATTTAAAGAAATTACGATGCATATTCCCATTATGCCCGAAAAAGCAAAATACCTGATGGGACTTGGACAAAAAGGAGGTAACCGCCCCGACAGTATTGGATGGAAATGGGATGTGGCAACCAGGAACCAGGACGGAGCCTGGATAGGAACTGTGCAAGCAGGATTGCAGTTTTCTTTAAGAGATGAAAAATATGCACGGCCATTGAACACGAATTTCTATTTACAAAAACCATTGTTATTGCCATCATCCTGGGGCAATGCAAATAAGGGTGGAGTAACCATAGCATTAAAAGGCAGATCCGTACTGGTAAACAGTTATAGCGGTGAACGTAAGATGAAGCAGGGCGATACACTGTTTTATAATTTCACCTTATTGATCACACCGTTTCATCCCATCAACACCGAATTTCAGTGGGCTACCCGTTTTTATCACAAATATGAGAACCTCAACACGGTAAAAGCAAACAGCGCTACTGTGGTCAATATCCATCATGCCAATGCCATCAATCCATGGATCAATTATCCGTTCATCGAGCACAAAAAAATGAAAGATTATATTGATTCTGCACATGCCTTAGGATTGAAAGTAAAAATTTATAACACCGTTCGTGAGTTATCCAATCGTGCTTATGAAACATTTCCTATGCGGAGTCTGGGGCATGAAATTTATTCACCAGGCAAAGGCGGCGGCTTTAGTTGGTTGCAGGAACATGTGGGCGATGATTATATAGCTGCCTGGTTTGTGCCCGAAATAAAAGATGCCGCTATTGTAAACAGTGGTATGAGCCGCTGGCATAATTATTATGTAGAAGGCATGAACTGGCTTACACAAAACGTAGGTATTGATGGTATTTACCTGGATGATGTGGCTTTTGACCGCGTTACTATGAAACGGATCAAAAGGGTATTGACAAAAGACGGCCATCCCGGCATTATTGATCTGCATTCGGCCAACCAATATAATAAAAGCGACGGCTTTAATAACAGTGCCAATTTATATATGGAGCATTTTCCTTACCTCAGCCGTTTATGGTTTGGAGAGTATTTTGATTATGAAAAGAATGGACCGGATTTTTTTATGACAGAAGTGAGTGGAATACCTTTTGGTTTAATGGGAGAAATGCTGGAGCACGGGGGCAACCCCTGGCGGGGAATGATATATGGTATGACCAATCGTTATCCCTGGAGTGAAGAGGCTGATCCTCGTCCCATCTGGAAATTCTGGGATGAGTTTGATATGAAAGGAACTGAAATGATCGGCTACTGGAGCAGCAATTGCCCTGTAAAAACCAGTAATGAAAAAGTATTGGCAACGGTATATAAAAAGAATGGCATTGCATTGATAGCTATAGCAAGCTGGACCGAGGTTGATACAGCTGTGCAATTAAATATAGACTGGGCTAGATTGGGCATTGATCCGGCCAAAGCGACCATTACCGCCAGGCCAATACAAAATTTTCAACCTGCCCGATCATTTGGGGTTAACGAAGCCATACCCATTGAAAAAGGGAAAGGCTGGTTGCTGATCGTGCAGTAAATAAAGCTGGTTACCGTCAACGCTATCAATAAAATGTTAAACCATTTGCAGGTTTCTTCAGAATAAAGGAACTTGCAGTCATAAATAAAAAAATTATGAATAAAAAAATACTTTTTACCGGTGTATTGATCACCCTCGCAGTATTGGTATTTGCGTGCTTACCAAAAAAAGATAACAACAGTAAAGTTGTAGCAGGCAATGCTGCTTCCACAGAAACAGGTATCAAATTCATGGAAGAAAACTGGGCCAAAGCATTGCAGGAAGCAAAAAAGCAAAATAAACTTATTTTCCTGGATGCTTATACTTCCTGGTGCGGACCATGTAGAATGCTTAAGAAAAATACTTTCCCTGATAAGGCGGCAGGAGATTTCTTCAATAAGAATTTTATTAATGTAGCACTTGATATGGAAAAAGGCGATGGCCTTTCCGTAGCAGAAAAATACCAGGTAAGGGCTTACCCAACCCTGATCATTACTGATGGCGATGGTAAGATCATTACGTATTCAGAAGGTTATGTTGACGCCGCTCAATTGATCGAATTTGGTAAACACGGACTGGCCAGGAAAGCAAAATAACGATCGGTATTTCAAATAAATAATTCCGGAGCATCGTACATCAGGTACGATGCTTTTTTGTGCTTAACTTTAAACAGGCACGATCTAAAAATGATAAAATGAAAGACAATTATCAATATACCAATGAACTGATCCAGGAGAGCAGTCCTTATTTGTTGCAACACGCACACAACCCGGTTAACTGGTATCCCTGGGGAGAGCAAGCCTTACAAAAAGCAAAGGCCGAAAATAAAATGCTCATCATCAGCATTGGGTATGCAGCCTGCCACTGGTGCCACGTAATGGAGCACGAAAGTTTTGAAGATGCGGATGTGGCGAAAGTAATGAATGAACATTTTGTTTGCATAAAGGTTGATCGGGAAGAAAGGCCCGATGTGGACCAGGTTTACATGACAGCAGCACAACTGATAAGTGGCAGCGGTGGCTGGCCATTAAATGCGTTGGCTTTGGCTGATGGAAAACCATTTTATGCAGGTACCTACTTTCCAAAAAATAACTGGATACAGTTGCTCGAATTTTTTATTGATCTTAAAAAGAAAGAACCGGGGAAACTGGAAAAAAGTGCAGAGCAGGTTACCAACGGCATTCATGCAACAGAAAATGTAGTATTGAAGGAGACCGGAAAAATATTTTCGCTTGCCGACCTGGATAAACAGTTCAGCAGCATGAAGATGAATCTTGACCTTAAAAAAGGTGGTCTGAACCGTGCACCAAAATTTCCCATGCCATCTGTTTGGGAATATTTAATGCATTATAATTATTTAAGTGCAAACGATGAAGCCCTGGAAGCAGTAACGGTTACATTGGATAATATGGCACTGGGCGGTATTTACGATCACCTGGAAGGAGGCTTTGCCCGTTACTCAACCGATACCAACTGGCATGTACCGCATTTTGAAAAGATGCTCTATGATAATGCGCAACTGGTTGGCTTGTATGCACAGGCTTATCAACGCACAAAAAAACCGTTGTACAAAAAAGTGGTTTACGAAACGCTTGACTTTATAGAACATGAACTCACTTCTCCCGAAGGAGGGTTTTATTCATCACTGGATGCTGACAGTGAAGGGGTGGAAGGGAAATATTATGTATGGTCAAAGGCTGAAGTTGATGAAGTTTTGGAAAATGACGCTGAAATTTTTTCTACCTGCTATAATATCACTGCTGATGGAAATTGGGAGCATGGAAACAGTATCTTGTTAAGGAATGATACGGATGAAGTGATCGCCGCCAAATATGGGCTCACAATAGTTGCATTGGAAAAGATTATTGATGAAAGCAAAGCAAAACTGATGCGCATAAGAGGCGCAAGGGTAAAGCCGGGCCTCGATGATAAAATACTCAGCAGCTGGAATGCTTTAATGCTGAAAGGTTATACACAGGCTTATCGTGTATTTGCTGATAAGGCTTTTTTACACAGCGCCATTAAAAATGCCAATTTCCTTTTGCAACATGCTATTGCTGCAGATGGCGAAATGACGCGTAATTATAAGAACGCCCGCCCGGAGGACCCGATCGGACGGGGTAAAGTATCGATCAATGCCATGCTGGATGATTATGCTTTTACCATTGCAGCTTTTCTAGAACTTTACCAGGCCAGCTTTGATGAAAAATGGCTGATGGAAGCTGATAAAATTATGAGCTATACCCTTGAGCATTTTTTTGATCCGGTATCCAATATGTTCTTTTACACCCACAACAAATATGCTGATCTTATTTCCCGCAAAATGGAACTATCGGATAATGTAATTCCTTCTTCCAACTCTGAAATGGGAAAGAACCTTTTTTTGCTGGGACATTTTTTGGCTAATGAAGAATACATCAGTAAGGCAAAACAAATGATGGTTAACGTTGCCGAAGATGTAGAACGAAATATTTATTTTTATTCAAACTGGGGCATATTGCAGGCCTGGTTAACGACCCCCCTGTATGAAGTTGCCATAATGGGTGATCATTGCAAAGCCAGGCGGCAGCAGTTTGATCAACACTATTTGCCCAATGTTATTTTCCTTGGTGCACAAAAAGAAAGCAAGCTTGCATTACTTGAAAATAAATTGATAGCCCGTCAAACTACTATTTATGTTTGCAGGGATAAAGCTTGTGATCTGCCTGTGTCAGAAGTTGATAAAGCCCTGCAACAAATAGCGAACTGATCTCACATGTCGGTGTATTGGTCACCAGTATGGAGATCACCAAAACGATTTTGGCACAGCAGAAAAAAAAGAGGTTTAAATTACAATTCTACAGTTTCCACCATATCCATTATCCGTGCCTGCGGGCCCTGGATGATCTTTCCATCTACCTGGTCCCACAATTTGCGTAAAGCTGCCAGCGATTTTTCAGCGTCTTCCCGGTTATTAAAACAGAGATCAACAGCAACAAAATCAAGGTCGGTAACCGAACGGTAGATACGGTAGCTCGTTACACCCGAGCCTTTCCTGTCAATAGGATCGGAATCAAATACTTTTTTCCATCCTTCAAAATTTGGAACGGGGTGTTCGATGTGGAGTATTGTCATGATGTTATTTTTAAAATTTCATATTGCCTTTGTCAATGTTGATAGAAGTAAAGCCCTGGGGACTCTCCTTACTTCCTTAAGATCTTCTCCATTGTCCTTCCTTTTGCCAATTCATCAACCAGCTTATCTAAATAACGGACTTTTTGCATGAGTTTATCTTCGATCTCTTCTACACGGTATCCACAAATAATGCCTGTGATCTTTGAAACATTTGGATTCAACTGTGGTGCCTGAGCGAAAAAGGTTTCAAAGTCAACTTTGGTATCGATCTGTTTTTTCAAGGCTTTTTTGGTATATCCTGTCAGCCAGCAAATGACGGTATCTAATTCTTCTTTTGTACGCCCTTTTTTCTCAACTTTATTAATATAAAGCGGATAAACAACTGCAAAAGACATTCTGTATACTCTTGTATTATCCATGTAACAAATGTAAGAAGTTGGAATGAAATTAAACCAGGGTTCGTGTGAACAGCAGCCGGGATCGCTTTGGGCGTGTTTTCCCAATGTTTATCAGATATAAAAGATCATTAATTACTTTCTTTCAATTGAAAAATGATGTCCAGTTGTACAGAAGAACCAAAGGGGAGTTGCGCAACTCCGGTTGCAGTGCGGGCATGACGCCCTGCTTCTCCAAATAATTCAATCAGCAGATCAGAAGCACCATCAAGAACTTTGGGTTGACCCGTAAATTCCGAAGAAGAGCGTATAAACCCGGTAAGTTTTATAACCCCTTCAATCAGGTCCAGGTCATGTATATCCTGCTTAATGATCGCCAAAATTCTGAGAATAGTATCCCTGGCCGCAATGTTGGCTTCTTCCAGGGTAACTTCAGTTCCTACTTCTCCAGCTTGATCACTAACACGGCCTGATGCAAAAAGCAACTGGCCAACAACTTTACTGCCAATATAGTTTCCCACTGGTGGCTTAGCCTCAGTTAAGTTAAATCCAAGGTCTTTTAGTTTTTTTTCTATTGTACTCATTTTTTGAAAGAGGCTGGGTTTTTAATTGCGGCAAGCATTGTTAGCTGCCGTTGTTCTTTTGTAGTATTAAATTTTTATTCTCATCATAAAATTCATATTGAAATTCACCTTTCAAACTCATAAATATCTTGTCTAATATTTCTAAGTTTTCTTGACAAAAATAAATTGCACCATTTAACAAGGGACTATCATTTTCGCCTTCTAAGATTAGCTCAGACCATCTGTTTGATAATTCATAATCAGTCCAACTTGCTTTTCGCAAATTCCAACCTTCTTTTTCAAATGCCTTTTTGATATATTCTTTGTCCACATTGCTAAAGCTTGCGTAAAAATTATTTTTTTCTAGCATTGAATTTTCGATTAATTGCAGAGCTGCTGCAATGTTAGCTGCCGTTTAGTGTTAACCATCAATCAAAATGCTCTCAGGCTCAGTGCCTAGAAAGTCTATTGTGACATGGTGGTTTGAGTCGTGAATTGTAGTAAAAGCCATATCCCATTTTAAAGGACTTGAGTCTGGCCGGGGAATACTGATACAAACAAGAGTAAACTCTTTCGTGAAATCTTTAATTTTAAAATCGTCTTTCCAATTGCGAAACTCATTTTCAATCAGAGGCTTTATCTTTGCGATATATTGCTCAAAGTTATTTTGAACTTCCCTGTAAAACTCTTTTTGCTTATCCGTTGGACCTTCTACGTTGGCTTGAATTAAATACTCAGTTTCAGTATTTGTAGGTTCAAAAAGACCCTTACCTTCAAAATAATTCTTTGATGGATCCGTAAAGTCCACAAAACGCAAGGACCCAAAATAGTCATCGTGAATGATCGTCGGCTTTTTAAAAAGATTAAATAGACCCATAAAAAAGTGTTTGTGTAATGGCGCATAACGTCGGGCATTGGCGAAGTACGCGAATTTGCTGCTGTGTTTGCCAGTGCTCAACTTACTTAAAGATGAGAATTTTATTTGTGATTTGCAAAGCCGATTAATAAACGGTCAACCCGTAACCGAAGAGATTTACACTTAATTCGCGGTCGCCTCAATCCCATGTTGTATTGCCGCTTCAAGTATATCAATGTTTATATCTTTCAGCTTTTTGAACTTTATGCAATAACCACTCACGCTCGCCTTGCCTATTTTTTTCCCATATGCCTGGGCTAAGTAGGTTTTGTCTTTTATACCAAGGATGTAGACAGAGATCCCGGTTGTGTTTGCACTGAGGCCAATTTGATAAAACTCCCTGGTTTTTCCATCAGCATATTTTATAGTGTAAGATCCATATCCTATATTAGGATTAGAAACAGTTTTGTTTTCACTGTTTTTACCATCCAGGAACCATAATTTACATGCTGGCATTACTTGCAAAATGATGCCGTGCAACGCTTGCATGTCGTTTCGTTTTGGCTCAGGTTGGCTGCTGATATACCTTTTGATCTGTTCCTGTACATTCATATAAAAAATTAAATTACGGATCGCTTAGCTTACCCAGGCTTCTGTTGGCTGCTGTTTTATCACTCTTTTGAAAAGTTAAATATTCCACCCCCTTGTTTTAGGATCATTGATTTGCCTGTTGGGTTAAATTCTAAAACTACACCCGCCTGATCAAATTTAAACTTATCTTTTTCAGTTGCTTCCAATGCGAAAGAAGATTGCCCGGTGGCTTGTGCTATTAAAGTTTTGTCGCTCCTGGTAATTGTAATTTTTAATGGTACCTGGTTGCTTGAATAAACACCTGCATATTTATCCAGGTCCACGCTGGCAACTTCAAAAGTCTTGAAATTTGGGATTGCGTAAAACTTATTATAAACAGCACTTAACAATGCAATTGAAATTTGATTGTTGTCGAAATTTGTTCCGTTAGAAGTCATTGCAATTGAAACATCATCATCTGCAAAATGATACATGACAGAAGTAAACCTGTCAATTCCTCCATTATGCCCATAGCCAAATTTATCATAGAATGGAACTTTGAATAATCCCATTCCCAAATTATCTTTTATGGTTTCCATTTGTTCCAGGTCTTTGGCAGAAACTATTTTTTTGCTAAAAAGTGCATCGGCAAATTTTGTAAGGTCACCTGGTGTAGATACAATTGCTCCTGCCCCCATTGGAATTGACATATCTGTTTCTGTTTCTTTTGTCCAGTTTCCTGTAAAAGAATAAGAATAACTTTCATTGTCTTTAATATTTGCCTTCTTACCATAATACGTATTATTTAAACCGATTGGTTTTATGATCTTTTCATTTAATAGTTGGGCGTACTCTTTTTTGTAGATCTTTTGAAGTATATAAGATACTAACACAAAATTTGAATTGCTATATTCCGCTTTGGTACCAGGTTCAAAATCGCTTCCGCCTTTTGAAATTATCCCGATCATCTCATTTTCTGATTTTTTTTCAGTATTCCATTTGAGGTAATCTTCATTCGCAGTGAAATTGTGAATTCCGCTCCTGTGATAAAGCAGATCACTAATCGTTATCTTGTTTGCATTTTTGATCGTTGGAAAATAGGTGCCAATTTTATCAGTTAGTTTAAGCTTTCCTTCGTCAATGGCTTTAAAAACCAGCACGGTGGTAAATGTTTTTGAAATGGAGCCAATTCTATATTTTGTATTATCGTTTGGCCTGACCCCGTTTTCAATATCAGCATAACCAATTTGTTTAGTATAAATAATTTCTCCTTTTTGAGAAATTGCCACACTTCCCATAAACTTGTTATTCGCTTCCAGGGCATTGAAGTAATTGTCTAATTTGGTTTTGTCAAAAGTTTGGGAAAACCCTTTTTGAATTGTTAATGCGATAAGTATAGTAAATAAAATATTTTTTATCATTTGTTTATGTGTTTAACGTTCCACTGTGTAATTAAGTTCAGTTACCCCACAGTTAAATTGCCGGGTAGTCAATAGTTTCAGTTCTATTTTGTGTTTGATGTCTACAAACAATGGAATGCCTTGTCCAAGAATAATTGGATTAACAAATAGCCAGTAGCCGTCAATTAAGTTCAGTTGAATAAGTGAATGTGTTGCCGTGGGGCTGCCAAAAAGCAAGATGTCTTTACCTGCCTGTTGTTTTATTTCATGTATCCTGTCCGAAAGGTTGTCGCTGATAATTTTTGTATTAGTCAAACCTGCCTGTCCGGCAGGCAGGCCCGCTTCTTTTATTGTTTTTGATAAAACGACTTTGTGAACTTTGTCATACCACTTTGAATGTTCAATTTCGTGCTTGGTCGCTGTCGGCTTGTCTCCTGCGGTAGGCCAGTAGTCTTCCATCATCTGGTAAGTTACCCGTCCATATAGTGCAGTGTCGCCTTCGCTTATCCGCTTACCAACATGATCAAAAATATCTTCATCAGCTTTGATCCAGTCCATTTCTCCGTTTGGTCCAGCCACAAAACCATCAAGCGATATGTGCATAAATGAAATTATTTTTCTCATATGGTTTTGTTTTTATTGTTGTCTATGGTTTGTCACTGCTTTTTTACAAGAACCGCTAACGTCACGGGCCAGGATGTAAGTTAAAAAACGAAAATTGAATTTAATGAAAATGTTTATGTATGAATGGTTCGTGGGGACTGGTACCAAGGCAAGGATTTTTTTGAGAACCTTTAATTCGTTATGATCATAATAGTTTGCATCCGGTAAACCAGTTACAAACAGTCCAGCACTAAAAACACAAGTGTTCCCGGAGACAATCGTAACATAATTACAATAGCTCCGGGAACATTTGCCTGATCCTGGGATCTACCAGGATAAAAATGAAGGTCTATTTTTTTACCTGCTGAAGTATTTCTACTCCGTCAGCAGTATACTTTAAAGTAACAAAACCCTTGTCATTTTCTACAACAGCCTGGTAGGCGGTTGCATCATACGCTTTTATTTCAATAGCGTTGAAAAGGCGGTAGCCAGCATAATCTTTGTTGATGAACTTGCTGAATTGGGTTGGCAACTGTTCCATATTGCAATCAGTGATCAGGTAATTAAGCGCTCCTTTTTGGGTAAAACTGGCTTTTGCTTTGCGGCCCTCATTTACAAATGACGCCCAGAAATAATTGTCGATGCTGCTCCATTTTACCTGGGTAGCAGCGGGGAATAACTTAGAAAAACTGCTTTCCGCTGCCGGGTTGGCAAGCACAAAAGCAGCATTGCTTTTTTCTTCACCCGGGTTTACAAGCGGCCCCTGGCTGGTAGGGTTGGAGTTGCTGGCATACATGTTTTGTGCCATTGAGCCGGAGCATACTGCAATAAGAAGTATCGCTACTGAAAAGGTTTTTAGAGACTGTGTCATGTTATTAATTTTTAAAGATGATAAAGTGATGGTTTAAGCATGACATAAAAGTAGATCACGGCCTGCCGCAGGGCTGTAACGATCGGTTCAAGCACTATGAATTTTGGGTCAATTTTGCTTTGAAAACCATTGGGAGGGGGTAAGTCCGTACTTTTCTTTAAAACACTGGCTAAAATAGGAAGGGCTGCTGAAACCAACCTGGTAGGCTGCAGAACTGATATCAAGCCCGGAAGAAATAAGGCTGGCTGCCTTTTGTAAACGGTACTGTCTTATCAGGTCGTTTGTAGAAATATCGAGGAGGGATTTTAACTTTCGGTTTAAGGTACTGCGGCTCATCGCCATCGTTTTACACAGGTAGTCAACGCCTAAGTCTGCGTCATCCAGTTTAGCATCCATCTCCTGGTAAAGCTGTAACAGGAAGGGATCAGTAACAGCAGGTAATTTATCCGCGGGAGCTGTGCTGATCAACTGTGCCTGTAACCATGCCCTTGATCTTTGCTGCAACTGCAGGATGTTGGCAGTACGTAATTCCAGTTCCTGCAGGTTAAAAGGTTTGGTCATGTAATCGTCTGCCCCGGTTTCCAATCCTTTTAACCGGGCATCGTGGGCGGCCTTTGAAGTGAGTAAAATAAAGCCAATATGTGCAGTCCGGTTATCTGCTTTGCACATCCGGCAAAGATCGAAGCCATCCTGCCCCGGCATCATGATATCACTGATCACAATATCCGGAAGTTCCTCTAATATGATCTCCCAGGCCTTCAGTCCATCGGCAGCCTCCATAATGCGGTAATGGTTGTTCATGGTCTCCACCAGGAACGACCGCAGTTCATCATTGTCTTCCACCAGCAGCAACAGGGGCTTATCCTGTTCATTGCCTGGCGCCATTTGCTTTTCTATAATGCTGTTATCGGTAACCGGAAGAATTTCTGCTGCATTTATTTTTTTCATGGGTATCGAAACCAAAAAAGTAGTGTGCCCACCCGGCTCACTATGCAGTTCGATATTGCCCTGCATCAGGTCGGTTAATTCTTTCACCAGCGAAAGACCAATGCCTGTGCCTCCGTAACTGCTGATGGCGGAATCGCCAACCTGGTAAAAACGGGTGAATATTTTTTCCTGCTGGTCGGCAGGAATGCCAGGGCCGCTATCTTTTACCTCCAGGTGTACAATGTCATTAGCTGAAGATGAAATTGAAACAGCAACCATTCCGTTTGCGGGCGTAAATTTTAAGGCATTGCTGAGCAGGTTGCTAACTATTTTCCCCCATTTTTCGTCATCAAACAGATAAAAACCTTCAACGCCCTCTGTAGAAAATTGGAAATCGATATTTTTTTCTTTGGCAGCAGTTTCAAATGATCGCACACAATCAGCGGTAAACAGATCCAGTTCCCCGGTAGATAATTTTAGTTTAAGTTGTCCGTCGTTTAGTTTGGAGAAATCAAGAAACTCGTTGATCAACCCTAATAACTGTTTTGAGTTTCGTTGTGCCGTTTTTACGCTGCTGATAGCTGCCGCAGAAAGAGAAGGATCATGCTCCAGTTTTTCCAATGGGGTAATGATAAGTGTTAGTGGTGTTCTAAACTCATGTGTAATATTGCTGAAAAACCGGTCCTTCATTTCGTCAACTTCTTTTAAGCGCCGGGCCTCCCTTTTTTCAAAAGCAAGATTCTGCGCTCTTTTTAACTGCCTTTCCCGAAAAATAAAATACCATCTTACCATGCCAATTGCAATTAAAACGTAAAGAACACGTGCCCACCAGGTGGCCCAAAATGGTGGACGAATGTGAATGCTGATTGTTTTTTCAATATCACTCCAGGTACCATTTGTGCCAGATGCGTTTATATGTAACATGTATTTACCCGGTGGCAATGCTGGGTAGGCTGCTATGTTGTTGGTGCCATTTTCTACCCAATTTTTATCTACCCCATCAAGCCGGTAACGGTATTTTGTTTTTTGTGGCTGGTTGAACAACATGGCTGCGAATTCGAATCGCAGGTAATTATTGTTATGAGACAAATCAATTGCAGTAATAGTG
>JBDSGK010000169.1:0-19905 GCA_039919015.1 Ferruginibacter sp.
CGGTATATAAAGGCACGATGAATCTTTCAAAAGCCGGCACGCCGGAAAAGATAATTTAATTCAGGCCCGGGAAATATTTACTGATCAGCCCCGACTCGGTAAGGGTGTTCATACAAAACCGTTTTACGGGTTCATTCCCGCTTACCAATGATTTTTTTTACTGCGAATATTTTAATCAAACACTATATATCGGCTCAGGCAATAAAATAAAAAAGTACAGGGTTGATGATAATGGGAATATCAGGCTGGTATTGGAAAAAACACTCCCCTTTACCATCCGCATTTTTTGCCTTGCCGGGAAAAACCTGGCTGTTACCACTTTCAACAGAACCACGTACCCGGTGGATACCGCAAGCCTGGAATTAAAAGACCCGTTGCTGTATAATATTGCGGTTCGTAATGTGCTGGAAGATAAGAACGGCAGCTCCTGGATATCCACCATTGACAGGGGATTCGTAAAAATTCAGCAAAAAAGGATATCGTCTTTTACCATTGCCGACAAAGTGCTGAATGATATAATTGCCCAAAACTTTAATACCCTGGCGGTTACCGGTAAAAAAATATATGTTGGCAATAATTATGGCGAAGTGCTGATCTATGATGGTGTTTATGATATTAAAAAAACAGCCTTAAGCAGTGAAAAAAATATGGATGGTGTTGTGCGGAAGATCATTGAAGTGAACAATATGATGTATGTAGCCTGCCAGACCGGTTCGTTCTTAATGGATAAAAATACGCATGCTATTCTAAAACGGTTTGAAGGAAGGGAGAACCTGTCGACCAAGTCGGCTTTGTTGCTGAACGACTCTGTTATATTGCTGGGCAGTCATTCCGTTGCTTCAAAATATAACCTTGTTACAAACAAAGTTACCGCCCATATTGCAAAAAGAATAACAGCATTCGGGGTGAACAAGGCACATGAAATTTACATTGGATCTAATGACGGGTTATTCCGTTGGGATAGGGATTCTCTTTTTTATTTTGGTGCAGCATACAAGGCCCTCAGTTACCGGGTGAATACCATATTTAACACCGGCGATGACCTGCTTTGGATCGGGTTGGGTTCCGATTCATTATTGGTCATCCAAAACAACAAACTTATTAAATCCATTCCGCTGGGCGATATCATTCCCGGCAATGTTTGCAAATCGCTTTATAGTAATATACCGGGCGTGATCTGGCTGGGCACCAACAAAGGGTTAAATAAAATTCAATACCAGCTAAGCGATGGCCACCTTATTTATTACAATACTTTTTTTGGTTTAGCAGACGGTCTTATTGGCGAGCAGGTTAACGATATAACCATATCCAGGGATACGGTGTATGCAGCCACCACAGGCGGTATCAGCTACCTGCCTGCAAGTTTGCATTTGCCGGTCAGCGACATTACTACATTCATCACACGGGTTTCTATACACGGAAGTGATACACTGGTTTTAAAAGAATATACACTGCCCTATGATAAAAATGATATCAGCATTTATTTTTCCGGCGCCGACCTTACCGGTTATTACCCCTTGTTTGAATACCGGGTCAACGAAGGAGACTGGCTTAAAACCGATAAGAATAATATTGAACTGAGCCTGGCGCCAGGTAAACATAAGATCCAGATCAGGGGATTAAAGCGTGATGGATCTGCATCGGCTCAATCGGAAACTATTTCGGTGTATGTAAGAACCCCTTTCTGGAAAAGCTGGGTGTTCTGGACAGTGATCGTTCTTTCATTATTCATCATCAGCTTTTTTATTTTAGAAACACGCAACAAACAAAAGCGTAAGGCTGAAGTTGAAAAAGTGGTGACTGAAAAAAAATTGACCGAACTGGAGATGCAGGCATTAAAGGCACAGATCAACCCGCATTTTGTTTTCAACTGCCTCAACTCTATCAAAGGATTTATTTTTGATAAAGACTTTAAGCAGGCCGACAGGTATCTCGATAAATTTGCGGACCTGATGCGTAGCACCATTGATAATTCTGACGCCTCTATTATTTCCTTACAGAGCGAGATCGATTACCTGGACAATTACCTGCAACTTGAAAAACTCCGTTTTGAAGACAAATTCAATTACAGCATACAGGTAAGTGATGAGGTGGATAAGGAAAAATGTTTTGTGCCTGCCATGCTGCTGCAACCTTATGTGGAAAATGCGATAAGGCATGGGATACGTTTTCTGGAAAATAAAAAAGGGCAGATAAATATTAATGTATTTACAGAAAATAATTTCTTAGTTTGTGAAATTGATGACAATGGCATCGGAAGAGAGAAAGCGGCTGCACTCAAAAGCAAAATGCATATTGAATACCAAAGCAAGGGCATGAATATCTCCAGGCGGAGGGCTGAGTTATATAATATTCAGCAGGAGGTAACGGATAAAAAAGATGAGCACGGCCATGCAGGCGGAACAACAATAACTGTAAAAATTCCTCTGGACTTTAAATGATGATCAACTGCATAATCATTGACGACGAAGCAAAAAACATAAAGCTGTTGCAAAACATGCTGGAGATGCATTGCCCTGCAGTAAACATACTGGCAACTGATACCGAAGCAAAGAACGGTTTACTGTTAATTGAGGAACTGCACCCTCAGCTTGTATTTTTAGACGTGGAAATGCCGCACATCAACGGGTTCGACCTGCTTAAAAAACTGGAGCCCGTAAATTTTGAGACCATATTTGTAACAGCCTACAGTCATTATGCTGTTGAAGCATTTGAACATCACGCCACAGGCTATATTACAAAACCGATTAAAGCAGAAAAACTGGTCGCAGCTGTTCATGCCGCCACGAAACGGATCGAAGAAAAGAGTATCAATAAGAATCTATTCTCATTGCTGGAACAAAATACAAAGCAGGCAGCCCCGGATAAGATACCACTATCTACCGGCAGCGGGCTCGTGTTTGTAAAACTGGCCGATATTTTATACTGCGAAAGCAGCGGCAATTACACCAATTTTTATTTGTGCAATGATAAAAAGATCATGGTAAGCCGGCAGCTGGGAGAATATGAAAAACTTTTACCCGAAACGAATTTTACACGCATCCATGATAAATACATCATTAACCTTTCCTTTATAAAAGAGTATATCAAAGGGAGTGGTGGCGATGTGGTGTTGGAGAACGGAAAGGAATTGCCGGTAGCCTCCAGGCGTAAAGAAGATTTTATGGCCAGGTTTGAAAAATGGCTGAGGAGAAAATAATAACCCCCTTTTTTGCAGCTATATTCAGTAGCATCGCACTTATACAAACAAACGCAGCGCTTTTACATCAATTCCTCTGTACCTATTGCCTGTAAAGCATTTTCGCTTATACAATCATCCACTACAACTATACAGTTTCAAAAAAAACAATAGCCATTTGTTTCATTTTTGTGTTGTCATTATTTAATTACTAAAACAACGCAACATGAAAAATTTTACACCAACTACAAGGATCTCTTTTCTACCAGGCTCTGCGGGAACCCTAACAGACAGCGGAACTGCCGTAGGTTAGCATGATCGCTTATACTGTCAAACCCCACGTTTATACAATCCGTTAAAAAACGCAGGGGTTTTATTAAATCTTTATGTTTCCTAAAAACTTCATCAATGAAGAAACTAAAATTACTGCTGTTTACGCTATGCTTAACAAGTGTATCAGCCTTCTGCCAGATCCAACAGATAAAAATTGTAAGTTTTACAGTTAAAAATCAGTTACCGGCTGTGATCGATAACTGGAATAATATACCGGCAGCTTTGTTACTGGTAGCCCAGCTTCCGCCAACGGTACGGGTAAAAGGTATCAGGCTCATGATTCAGATAAGAGCTGGTGGTGCTATTGTTTGCAGCAATAATTCGACTGGTGGTTTACAGGTAGATGAATTTACTACCCGAACATTTACAACGAACGAATTAACAGGCTCTTTACAGGGCTGCCATGATCTGAAAGACGGTAGCTATTCCATCTGCGCACAATTCTTTAATATAGACCGGGTGGCTGTCAGCAATGACGTATGCAAAGAGTTTATGGTAGAGACACCCAAAGAAACCGATTATGCCCCGCCTACTTTAATTACTCCCGACAACGGGAAGATCTATACCGAAGCTGAATTAAGCCGCCCGGTAACTTTCAGGTGGACACCACTTGTACCTAAACCCAGGGAACCGGTTACCTACCGTTTAAAAGTATGGCAACTCATGGAAGGGCAAAATGGTACACAAGCCATGCGCTCTAATCAGCCAATTGTAACCAAGGAGGTTGATAATATTACGCAAACCGTTGTGAACGGAATTTATACAGGCCCCTGCAAGCCTCCTTATCTCTGCGATTTTATATGGCAGGTGCAGGCCGTAAATAAAGAGGGTAAACCAATGGGAAGAAACCAGGGCAACAGCGAACCTTATACTTTTAAAGTTGGAGAAGATCCCACCACATGTTCGCCACCAAAATTAACTGCGCCTGCTGATGCAAGATCATTTGCAGTAACAGAGGTGCCAGGCCCCATTAAGTTTAGCTGGGGGCCGGTTGTACCCAATTTGCAGGAACCCGTTACTTATCGGTTAAAAGTTTGGCAACTTATGCAGGGGCAAAATGGTACCCAGGCCATGCGTAGCAATAAACCTGTTGTAGAAAAAGATGTCATGAATGTCACCGAGACCTCTGTTTCCGGTCTTTATACCGGCCCGTGCAAACCTCCTTATTTATGTGATTATATTTGGGAAGTTCAGGCCTTGAACAGGGAAGGAAAACCTGTTTGTGCACAAAATGAAGGGAAAAGCCAGGCATTTACTTTTAAGATAGAAGATAATGCAACACCGGGTACCACAGCGTGCTTACCACCAAAATTATCTGCACCGGATAACGGAAAGAAATTTAAGGCTACAGAAATGTCGGTTCCTGTTTTATTCAGGTGGACCCCACTTGTTCCCAAACCAAGGGAACCTGTTACTTACCGATTAAGAGTATGGCAACTCATGCAGGGACAAAATGGTTCTCAGGCCATGCGTTCAAATAAACCTGTTGTGGAAAAAGATGTAATGGATCTTACAGAAACTTCTGTTTCGGGTCTTTATACCGGCCCCTGCAAACCTCCTTATCTATGTGATTTTATTTGGGAAGTGCAGGCATTGACCGGGGAGGGAAAACCAGCGTGTACAAAAAATGAAGGAAAGAGTGAAGCATGGAGTTTTAAAGTTCAGAACAATATTGATATACAGATCGACAGCGTGAAAGTTAAATGCTGTGAAAAAGGCGTACAGTCCATTTATATTAAAGTAAAGAACAACCTGGCATCAAGTGTAAATATTGTAGCTGTAAAATATAAAATAAACGGGGTTGGCGCTTCCATTACCCTCTCCCCAATAACACCGGTACCACCACAACTGGTTGTTGGTAATGGCACCATCGTATTTACTGCTACGATTGAGTGTAACCCCAACATCAACTTTTTAAAATTCCTGGTAGATGCGGAAGATGTTGCCGATCCTGATAATAAAGAAACAGAGGTAAGATCAGATACACTGAATTGTATCTGTACTTCCTGCAAGGATATCAAGATCCAGCCAAATGAAAAAGATAAACCAACAGTTACGTCAACCGGCATTACACAAAACATAAATTTTGTTACCGGCCCGGCCAAAGTAATGGCTGTAAAGATGGAACTGGTTTGGTTTGAGTTTGTTCCCGAATCAGATGATTGTATCGTTTGTACAACAGCATCGGCGCAAATGGGCAATTTCACCGGGGGTACCTTAAATGCTGTTGCCGGATCCGGTGGCGGAACCCATGGCCTGAGCTGGAATTTTGCCCCGTTTAAGGATATGAACGGCGGTGTGGGGTTACAATACACGATCAGTTATCCAAAGATGGTGGGCTGTTGCGGAGCCAAAGCCAAATGGTGCATACGGTATACGGTCACTTACGAGCACTGTATAACCTGTAGTGTGGTGGTATGTTATGAGGCTTCAATAAAAGGATGTAACAAATAAACCTGCATTCATTAGTTGACAATACAAAAACCAAAACAATGAAAAAATTAATTCTGATCATATTCGTTTCATTAGCCATTTTAAAAGCTAATGCGCAGGTAAATGCGGTTTGTTGCCCCGAAAGATTTGAGCTGAAGCAACTGATCAATGACCGCCAGTGCGACCTGCTATGCGACTCAAGCTTTAAAGAGCATCAATCGCCGGTAGGTGTTCCTCCAAACGGGCCCGGACAAGGACAAATGTCAATTATAGCCTGTAAAAATTCACAGATGCAATACCTGGTAATACCGAATTTACCGGGCTTTACTTATACCTGGGCCGTTACAGGCGGTACAGTTTCTCCCAATCCTGGCAACCCGGTTACCATTACCTGGGGAAATGTTACTAAAGGAACGATCGTAGTTACCATCAGCAATGCAAACGGCAGCTGCGTTCGTAAAATCGCTTATGATATTTGTTTGATCGATAAGCCTGTTGCCGGATTTTCTTTTTCACCATCCAGCCCGGTATGTATCAATAACCTCATCCAGTTTAATAATACTACTGTTGGAGGAGCTACCTATTTCTGGACTTTTGGAGACGGGCAAACATCTTCCGATTACAATCCCCAACATACATACACCACACCCGGAACCTATACAGTTGCCCTGTATGTAAAAAGTAAAAGTAATGGTTGTGGTTGTACCGACAGTATCAAGCAAACCATCATAGTAAATGATGGCCCCGGTATTTCCGGTTGTGATAAAATGCTTTGTCCCGGCGATACAGCAACTTACTGTAGCACTAAAATATGCAGTTCATATGTATGGTCTGTTTATGGCGGAGCCATCATTGGTTCATCAACACAGAACTGTGTAAGGGTAGTGTGGAATGTGGCACAACCAAGTACTTTACCGGCAACCATTACATTAACAACAAGTGGCTGCGGCGCATGTACCACCACCACCATGCCGGTAAATATTGTTTGGCCGGCCATTCCCATACAGGGAAATAATGTGGTTTGTGTGGGTACTACAGAAACCTATTCATTACCTGTGATGCCCGGCACTTTTTACAGCTGGTCATTGAGTGGCGGAGGTAATATCGTAAACTCGGGATTATATCCTGCAGGTTTCCCGATCAATAACCCGTCAATAAATATTGACTGGACAACACCGGGTACCTATAACTTAACGGTGAACTATACAAATCCCAATACTAAAAAGAAATGCGGTGGCAGCTATACACTTTCCATTACTGTAAAACCTAAGTTTAAAATTGCAGGAACCACCAGTGTTTGTGCAGGTATGATGGGCATGTACTCAACGCAGGATTTTTCTTTAGCCGACTGGACAGTTACCGGAGGCGTGTTGGGAACCGATTATATTTTTTCAAACGGGCCGAACGGGGTTGCGAATTTTATGGTGCAATGGTTAACCAGCGGGGTTTATCAATTGTGTGGCGTACCCATTACAGCTAATATTCCCAACTATTGTAATGGAAACCCTGTTTGTGTTTCAGTCGTTGTAAAACCAACACCGGTTGTAACGGTGGGAGGCAGCAACCTGGTTTGTCCAAATGTACTAACCAACTATGTGGCGTCATCAACACCATCGGGCAGCAATTTCACCTGGTCTGTTTCGCCGTTACTGGCACAGGCTCCTGCACCTTATGGTAATTTTGACGAAAATGCTTCTATCATATTCAATGGCACGGCGCCATGGACAGTTACTGCATCAGCAACATTAAATGGATGTACCGGTTCAAACTTTATTGTTGTTAATCAGGTACCGCCACCAACTTTACCTGTTACTCCATTAACAGCGTGTATTGGCGGACAGGTAAACATTTCGGTTGCATCTGGCACGGGCCCCTTTACCTGGAGCACATCGCCTGCCGCATCTTTGATCAGCGGCCAGGGAACCGGTACAGCAACTTATGAGATTCATGGAAGTGGTACCATAACAGTTTCTAACTGTAGTGGCCCAAGCAATGCTGTTACTGTAACAGCAACTTTGCCTCCTACCATAACGATAACACCAAGCGGAACTTTGTGTGCAGGTAATTTACAATTATCAGCACCGGGGGGTGGTACATATCAATGGTCGGGAGGATCGGTTGCAACAACACAGGTTATTAATGTTAGTATCCCGGGAACTTATACCGTACAGGTCACTTTCCCCGGAGGTTGCAAATCTGTAGCATCATTTACAGTTGTTCCGGTGCCTATACCAACAGTAACTATTTCAACAGGCGATCCATTGATCTGGTGTAACCCGTTAACACCTAACGTAAACTTCTCAGCATTTACATTAGGTGTAGGCTGCACTTATCAATGGTACAGGAACGGATCTCCTTTTGGTCCTGCACTCTCAACCCTTAATACAACATTAGCCGGAAGTTATTATGTGGTAGTTACCTGTGGCGGTTGTGTGGCAACATCAAATACCATTACAGTTGTACAACAGACTTGTCAGCCCATACCAGGTTGTTCTTCACCAATTCCTCCAAGCCCGTTTGGTACAATTAATATCACAGGATGTAATCCTAAGAACTACAGTATAACCGGCCTTAACGCATGCCCGGGTGGCGTAGTTAGCTGGACCTTTGGAGACGGAGGTACTGCTACCGGGCCAACTGCTACACATACCTATTTGAATGCCGGGGTGTATGGAGTAACGGCCAGCATGACCTGCAACGGCTGCACATTCACCATTGCTTCAACAACAGAAGTGCCTGTTATAGCCGACTTTAATTATAGTGTTGCCTGCGGATTGAACGGAAGCAATACCATTACAATGAATAATACCTCGCAAACATTAGGCGGCTGGGCAATAACTTCCGTTACCTGGACATCGAGTTGCGGAATACCGCTGTCGGGTTCGGGAAATACTTTTGTGGTGAATACAACAATTGGCTGCAGTCCTGTTATTACCATGACAATAACTTTAACCAATACGTCAACAGGGCAGGTGTGTACAGATGTGAAGACAAGAACATTCAGCTTTGCGTCTTCCCCGCTTACCATTAACGGACCAACTACGGTTTGTAAAGATCAAACATATAGTTTCAGCAGTTCCATGATAGGGATACAATATCTATGGACAGTGAACGGATCACCGGTTTCTCAAAATAATCCATTGAGTTATGCTTTTAACGGAACGCCTCCTAACCCAGTTGTTGGTTTAACGGTTACAGATGCTTTTGGTTGCACTTTCAATACAACAGTTACTTTAAATGTAGTAACACCACCAACATTAAGCATTACGCCATCGCCCATAATCAAAGTTTGCCAGGCACCATGTCTTACAACAGGTTCTGTAATTACAGCTACGCCGGGCTTTACCAATTATGAATGGTTCCAGAATGGTGTTTCTTTAGGCGCACCATCCGGAAGTAATACGTATACCATTACAGGCCCAAGCCCCATCGGCACCTATTATGTGCAGGCACAAAGCCAGCCTCATTTATGCAATGTAAAATCAAATACGGTTTCCGTGGTCTATCATCCAAAACCGCAGGCGAGAATTATTGCCAATACCAATAATTGTATTGCCAATGTTCCGTTTAATTTAACCAGCGGTCCTTCAAATCCATCCGTTTCTGCAAATCCAACTTTTACGGCAGGCTATAATTACGAATGGTTCCTTAATAATTTAGGTACGCCGATCTATAACAGCAATACCACCAATTATCTAAACTATACCATCAATGCATTTGGTACCTATACATTTATTGTGAGGGTAACAGATGTTGCCACAGGCTGTTGTAACCTGGATACGATTTGTATTGCATTCTCAAGAAATCCAAACGTAACCATTGTACCCGGTGGCCCGTTATGCCAGGGACCCGTGGTTACTTTAACAGCCAATGCAACACCAGCAGGAACCTATTATTATTCCTGGGAGAATGGACAGCAGGGACAAACACATGTGGTACAGGCTGCAGGCCAGTATGCTGTAATGGCTATGGACGATTATGGTTGTTTTGCTTTAGCATCTATGATCATTAAGCCATTACCATACGTAGCATTATTCCCGCAGGGATGTGATACTATTTGTGCGGGGGATACCAGCCGTTTATATTTTCCATTGCCTACTAATAATTCCAATCAACCGGCGTATGTTATCACCTGGTCGCCAGGCGGAGTTGGCGGAACCACCTCGCCCTTTACACTTGGCTCACTTGGGTTAGGATCACATACCATTACAGCCACTGTGACTATGAATGGTTGTACAGCAACTACGGCAGCTTATAACGTATTTATAAAAAATTGTGATACCTGTGATTGCAAAGAAAGTTATTGGAAAGATGGTCCCTGGTGGGTCAATGAAACGACAGGGAAAAAAGAAAAGATCGATTGTAAAAAAGAACCGTTCACATATGTTATCCAGGGAAATAATTGTAAAGACTCTTTCAGTGTTTCCGGCACCTATATATGCAAAGGAACCAACTGCCCGGGCAAAGTAACATTCAGTTTATACAATACAATTGGCAATACTTATATTGGGGGAGGATCGGGCACTTATGTTATACCATCTAACCTGCCCAATGGTTCTTATTATCTAACGATCTATGCTTATTGCGGAGATATCATTTGCGACAGCTGCAAGATCTATATCAAAAAAGATTGCGATAAAGGTTGCGAGTGTGATAAACCCGGTACACAGATCATTCCGGAACTCACGATAAACAAAGCAAAACAAACCATCAGGTGTGGTAGCAATTTTGTGGTGAATTGCAAAAGCATGGTTACGCTGAATGCCAGTTATTTCTGTATCCCGGCAAGCTGCCCTGCTACCATTACTTACCAGTTAACCGGTCCCGTTTCTCAAACAGGCACATTGCCATTAAGCCTGAGCAGTTTACCGCCGGGCAATTATTCCATTATTATCATGGCTTATTGTGGCGGTAAATTATGTAAAGAGTGCAAGCTTACATTTACTGTTGAGTGTGATGAGAAATGCTGCCCTTATGATATTGGGGCAACATTGGTAAGCCAAACAAGTGCCATGAGTCCGGGCAATACGCACCTGCTGGTTACACAAGGATTTAATTTTACCGGTTTAACAGGAGCTTCATTAACCGAAATCAGGGCGCAGGTGCTAAGTTATAATTTAACCAGTCAATACCCTGAAGCATGTATCGGCTGTAAAAATTTACCAAAAGGATGGGCCAGTATTTACAATGGTAATGTAATGGGGCCGGTTATTCCTAAAGTAAACCTGGCAGGTGTGATGACCAATGCGCCGATCAATGTAAGCACTTTATCGGCTTACAGTAATCCAAGAGAAATTGTTTGGAACAATGGCGGGGCCATATTCGGAATTGTACAACCGGTTACTGTTGGTTTTATTTTACCCAAACCATCACCGCTGGATTGCTGTGAGGTAACTGCAGATATCTGTGTGAAATTTACTTTCAGGGATGAGCGTTGTAAAGAGTGCGAAGTGATAGTCTGCTTTAAAGTTGTTATTAAGAAAAAATGATTTCACGCAGAGAGCGCAGAGGAGCAGCGGAAACAGAGACAGAATAAAAAGAATTGCAAATAATTATGTTGATGGAACCTGAATAGTTTCACGCAGGGTTCGCAGGGTAGCAGGGGAAACAGACCTCAGCGAACCAGGCTTCTCCGCTAGCTCTGAGTGAAACATTTTTATGCATTGGTTAAAACCCAAAACCGATTTTTACAATGAGAAAAAAAATTATAACCAGCAGCCTTTTTCTTTGCATGCTTGTTGTTACTTCATTTGCGCAGGAAGCGAAAGATTCGCTTCTTAATAAAGTAAAAGACAAAGCAAAAGAAAAATTAAATATTAGCGGCACCATGGGTATCAGCTATGAAGGCTACGGCCTTAGCCGCAAGCCCTCAGGCTGGACAGGATACCAGCCCAGAAAGCCATGGAACCAGGTACGCTTTAATTTTTCACCCAATTTTAAATTTGGAAAAAATTTCAGCCTGCCATTCAATTTTAATTTTGCTGCAATACCCACAAATTTTGCGGGCCCCTATGCAGGGATCAAAAAACAAAACTTTAGCCAGTTCATTACCAACCCGATAAATAGCTTTGGTCTCAATCCAAAATACAAATGGGCCGAGCTGCAGTTGGGCACACAGTATCTTAAATATTCAGATCTGTCTACCGGTGACATTGGTGTGTTTGGTATTGGTTTCGACCTGAGGCCCAAAACACTCCTGTTCAAATTCTTTACCGGCATATCCCAACAGGGAATTAATTATTTAGCCGGCCCGCCAACAGTTACGGGTGCATACAAGCGTAAGAACTGGATGGCACAGATCGGGACAGAAAAAGAAGGCAAGTATTTATTTGCAGTGAATTTTGCAAAAGGAAAAGACGTGCCGTCTTCTGCAGCGCCGCCGCCACTTACCATCAGGCCGCAGGAAGGTGTGGTGATTAGTGTGGTATCTGACCTGTACCTCGACAAGGGATTTTATTTTAAAGCCGAAGGCGCACAATCAACATTCACCAAAGACCTCGCTACCCCATTAAGCCCTGTATTAAAAAGTCTGAAACCTTTTATTGAAGCACATACATCTACACTAACCGATTTTGCAGGCCAGGCATCTGTTGGAAAAAAGTCAACCAATTTTGACCTTGGGGTTACAGTTAAATACCTGGGCGCAGGATTTCAAACCATTGGCTATCCATTTTTGCAAAGCGACAAACTGGATTATACACTCAACACCCGGGTAAATGCCTGGAAAAATAAAATGAATATCGTGGCCAGTTTAGGTCAGCGGGTAAATAATGTGCGCAATACCGCACTCAGGGCAAAACAGTTTATCGGTAATCTCAACTGGTATACACAGTTCAATGATAAGTTCAGCTTAAACCTGAACTATAATAATTTTGGATTTCAAACGGCCAGCGGTATGAACCCTTATGGCATAAAAAATGTAAGTAATGATCTTGGGATCAACCCAACATTTTCGTGGACAGGCAAAAAAATAATTCACCTGTTGAGCATGAGTTACAATTACAGCAAATATGATGAACGTGATGTGCTGACCGGACTAACCACATCCAACAATACCCACACGGCCTTGCTTACCTATGTGCCTACTTACCTGGAGAAGGATCTGGCTCCGGATTTCAGCATTTTGTATTTTTATAACAACGTCCCCGGCGCTAAGATCACATTGGCAACGTTAAGTACGGCATTAAGTATGCAGGCGGCAAAAAAGAAAATGAGGTTGCGTGGACAACTGCAATACACATTGGGTAAGCTGAACAGTTTCAGTAACAGCAATAATTTAATTGCTTCATGCAATGTTGATCTTAAATTAACGAAAAAGCTCAGCTGGAATACATTTTTAACCACCAACTATTTTAAATATGGAAATGAAATAATACCCAATGGTGCCAATTATGTGGAAACTACCTGCCGTACAGGATTTCAATATCGTTTCGATACAAAAAAAGAAAAATAAACATGAAAAAAATATTATTTGCCGCAATAGCCTTTTGTATTTCTACCATATCTATGGCGCAGTTAACATCCAATTTAGTGGTGAACGCACAACCCCCCGCACAATTATCGGAATGGGGCGACAGAAGAGAAGTGCTTGTGCTTATTGTAACTGCACAAGGCTCAATAGGCGCACAGTTTAAAATAAAGACCGAAATAAAATTACTGGATGGTACGGTTATAGCCACCGCCGACCTGGCCAGAACACCCGTGTTTACACCCAACCCGGCGGGCACCACCATTTTAGTTGCCAATGATATAATGCCTTTGGAATACATGGTGTTTACAGGGAAGTATAAAACATCATTGCAAAGAACCGGTAAACTGCCTGCCGATAATTATACCATTTGCACGCAGCCGGTAACCCCCACAGATTACCGTCCTTTGGGCGAAGTGCAATGCAAAAACTTTTACCTGGCCACAACACAGTTACCCATATTAATGAAGCCATACAATGAAGAAATACTGGATGGTAAAAGAGCACAAACAGCCATAACATTCAGGTGGACGCCCGTTGTGCCCCGTCAAACATCGCAGGTAACTTACCGCATACAGGTTTTTGAAGTGTTGCCAACGCAAAGTCCTGTGCAGGCATTGCGAAGCAACCAACCGGTACTTGATAAAGAAATTTTAGCCGCCACACAATTTATATGGCAGCCGCAATTGTCTTTTATTTCCAATGAAAGCGACAGCGCAAAGATCCCGGCATTTATCTGGACCATTCAAACGCTTGATAAGGCAGGACTGCCAATAGTACGAACAGATGGGAATGGCGAAGGCAGAAGTGAACCGATCATATTTTTTGTTAACCCGGATAAGAACAAAAAGCCCGGTAAAGGGAATTAATATGTAGCAGCTTCGCTGCTGAAAGGATTTTCCCACAAAATCACAATGGCCATAAAGTATTTTTTGTGTACTTAGCGGCTCTGTGGGATAATTTTATAAAAACTTAGTGCATTTTGCGGTTTTCTCCCTTTGCGGTTAAAAATAATGCAAAACCTAACCGCAAAGAGCGCAAAGTTTTATTTTTACAAAAGATGAACAATAAGTATTATTCAAAGGAAGAAGCCCTGCAAAAAGCAAAACAGTATTGCGCTTACCAGGAACGCAGCCACAGCGAAGTAAAAGAAAAGCTTTACAGTTTTGGGTTATATAAAAAAGAAGTAGATGAATTACTGAGCGAACTCATCAGCGATAATTATTTAAATGAGGAAAGATTTGCCATTCAGTTTGCCGGAGGTAAGTTCAGGATAAAGCAATGGGGCAGGGTTAAGATCAAATATGCCCTCAAACAAAAACAGGTAAGTGAATATTGTATTAAAAAAGCGTTGACAGGCATTGATGAAAATGATTACAATAGAGCTTTAGAAAAACTATTTGACCAAAAATTAAAAATACTGAAAACCGAGAAGAATATTTTTATCAAAAAAAGAAAATTGCATAACCACTTAATGCAAAAGGGTTTTGAAACGGATCTGATAAGTAAACTGGTTGCTGAAATGCGATAAAATAAAAATTTTATTTCGAGATCTTAATATGATATCCCAGCGACCTTAATTTATTGCCTGTCGTATCCATATCACAAACCAGGTCTTTTCTGCGGTAAGCCTTCAGATCAAAAACACCGTTTGTTCTTTTCTCATTTTTCTCTAACTGGCCAAGGCAAACATAGCAGCGGCTAAAAATGCCAATAGAAATAATACGCATGAATTTTCTTATATTTTTTTTAGGATAGCCGGATCTTAATGCAGCTTCCTTTCCTGTTTGCAGCAGCGCCGAATAATAAAAACGCAGATCTTTAATATTTGTAGCCGTCGTCACCAAAGTGTTTACCCCGCTTTGATTGTCTTTATACACATCAAAAATATCATTGCTTAACTGCATCAAACCTCCCAGGGCATAGAGCATTTTTTCTTCACCGTTCTTAAACGGATGCTCAAAAGCCGTTCTGTAGTAAAGTAATGACTCGGCCCCTTTGCGGATGGTAATGTCTTTTATTATTTCGTAAGATAAGCCGGGGCTATCCTGTTGTTTGCTGAGCAGCTGTGCCTGGAATACTTTATAGATCTGCTGCTGCATGTGTGCCGGTTGCGGAGCATTACGCAACGCCGTTTTATAAAAATCAAGAAAAAGCCTTTCGCTGGTTCTGTTACCGGTGAATAGCTCAGGCTTTTCAATAAAATCTTTTACATCCTGTTCCGACAGCCTTTGTTTATCAAAAAAATCATCACCCAGGCCCGTCATGGCGCCCTGGCAGGTAGCAGCCATTCTTTCCTTATCCGTCATAGATTCTCCACGAAGTACACAAAACGCTTCGCCTAAAATTGCCGGAACAGCCAGGCCATAATACCCGGTAATTTTTTTGTAATCATTTTCATCCAGGCTACCGTCTCCCGATCTTTTTGCTTTTTCCAATTGCGGATCAATATGCTTTTTAATGAAACTTTTCTGTTTGCTAATATTGAATGCGGTGCTGAAGGGAACAACTAATGTTTGCACAAACCTGGATATACTTTGAATGATGGGCATATGTATTTTCTATCTTCTTTAAGGGAAGTGAAAATAATAAATAAAAGCCAAGGCTGTTGTTCTTACGGAAGTAAAAAATAAGTGATACGGGTATAACCATCTCCCAAATAATTAAAAACTACCTTCGCAGCAGATTATTTACATATGACATTCAGTGATTTAAATTTAAACGCAGCTTTACTCAATGCATTGGAAGAACGGGGCTATACCAATCCAACGACCATACAACACAAGGTTTTCCCGATCGTGATGAGTGGCCGGGATGTTTGTGGTATTGCGCAAACAGGTACAGGTAAAACTTTCGCTTACCTGCTGCCCCTCCTCAGGTTATGGAAATTCAGCAAGGATAAAAATCCGCAGATACTCATTATCGTACCTACCAGGGAACTGGTAGCACAGGTAGTTGAATCTGTAAATGAATTGTGTACTTATATGAGTGTGCTTGCAGTGGGTGTTTATGGTGGGGTAAATATCAATACACAATGGAAGGATCTGCAAAATGGTGCAGACGTGCTGGTAGCAACGCCGGGCAGGTTATACGATCTTATAGTGAACGGTGCTTTTAAAACAAAGGCCATAAAAAAACTGGTCATTGATGAGATGGATGAGATGCTGAACCTTGGTTTCAGGACCCAGATAAAAAATATACTGGACCTGATACCTGCCAAAAGGCAGAACCTTTTATTCTCAGCCACGATTACAGATGAAGTGGAAGCTTTAATGGACACGTACTTTAATAATCCCGAAAGAGTGGAAGCAGCCCCAACAGGAACACCGCTTGAAAATATTGAACAGGCTTATTACGGCGTGCCCAATTTTTATACAAAGGTAAACCTGCTTCACCTGCTGCTGACCGAAGATGAAAGCATGACCAAGGTTTTGGTATTTGTTGCGACCAAAAAATTAGCAGATGACCTGTATGAACAGCTGGAAGCAAAATTCCCGGGAACGGCAGGCGTGATACATTCAAACAAAGAACAGAACCACCGTTTTAATACCGTAAAGCAATTTCATGATGGTGTTTACCGCTTTATCATTGCTACTGATATTGTGGCCAGGGGTATTGACATTTCCGAAGTAACACATGTGATCAATTTTGATGTACCGGAAGTGCCCGAAAATTATATTCACCGTATTGGCAGAACAGGCAGGGCAGATAAAAAAGGGATCGCCATCAGCTTTATCACTGAAAAAGAAAAACCTTTGCAGGAAGCCATAGAGGCGTTGATGAAGAAACCCATACCACTCAATACCCTTCCGGTAAATCTTATTATCTCTGATGAACTGACCGAAGATGAGAAGCCCAAGGTGTACATGAAGACCATCCAATTAAAAATTCCAAAGAAAGAAGAAAGCGGCCCGGCATTTCATGAAAAATCGGCCAAGAACAGCAAGGTGAATTATATAGTACGGAAAAAAGACAGGATGATGAAAAAATATGGTAAGCCGATCAAGCGGGCGCCAAAGAAATAATACTATAATTATTTTACTATCAGCCTGAGGCACTCATAAAAAACGTTTTTTACGCTCTTTGCAAATGACAAAAATTGTTCTATCAAAAGTGTGTCAGGGTGAGCCTGTCGAACCCGGATTTCTTGATTAAACCCACCTTCGACAGCCTCAGGCTAACAACTTTTATATTCCGGATTTTGTAAAACAAAAATTCAAGTTTATTTTTTTACATCTATGCAATTATTGATCCTCATCATTTTTATTCTTGCAATTGTATTTGCAGTTAAGTTCTTACAGCAAAAGAAGATCAAGGTAACTGATCCCCTGCCCGTGCAGCTTATAAAAATATTAGAAGAGCATGTTCCCTTCTACCAACAATTAAATAAAGACAAACAAACGGAGTTTGAAGAACGTGCTGCAGACTTTTTGCAGCAGGTAAAAATTACCGGTGTTAAAACAGCTGCTGAAGAAATTGACCGGGTATTGATCGCAGCCAGCGCCATTATTCCCATTTTTAATTTCCCCGGATGGAAGTATCATAATTTAAATGAAGTTTTGCTTTATCCCGATTCATTTGATCATGAATTTCAACAGCAGGGTGATGGCCGGAACATACTGGGCATGGTTGGCAGCGGGGCCATGAACCAGGTGATGATCTTATCGCAGTTTGAATTGAGACAGGCTTTTAGTAATGACACCGGTAAAAACAATACCGCGATTCACGAATTTGTACACCTGCTTGATAAAAGCGATGGAGAGATCGACGGTTTGCCCGAAGCCTTGCTGGATAAAAAATACATCAGGCCATGGCTGCAACTGATGCAGCAGAAAATACACGAGATCTATAATGACGACTCAGATATCAACCCTTATGGCGCCACCAACGAAGCGGAGTTCTTCGCCGTTGTATCTGAGTATTTTTTTGAACGACCCGACCTGCTGAAGGAAAAACACCCGGAACTCTATGCCTTATTACTAAAAATATTCAACCCTGTAAAAAACAGCCATGATCTGTAGCGAATAAGCCATTGTATTCTTTATACAACCGCTCAACATAATTGGTACTGCTTACTTTTATTACTATAATATCTTGGTGGCCGGATGAAACATGTACAAAAATTATACAGGCTGTTTGCGCTAATGCTTTTAGCTCCCTTTACCTATGGGCAGGCAGCAACGAGCAGTGATGGGTTTACATTAACTGTTTTAAATGAGCAGTCGAAACCGGCGATAGCTGCTACAGTAGAACTATTAAAAGATAACAAGCTTGTAAAAGTAGCTATAACTGATAATAATGGAGAAGCCCGTTTTGAAAAAATAGGTAAGGGCTCTTTTACATTTAAAGTGAGCTTCAATAATTATCAAACACAAATATCCGGCAGCTATGTTTTTCCTTCAGTAAACACTGCCACAGTAACATTGAAACCCGCAACTACTACTTTAAAGGAAGTAAGTATTGCAGCACGAAAACCTTTTATTGAACAGAAGCCGGGTAAAGTAGTATTGAATGTTGATGCATCGGTTACCAATGTTGGTTCAACCGTGCTGGAGGTTTTAGAAAAATCGCCGGGGGTAACGGTGGACAGGAACGGCGGCATTGCATTACAGGGCAAAGCCGGCGTGCTGGTACTGATCGATGATAAACAAACATATCTATCCGGTGCCGAATTAAATAATTTACTCAGCAGCATGAGCTCATCACAGGTAGAGCTGATAGAACTGATGAATAACCCGCCTGCCAAATATGATGCAAGCGGTAATGCAGGGGTCATCAACATCAAAACAAAAAAGAATAAAGCAAAGGGTTTCAACGGATCGTTCACCATTTCGGCAGGCCAGGGTATTTATGCAAAGAATAACAACAGCATGCAATTGAATTACCGCACAGGTAAATTCAATATGTTTGTTAGCTACAGCATGAACCTGAATAAATACCTCACCAATATTTATGCCTTGCGAAAATATTATGATGATAACGGGGTGCTTACTGCTGTGCTTGATCAGCCAACCTATTTTTCGGGCCACTTTATCAATAATAATATAAAGGTTGGGGTTGATTATTATGTAACGCCAAAAACTACCATTGGAATTGTATTGGGAGGAACGGCTATAAAACGCAAAGGAAAGAACGATGCCCGCGCCACCTGGCTTGATGCAGCTGGCAATGTTGATTCGGCCATTGCAACAAACAGCACCAGCAATAACAAGTTCAGCAGCGGGCTGGTAAATCTAAACCTGCGGCATAACCTGTCATCATCGCAGGATATTGCTGTAGATATTGACTGGCTCAACTATGATATCAATAGCGAACAGCAATTTAATAACGAGTTCCAGTCAGCAGGCGGTTATAAAGAATCGGCAAGGGGTAATATTCCTGCTGCAATAAAAATTGTATCGGGTAAAATAGATCATACCCTGAAGATGGGCAAGAACAGCAATCTGCAATCGGGTTGGAAGTCATCGCATATCAGCACCGACAATTCTGCATC
>JBDSGK010000170.1:0-5900 GCA_039919015.1 Ferruginibacter sp.
ATGCAAATGCCTGATATGTGCGGAAAATCGTTCTGCAAAGAATTAAAGGCCAACCCGCAAACCAATTATTTTCCAATCATAATGATCTCCGGCAGCCCGGATATCATGCAGGAATATCTTCATTTCCAAGCCGATGATGCCATTGAAAAACCTGTTGACCTAAAAGTATTGGTGGATAAGATTAACCTGCAACTTGGAAGAACAGTTATTTTATAGAATTAACATTTGAGTCCACCTGTTTCGCAAAGCCCCCCTGTTCCATCTGCAGCTTTACCTGATGATCTACCAGTTTCTCAAATTGCAGTTGTTGACACAAGCAATACAAAATTTGTTTGATTTTAATTTTTCGTTTTACCTTACATCATCATTGTACAATTAAAATCATGGCCAGGCAATTTTACTTAATAGTTTTATTGATCTCATTTACCAGTTTACAAACAACTGCTCAAACAACAAACCAGTTAAGGCAAAAGATACAACAGATCGTTTCCACAAAGAACGCATTAGTTGGGGTTTCGATTATGGGAAATAATGGAAAAGACACTTTGTCATTAAATGGCAACGAGCATTTTCCATTGCAAAGTGTATTTAAATTTCATATTGCACTGCTGATGCTATCCAAAATTGATAACGGGAAATTCTCATTAGAACAAAAAATAAAAATTGAACAGAAAGACATAATACCAACCCTGTATAGCCCGATCGCAAATAAATATCCTAAAGGAGTAACGCTTACTATTGCCAGGATCCTGGAATATACAGTTGCAGAAAGTGACAATGTTGGATGCGAACTGCTGTTAAAACTCCTGGGCGGCCCCAAAGCTGTTGAAGACTATTTTGTAAAAAATAATTTTACCAATGTATCCATAAAGATCAATGAGGAAGTAATGCAAGCTAACTGGGACCTGCAATACCAGAACTGGACCACGCCAAAAGCTGCAACTGAAGTGTTGGCCGCTTTTTATTATAACACAAAAAAACTGCTGTCCGCAAAAAGCCATGACTTCATCTGGAAACTGATGAAGCAAACAAAAACAGGTGCCGACAGGTTAAAAGGGCAATTACCCAAAGGTACAGCCATTGCCCATAAAACGGGCTCCTCAGGTACCAATAAAGCCGGCCTAACCGCTGCTGTTAATGATATTGGAATTGTTTTCTTACCCAACGGGCAACATTTTTTTTTAAGCGTGTTTGTTACAAATTCATCCGAAAACGCAAACATGAATGAAAAAATGATTGCAGATATAGCAAAGGCAACCTGGGACCATTTTACAAAATGAGAGAAGTATAGTTAGGAACAGGTGGCTTTGTTGTCATACGAAATTTTCATTTAACAGTACCCACGACCAAATCCCATGCATAAAAAGGAATCCATAAAACTTTTGTTTATACTGATATTCATTGCAGCAGGGATCTTTGCTTTTAAAAGTTCTCGCATGGATGAAGATATTTTCTTAAGTTATGAGGTTGACCTAAAGAAACAGGATCTGAAGATATTCTGGAAAGATGACAAAGGCCAAGTATTCAGAAGTATACAAAATTTAAAAACCTGGGTTGAAACAAAAAATAAAACACTTCTTTTTGCTACCAATGCAGGTATGTACAAGACAGACAACTCACCGTTGGGCCTTTTTATCCAGAACGGGAAAACCATAACACCGTTGAACCGCAGAACAGCAACCGGCAATTTTTACTGGAAACCAAATGGTGTATTGTACATTGATATGGAGAATAATGGTGCTATTGTTAAGACAGAAAATTTTATTAACAACGGAAAGGTAAAGTATGCTACCCAATCCGGCCCCATGTTGGTATTTGATGGAAAAATTCATCCCGAATTCAAACAAGGTTCTATAAACCTGAACATCAGGAATGGGGTTGGTCTTTTACCGGGTAACAAACTGGTTTTTGTCATGTCGAAAAAAGAGATCAATTTGTATGATCTTGCACACTATTTTAAAAAACTGGGATGCAAAAATGCGCTATCCTTTGATGGATTTGTATGCAGAACATATTTGCCCGGAAAAAACTGGGTACAGCTGGATGGGAATTTTGGGCCTATCGTTGGGGTAACGGCCGATCGATAAGGTTCCTCAATATTCAACTGGGTTGGTTACTTCAATTTATAACATTGGGCAAGAATAAAAATATACTTGTGTTAAAATAATTCAGGTTAAGTATTTGACAGCAGTAAAATAGATCTAACTAAAATGAAAGCAATAATCTACACAAAATATGGCGGCCCTGAGGTTCTGCAGCTCAAAGAAATAGAAAAACCCTGTCCGAAGGACGATGAGGTGTTGATCAAGGTTCATGCTGTGTCGGTCAATGATTGGGACGATGGCCTGCTACATGGTGATTTCGTAAACCGCCTGCTGAATGGTTTTCTAAAACCAAAGAGAAAGATACTTGGCTCAGATATTTCCGGACAAATTGAATCAGTTGGTAAACATGTAAGGCTGTTTAAACCAGGTGATGAAGTGTATGGCGATCTGAGCGGCCGCTGGGGAGGTTTTGCTGAATATGTGTGTGCCGGTGAAAAAGCATTGGCGCTGAAGCCAACCAGCATGAGTTTTGAAGAAGCAGCAGCAATACCACAAGCCGCGATGCTGGCTGTACAGGGCCTTATTGATAAAGGAAAAATTAAGTCGGGGCAAAAGCTGTTGATCAATGGTGCAGGCGGGGGTGTTGGTACTTTTGGCGTGCAGATCGCCAAAACATACGGGGTTGAAGTAACCGGTGTTGACAGTACCCATAAACTTGATATGATGCATTCACTAGGTTTTGATCATGTTATTGATTATACAAAAGAAGATTTTACTAAAAATGGCCAGCGGTACGACCTGATCCTTGATGCCAAGACAAACCGTTCCATATTTGCTTATACCCGTGCATTATCACCTGGTGGCACCTATGTAACAGTCGGTGGTTCTATGAGCCGCCTTCTCCAGCTTTTATTACTGGGGCCATGGATCTCTATGTTCAGTAAAAAGCATTTTCGTATTGTTGCGTTAAAGACAAACAAGGACCTGGTTTATATGAACGGGCTTTTTGAAACAGGTAAGATCAAGGTTGTTATAGACGGGCCTTATAAATTACATGAAGTTGCTGAAGCATTCAGGATATTTGGTAAAGCTGTACACAAAGGGAAATTAGTAATAACTATCTGAACTTAAATCATGAAGATTATTACCTGGAACTGCAATATGGCTTTTAGAAAAAAAGCGCCACTCATCTTAACGCATAAGCCGGATATCTTAATTGTTCCGGAATGCGAACATCCCGACAAATTAAAATTCGATCCCGCTACACCCCTGCCAACTGATATGCTTTGGTTTGGAACCAATAAAAATAAAGGGCTTGGTATTTTTTCCTATAGCGGTTGCAGGTTTAAGTTGCTCCGCAATCACAATGCGCAATTGAAAATGATCATTCCCATTGCGGTAACCGGGATGGAATTCAATTTCACACTCTATGCCATCTGGGCAAACAACCCCGATGATCCCGACGGGCAATATGTTGAACAGGTATGGAAAGCCATTCATCATTACGATAAAAAGTTAAAGAACAAACAAACGATACTGGTCGGTGATTTTAACAGCAACACCATCTGGGACAGGAAATACAGGACTGGCAATCATTCGCATGTAGTAAAACGACTGGAAGAAAAAGGCATTTTTAGCTGCTACCACCTGCATCATAAACAGGTGCAGGGAAAAGAAAAACATCCTACTTTTTACCTTTACAAACACAAAGACAAACCCTATCACCTTGACTATTGTTTTGCCTCGGCTGATATGACCGATAAGATCGAATCAGTAGAGATCGGTGACTATGATCTTTGGAAACAATACAGCGACCATGTGCCGGTAATGGTCACGTTTAATACCGGGGATCTTGCTATGCAGTCGCCCTGCTGAAATTTTTATGATGCTCCACCTGTCCGCAGGATGCTGAGCAAGTACTTCTCCAAAAAGATTAAAAACATAGTTCCAGCCTGGTATTACGAATGTAGCTATTAGTTGTTATCTTCATCTTACCAACAATATTCAGCTTGAATACCAGTCAATCACCAGGTTTTTCATCTCTACTGCTATGCAAAAAGTCAACTACTAATTTTAAATCAACATGCAAAAAAAACTCATTGATAACTTTCCTTTTGTATCATATACAAAAAAAACTTTTGAGGTCAATGAAATGGGTACCCGTTGCCAACTTTTTCTTGAATGGATGAATACACGTAGAACAGTTCGGGATTTTTCGGATAAACCCATTCCTGAAAATATAATTGAAAACATAATTCTTTCTGCATCGACAGCACCTTCAGGCGCACACAAACAACCATGGACATTTTGTGTGGTAAAAACCCCTGAAGTGAAAAAGCAGATCCGCATGGCAGCTGAAAAAGAAGAAAAAGAAAGTTACGAAAACAGGATGACAGCTGAATGGCTCAGGGACCTGCAGCCTATAGGAACTGATTGGCAAAAACCATTTTTAGAAACCGCCCCTTATCTCATTGTTGTTTTTAAAAGAAGTTACGAACTGGAAAACAATAATTACAAACACCAGAATTATTATGTAACCGAAAGTTGCGGTATTGCCTGCGGGTTTTTGCTTACTGCAATTCATGATGCAGGTTTGGTTGCATTAACGCATACCCCAAGCCCAATGAATTTTTTATCGAAAATTTTAAACCGTCCCGAAAATGAGAAACCCTTTTTACTGATCCCTGTTGGTTATCCTGCAGAAACATGTTGGGTTCCGGATCTAAAAAGAAAAAATATTTCAGATATCTGCGTTTGGATCTAGACTGGGCAACGAATGCAAAACTTGAACATATAATTGTATTGCCTGGCTTTGGTTCCAGGGCATGATTATTTCCCTGCTTTTACCGAAGGAAGGCCCTCAGGAGGCTTTGTTACATTCAGTGTAGCCGGCAATTCTTTCTCATTGAATTTTTCGATCCTGCGTAATAACCACAGTAGTATCACCAGCGACATCAGCCCAAAACAAAAACCTGCCAATACATCACTTGCATAGTGCACACGCAGGTAAACCCGGGTGAGTCCTATTGTAAATATCATAAATCCCAGCAAAAAGATCAATATCCATTTCAGCCATTTATTTTTTACCTCACGGTGTACAAGGTATATAAGCATACCAAAAAAAACAAAGCTCATAAATGCATGCCCACTGGGAAAACTAAGTCCGGGTACTTCTTTTAAAAGCGGTATGAGCGGCCTTGGGC
Source organism: Ferruginibacter sp. (assembly GCA_039919015.1). Classification (GTDB taxonomy): domain Bacteria; phylum Bacteroidota; class Bacteroidia; order Chitinophagales; family Chitinophagaceae; genus Ferruginibacter. The sequence goes on from JBDSGK010000170.1 coordinate 5,249, forward strand.
GGTTAAAGAATAATTTTAAACCCAACATTAACGCCACCGTGCTTATTGAAATGGTGAGCATTTTAATAAAGTACCATTTATTTTTACGAATAAAAAAGTAATAGATAAGGAAGAGCAGCCAGGCAGGCACCAGGAATTGCTGCGAGCCAAAAAAAGTAAAGAACTGAATAATGGAGGTATTGATATCTGATACATGGGGCTGCAGGAGATCAAATACCTTGTTATCGATATTGTTTTCCTTTTCGTAAAATATTTCCCGCACGATCATGATCAGCAGGCCAAGCGAAACACTAAAAGCAATAAATACAAGAAAAAGTTGAACTGAAACTAAAGCAATGGCTTCAGACAGTTTTTGGATCCTGTGTTTTAATATCCTGATCATAATTTTTTATTGGTAATTATGCTCATCAGATCTTAATAGAGAATAATTCAAGGCCGTTGGATTTCCCTTTAAGATCAACAATTCCCAGGCTTTCTCCCTGCCATTCTTTAAGGTCGCTGTTTTCCATAAAATCCTTCGACATGATGAATTTCTGGTTCAGCTCCGTGCAGGCGCTACGTATCCTGGCTGTGGTGTTCATGGTATCGCCACTCATGGCCAGGTCCTTTTTAATCACGCCTATCTCCCCCACGGTTACTTCGCCCATATGCA
>JBDSGK010000171.1:0-32108 GCA_039919015.1 Ferruginibacter sp.
GTTCGACAGGAGTTTGAAAAACTTGTTTTGAAAGTAAGCGGAAAGAAACTGGAATGGTTCTCTATGCGCAGGGCCATGTTTAATATCCAGGCATCTGTTCTTTGGATACATGATGAAGAAGATGATATTACACCCTGGGCCGATGCATTAAAGGTAAAGGAAGACAACCACCCCAATATACAATTCGTACTCACAAAAGGGCTTGGGCATCAAAAAATTTACCATGATGGCGGTATTAAAAACATGGCCGTAGAATTCATAGAAAAGGGTTAAAATTTGCTAAGCGTCAATAAGATTTATTTTGATTTTTCAATTTTAAAGTAATATTGCAGTATAAGTTACTGTTTTGCAAATAAGAAAATTTCAGTAAAACACGACCGTACAAGTGAGGGCCACCATCATGTTGAAAACCAGTGCCACAGCTTGTTACACAAAAATATAACGAATCGAATATGGCAAAAAATCTGTTAATAGTGGAGTCCCCGGCAAAGGCTAAGACCATTGAAGCAATTCTAGGAAAAGACTTTGAAGTGAAGAGTTGCTTTGGTCATATTCGTGACCTGGTGAAGAATGATATGGGCATAGACATTAACAATAATTTTCAGCCTACATATATAGTACCTCCGGAAAAAGAAAAAGTGGTGAAGGATCTGAAAGCAATTGCCAAAAAAAGTGAAGTAGTTTGGCTGGCATCGGATGAGGACCGTGAAGGAGAAAGTATCAGCTGGCACCTGGCTGAAGTATTGGGACTGGATACGAAGACAACCAAGCGAATTGTTTTTCATGAGATCACCAAACCTGCTATCTTAGCTGCTGTTCAAAATCCACGTACCATTGATATGAACCTGGTGGATGCACAACAGGCCAGGAGGATCGTTGACCGCATCGTTGGTTTTGAACTGAGCCCGGTTCTCTGGCGTAAGATCGGTATGACCGGTGGCCTGAGTGCTGGAAGGGTGCAAAGCGTGGCCGTTAAATTAATTGTAGAAAAAGAAAGAGAGATAAACCAGTTCACCCCGGTTAGCAGTTTTAAACTGGAAGCAACTTTAACTGCAACAGACCTGAATAACAGGTCTGTTTCCTTTAAGGCCGAAGGCAGTAAACAGCATAATGAAGAAGATGCTGAAAAGTTTTTGCAGGGTTGTATCGGTGCTCAATACTCGGTAAAAGACATACAGGTAAGGCCTGGAAAACGTACGCCTGCAGCACCTTTTACCACTTCTACCCTGCAGCAGGAAGCAAGCCGCAAGTTGGGTTACGGTGTAACCAAGACCATGTTGCTGGCACAAAAATTATACGAAAGCGGTAAGATCACTTATATGCGTACCGATAGTGTGAACCTGGGCGATACGGCCATGGATGCCATTAAAGCTGAGATCAGAAGCAGTTTTGGTGACAATTATTTGCAGGTACGTAAATACAAAAATAAAAATGACAGTGCACAGGAAGCACACGAAGCCATACGCCCAACCTACATGGAAAATAAATCTGTTGGTGATCCTGACCTGAACAGGTTGTATGAATTGATATGGAAAAGAACCATCGCTTCGCAGATGAGTGATGCCGAACTGGAGAATACCACTGCAAAAATAAATATCAGCACCAATCAACAGGAATTGACCGCCAGCGGGCAGGTAATAAAGTTTGATGGATTTTTAAAAGTGTACCTGGAAAGTACGGATGATGAAGATGCAGATGATAAAGATGAAAGCCGCCTACCAAATTTAACTGTGGGCCAGGTGCTGGATTTTGAAAGAATGACAGCAACAGAAAGATTTACCAAACATGCTGCAAGATATTCAGAAGCCTCGCTGGTAAAGAAGCTGGAAGAACTGGGTATTGGAAGGCCGAGTACCTATGCTCCTACTATCTCAACGATCATCAAGCGTACTTATGTTGAGAAAAAAGATAAAGATCCTTTAAGAAGAGATTTCAGGATATTAAGATTGCAAAATGATGAGATCAAAAAGATCACTGACCAGGAAAATACGGGAGCAGAAAAATCAAAATTATTTCCAACAGACCTCGGTTTGGTGGTTACTGATTTTTTAAACCAGCATTTTGAGAAAGTGATGGACTATTCCTTTACGGCCAATATTGAAATGGAGTTTGATGAGATCGCTGATGGTAAGATGAAATGGAATAAGATGGTGGGTGATTTTTATACCCCATTTCATGAAGGTGTTGAACATACCTTGGAGAATGCCGAAAGAGCTGTTGGCGAAAGAGCGTTAGGTACAGATGCAGCAACAGGCAAACCCATTATTGCCAGGATGGGTCGCTATGGTCCGATGGTGCAGATCGGTGTTGCCGAAGGAGATGAAAAACCAAAGTTTGCCAAACTGAAACCTTCGCAAAGTATTGAAACCATCACGATGGAGGAAGCACAGGAGCTTTTTAAACTTGGTGCGCCGCTGGGTGAACATGAAGGTTTGGAAATATCGGTCAACATTGGCCGCTTTGGCCCCTATGTAAAATTTGGTGAGCAGTTCATCTCCTTACCTAAAGGCGAAGAGCCATCTGCTGTTACCCTGGAAAGAGCCATTGAAATAATCAATGCTAAAAAATTTGAAGACGCTCCTATTGGTTTTTATGATGAGAAACCGGTCACAAAAGGAAAAGGAAGGTTTGGCCCGTTCATCAAGTGGAACGATATGTTCATAAATGTTTCTGCACGTTACAATTTTGATAACCTCACCCAACCCGATATTAACCAGCTGATAGAAGCCAAAATGGTTAAAGAAGCCAACCGCTTCATACAGCAATGGCCCGAAGAAAAAATTTCGCTCCAAAATGGCCGTTGGGGCCCCGAAGCTGTGTATGGCAAAAAACGCATGCGCTTGCCCAAAGGAAAATATACCGCTGAAAGCCTTGCTGCCATTAGCCTCGAGGAACTAAAAGCTATTATAACAGCACAGGATCCCAAAGCCTTTGACAAAAAAGGGGCTGCTAAAAAGAAGGCTGCGCCAAAAAAAGCTGCGGTGAAGAAGAAGTAAGTTGACAATTTCAGATGGAGATTATCTCTTATAAAAATGTTCAATAAACAATTTTCAATGTTCAATATTCAAGTTGAGAAGTATACAAATCTCAGCAGGGGCTTTTATTTGAGCATTTAAAATTGATCGTTGTGTATTGAATATTTTCTGAATTTCGATCGATGGGTCCAACCGAAAAAAACAATATAAATTCTTTAGTATCAGATGAAAAATCCACTTTTCCTTAAGTTTCTTTTCTTTTTGAACATTTTTATTACCCTATACTCAGTAAGTGTTGCACAGGAATTATCCAGCGATGAATCTGAACTCTACGATCTTGTAATGGCATACAGAAAAGCAAAGGGGCTCCCCCATATCCCGCTTTCAAGATCTCTAACCATCGTAGCACAAACCCATGTAAAGGACCTGGAAGAAAACTACCAGCGGAATTCGTCATGCAATTTTCACAGCTGGTCCAACCAGGGCAAGTGGAAAGCCGTTTGTTATACTGATAATCACGCCAGGGCTAAACTAATGTGGTCAAAACCCCAGGAACTTACTGCTTATAAAGGTTATGGATTTGAAATTGCTTTTGCAATAGATGAAGCTTATTTAGCAAATGCAGCGGATGCTCTTGAAAGTTGGAGATCAAGCAGGCCACATAATGCAGTGATGCTGAATAAAGATAAATGGAAAAGGAAATGGAATGCGATCGGCATTGGTATTTATGGAAGTTATGCTGTGATATGGTTTGGAAATGAACCTGATAAATAGCTGAATGGAACACAAAAAAAAATTATCGGGTTTTCATTGAAAACTTAATATTGAGGATTAGTTATTGAATATTCCCCCTCACCGAAAGACTAGAAACCCTGGCAGACGTATATATTTTTTACTAAATTGCATTTATGCTATAATAAACCTGCCTACCGGCAGGCAGGTACAAAATGTATAATGCCAATTACCTGATAATCAAAGCTAATTTAAAGTGGGCTATTGCGGCTTATATCATAAATACTCCCGTTAGCGGTTATTTTATTGGAGCACTCTACAATTTAAACAGTATGGACAAAAAAAATGTATGCAGAAGGAAATTTTTACATGGGTTAAGCTTAACTGTGGCTACAGGTTTTATTTCTAATAGTTTTTCAAAGCCAATAACAAATTTGACATCAGAAGCATGTCAGCCTATACCTATTTTGGAATTAGGTCCATTTGCTGTTATGAAATACAGGAAGCAAGCAGACCATGATATTGATTTGACACAAATTCAAGGAGATTCAGGAGTTGCATTTGGGCAAATAATAACAGTCTTTGGTAAAGTGAGCGACAAAAACTGTAATCCAATTAAAGCCTCAGTTGTAGAAATATGGTCGGCAAACCACTACGGTAAATATCATCATGAGTATGACAAAAGCCAATATCAGGACGACCCAAATTTTCAAGGTTGGGGACAAGCAATTACAAATGAAAAAGGGGAATATAAATTCAAGACAATATTTCCTGGGCCATACGGCAATAGAACAAGGCATATACATTTCAAAATTTCAAAAAGAGATTATCACGAACTGACAACACAATTATTTTTTGAAGGACAAAACAAAAATAACAAAGATTTTATTTTAAGTTCATTTACTCATGAGGAGCAACTACTCATTACACGTCCAATAATAGAGAACGGAAATTCAAGGCGAGTTGAGTTTAATATCACATTAGACGAAATTAAAAAGGGTAGTTTGCCAGAGAAAGTGCTTCAAGAGTATACGGGAAAATACACTTTGAAAAATACTCCGTTTGACATGCAAACTTTTATGAAAAATGCAATGGGTATTAGTGTAACTGATTTTAATTTTGAAATAACACATAAAGCCGACCAATTATTTATGACACTTTCTTTTTACCCAACTGTGGAGATGGTTTGGACAGCAAAAGACGAGTTTGAATCTTGGTCATATAGCAATACATACGTAAGATTTTCCAGGGACGCAAAAGGTAAAGTTGTTGGGTTGAAATTGCATTTTAGTGAAGAGCAGTATGTAGATGCAATAAAGAAAAACAACCGCTAACATGTTGACTAAATAGGGGCTGACAATGGAACTTCAGCTCTATCTCATAAATAATCATCGGCCAGCGGCTTGACCGTTTATTAAGCAGCTTTACATTTCAAATAAAATTCATTAAACTTTAAGTGGCGGCAGCGCCGGGCGGGACGGAATTCTGATCATCAAGGGTAGCAAAGCAGGTTTGATTGCGGTTGCTGCCTGATATATAAGTCATGACTGGTTTTAAGCAAATTGTATGCAGCTTTTGCCCCTATTAACATTGTGTGTATATTTGGGAAACAACGGGTGTTTTTTTACAAACTCTCGATGTGCGTAATTTAGATGAGCTTCAAAATGATACAACCAATTTTACAATATTTAGGAATGGTAAAAGCTAAACCATCCCTTGAATATTTACAAAAATTAATAACAGCTTACTCAACAACTGTACCTTGGGAAAGCTTTTCCAGAATATTAAGAAAAGATAAACTTATAGAACCAGAAAAGTGTATCAGACTTGAATTTGAATTTTGGAATGATGCAATTACTTATGGAACGGGAGGAACTTGCTATGAGAGTAACTTTGCTTTCAATTTTCTTTTAAAATCTTTGGGTTTTGAAACTTATTTAACCATTAATGAAATTAAAGATAAAAGCAGTCTTCATTCAGCAATTATAGTTAGCATTGATTCAACTAAATTTATTGTAGATATTGGTTATCCACTATATGCCCCAATTCCACTTAATAAGAAAAAAGCAGTTTTTGTTAAGCAAAATAAAATTGAATATGTGTCTACCTATTTATCAGAAGATAGATATTTAATAGAAAATTATCCCCACCCTAAACCATATCTTTATCACTTGACTGATAAACCAATTGGTATTAAAGACTACTTGCAAATTTGTGTAGATGACTACGGTGAAAAAGGGCTATTTCTAGATAGGATGATTATACGTAAAGTAAAGCAAGGGATACCAACAAGATTTGATAGTGAAGATCTTCCTTTCAATATTCATCAACTTCAAAACGGTCTGAAAATCAAACAATATTTGGATATAGAAAATATTATAGTGACTTTAAGTGAATTTTATAACATAAACATTAACATCATTAAACAAGTTTTTAAGCTACAAGCAAAACTACGCCCAGCATTGGGTTTTATACAAGTTGGGCAGGACAAACATCGCTGAACTTTTATAATAAACTTCTACATTTGCTTTTCAATCAGCAGCAGTTACGGGCAGATGGAATAATTCCCAGCCTATATAAAGCCTGCTCGTAAGCAGCAATGCTATGCAAAACATGTAGCTCCATAAATTTTAATTTATTATGCCAACGAAAAAAAGCATAAAACAAGTAAGTAGCAAAATCGTAAGTCATTACCACAAGGATGGCACGCTTTGGGGAAGAGGGAAAATGAAGAGTAATCAAATGGATGGATATTGGGAATGGTTTCGCAAAACAGGAACAATAATGCGTTCGGGCCATTTTGATAATGGAAAACAAGTTGGTGAGTGGACAACTTATGATAAGGATGGTAAAGTTTATAAGATCGCAAAAATGAAACCGTAGTCATCAAGGAAGCACTGCCGCTAACATAAGATTGCTCTGGAATAGCGCAAGAGTTCCCACAAAGAATCTCAATGGTGCTTACCATGGCAATGGGATCACTTGTGTTTCTTAGTCCTACCCCTGTTTGTAACAGGGTTTTAGCGGATGCAATCCGGTAAGATTACAAAGGCCCAGGTGGCCCTCAAAACTTCCGTTCAGCCAATTTGTAATTATGGTTGGGAACATCAGCGCCAGAGGCAGGCAGCGATTTCAGACTGGACGTTATATAATGCCTGTAGCAAGCCCTGCCGTTAGCGGCAACCTTAAACGACAGTACTACATTAATCAGGTATGTGACACTAAGAACCATCATTTGAAAAGCTGATATAAATCATATCTTGACAATTTTCCATTTCAGACTTTTACAAAAAAAAACATGAAATTAAAAAGAACAAGAAATTTATTAATTGCCTTATTCGCATTTCTTGGATTAGGAGCAATTGGAGGCGGTGGGGTTTTAATTATTTCACCAAGTGGAAAATTGATAGGGATGCCTTTGTCAATGTTAAGTGAATCCCCATTCAATAATTTTTTGTTGCCGGGAATCATTTTATTTTCCATTCTTGGACTTGTTCCCATGCTGCTGATAATAGCTTTAATCAGAAAACCGAAATCAAAACTTGCAGAACGAATCAATTTTTTTAAAGACATGCATTGGTCATGGACATATAGTATTTATGTTGGCCTTATATTGATTTTTTGGATACAAATCCAAATGGTATTTCTTTCAGCGGTGCATTGGTTGCATACCTTCTATATGTTTTTTGCTGTTGCTATTATTTTTGTTGCCTTACTGCCGCAAGTAAGAACTTTATATAGAAAATGAAACAACTACTAACTTATTTTGGACTTTCTTATTTAATATCCTGGACAATCTGGTTGCCTTTGTATGGACACATTTTCGCACTAACAAATCTTCCGACATTGCCTTTTCATCATGCACTTGGCGGACTGGGACCTTTAATTGCGTCCTTCCTGACAACCTGGATATTCTTAAAAACTGAAGGACTTAAAACACTCTTAAAAAAATGCTTTCAGGTAAAACCACTCATCTACCTGACAATTGCATTATGCAGTCCTTTCCTTCTTGCAATAATCGCATCTGTAATAAACCAATTCGTTCACACCAAACCAATAGAAATAACAGGGCTATTGACAACAAAAGAATTCCCCAATTTTAACCTGTTGACATTCTTTATTTACAACTTGATATTTTTTGGCTTCGGTGAAGAAGTGGGTTGGCGTGGCTTTGCATTACCACGACTTCAAAATAAATTAAACGCATTGGCAGCGAGTATTGCATTGACATTTTTTTGGGCTTTGTGGCATTTACCTTTATTCTTTTACCGTATTGGTTATACAACAATGGATATGGCAGGAATTTTGGGTTGGGTTTTCAGTTTGCTGACGGGTAGTATTTTGTTAACCTGGTTATTTAATTCAACCAGAGCGGGTATTTTAATATGTGCTATTTTTCATTCAACCATAGACATTGCATTTACTTCAGATATTGCCGACGAAAACATTGTAAACTATATGGGAATATTAATAACTATTTGGGGCATCTTGACAATAATAATATTTAAACCCAAAAATTTGGCGACTAATGAACGAGAAAGAATATAAAAAATGAATATAAAGTGCTTCTAACAAACCCCGGACTAGCGCAAGTGTTCCCACAAAGTATCTAAATTGTGCTTACAATTCCGACGGGAGCACTTGTGTTTCTCCTTAGTTCAACCCTGTTTGTAACAGGGTTTTTACAGGATGTAATCCGGGAAGATTATAACGGCCCAGGTTACCCTCAAAACTTTTCAGTCAATTTGTAATTTTGGGTGGGAACACTGCTCCAGCGGGGTACTACAGCTTACATGGTTTGCCTCAAGACGGGTATGACAAACTTCTTCGGCATTTTATCGCTACAAATCATCGGCGGGGTTGACCGCTTACTAATTCGCTTTCCGGTTTAAATAAAATCTTTGTTTCTTCATGTACATCTTCATGGCGCAGACAAATGTCTACACCAATGAATTATTTCCCGCCAGGCTTTTTTAATTGAACATTTTACCTAAATTCACGCTAAAAAAGTGGTTGCAGAAAAATTTATCCGCATTGCAAAGGGATTAATAAAAGCTCTTATTTCCATACCCCGTTTACATAAGCCATCCCATACTGGAGGAACAACGGACAGCAGGTACTGTTATTCTACCTGGCTGCGGCATCTGATCCTGTTAAATGAACATAAAAAAAATATGCCCGCTGTTATAGCCGAACTGGGCCCCGGCGATTCGTTGGGAACGGGGCTGGCTGCCTTATTATGCGGCTGTGAAAAATACCTGGCCCTGGATCTTTTTGCTTACGGTAATGTGGCGCTCAATGTAAAAATATTTGACGAGCTCGTTGAGTTGTTCAGTAAGAGAGCAGCAGTTCCCGATGCCCGGGAATATCCCGGGTTAATACCTAACCTTGATAACTACCGGTTCCCTGCTCATATAATTACCGAAGGATTACTTGCATCGGCAATGGCCCCGGAAAGATTGGCTGCCATTAGAAAAGAACTGGCAGTACCGGCTGCTTCCAATAGGTTTATAAATTATTTTGTACCCTGGGAGGCAGGTGATATTCAAAATGAAACTGTTGATCTTGTTTTTTCACAATCGGTTTTACAATATACCGACCTGGACCTGGTATACCCTGCCATGAATACATGGTTAAAACCCGGTGGCATGATGGCGCATGTAATTGATTTTTCATCTCTTGGCACAGCAAAACAATGGAATGGCCACAGGGCCTACTCTTCACTTGAATGGAAGTTATTAAGGATCGGAAAAAAAATGCCGTTGAACAGGTCCTATCCTACCTTGCACAAGACTTATCTTGAAAAGAATAATTTCAATTTACTAAATCTTATCTCTTATAAAAAAGAAGGTGGTTTAGCTACTCATCAATTTGCCAAAGAATTCAGGCACCTGTCGGATGATGATGCAGGAACCTATGCGGCTTATCTGCTTTCTGTCAAAAAGAAATATTAATTTCAATCATAAATATATAGACTCTATATGCAGAGCAGGTTTTATATACTAAAGATCCTTGCAATAATTTTATGGATGCTTAATAGTGCAAATTCAAACTGTCAAAGTTTAAAAAACACGGAATGGACAAGAATTCTTGTTGAGAATAATATAGAGGGTAATGTTATAGTAAACCAGCAATTCAGCAAAAAGCCTATCAAGTATTTCTTTTTGGAAGATAGTGTTTTGATATCAACAGATGAGAGTTATTCAACTAAAGCATTGTATTCTATAAAGGAGGGGACCTTATCAATTGGAAATTTTGTAAAATACAAAATTGATTCATTAAGTGATCAGTTACTTATTGTAAGGGATGTCCCGAAACAGGGGATTCCGGCTTCCAGTCTCGGTATTTACACGTTAATGAATACTGACTTTATTTTTGACTACCTGCAACAAACTCATCAATTAACGGTAATTAACGATTCCCTAATAGTTGCCAATGCGTTCTTTTGCCCCCTATATAATGGTGATATAAACACGCTATTTTTAGATCAATTAGGTTCATTTTCCAACAGCACTTTTACGGGTTCATTTACGATATCAAAAGATGGAAATATAAGAGATATACAAATTGCATTAAGTAAAAAGGGAACAAAACAGGATATAGTAAGGATCACCAACATCATTATTTCTACAAAAGGTAACTGGATCACTCCTCCAACATCAAAGCCATTTGATTGTAAAATTGATTTTAAATTATTAGTAAGTGAGCATGATAATTTTTGGGGTGCCAACATTTATTTACATCCTCAAAATTAATGACCTCAAGTGTTCTCTTCGGTGTTCCGGTCTTTAAGAACAGCATCAACACAGAAAAATGGTTCGTGAAGATACGAGCCAAGGCATGGGCGATAAAAATGTCCAATATCCAATATTCAACGCTCCTCTTTCAGAAAGTCACAAAGGTTCACCATTTATTTAATCACACCTGTGGAAAATTTTAACTTCTTATTTCCCTTTCAATTTCCGAAATTCATAAAATAAACCTCGAACTTGAAAGAAAATAAAGAAATAACAGCCCTGCTTCATTTAATAGATGACCCGGATGAATATGTGTACAGTACGGTAAGTGATAAGCTCATTTCATTTGGAAAAGACATCATCCCAAACCTGGAAAGCCTTTGGGAAAATACCGGCAGTGAAGAGATACAGGAACGGATCGAATTGCTGATCCACCGTTTACATTTCAGGGACCTTACCAATGACTTTACCGATTGGGCATCAAGGGATGCAGACCTGATGGAAGGCGCTTTGCTGGTGGCCCGTTATCATTACCCCGATTTTGATGCCACAACCGTTTACCAGGAAATTGAAAAACTACGCCGCAATACCTGGCTGGAACTCAATAACTACCTCACTCCTATTGAACAGATCAATATTGTTACCAGTATCTTTTATAATTATTACAAACAAAAAGCTGTTGAGTTTGCCTATAATAATCCCGATGATTACCTGATCAACAAGACCCTGGAAAGTAAAAAAGGAAATGCATTGAGCAACGGCATTATTTATATTGCGCTTTGCGAATTACTGGACATCCCGGTGAAAGCAGTTAATATCCCAAGACAATTCATACTGGCTTATTTTGATCCACAGCATGATCTGTTGAACCCGGTTGGCCATGCATCCGAAAAAATAAATTTCTTTATTGATCCTTTGAACGGCCAGATGTACAGTCACCAGGATGTGGAAGCCTATTTTAAACGCATTTCGGTTCCTCCTGTTGCTTCTTATTTCAGACAATTAAATAACAGGCGCATCATCCAGTTCTTACTGGAAGAATTAAGCAAGTGTTTTGATAACGACAGGAACCGTTACAAAATGGAGGAACTGCTTTTACTGGCCAATCTATTAGACCCATGATCTATCACGTAATAACTGTAGCAGACTGGCAAAAAGCAACGTTACAGGGCATTTACCTGGCCCCTTCTTTGGCCGCTGAAGGTTTTATACATACCAGCAAAGCAGAACAGGTGGCCGGAGTTTTAGAACGTTATTACCAGGGACAAACAGATCTCTTATTACTTCATATCGACGAAACAAAATTGACTGCGCCTTTGAAATATGAACTGGCGCCATCTGTACATGAAATGTTTCCGCATATTTATGGACCATTGAATATAGATGCAGTTATTTCAATTGAAACCTTATGATCAGCTGGGAAGACTTTGAAAAAATAGATATCCGTACAGGAACCATCCTGGAGGTTAATGAATTTCCGGGAGCCAGGAAACCGGCTTACCAATTAAGCATAGATTTTGGTGAGTTGGGAATAAAAAGATCTTCCGCACAAATAAAAACGCTTTATACCAAAGAAGCATTGCTGGGCAAACAGGTTATTGCTGTTGTAAATTTCCCGGTAAAACAAATTGCCAATTTCTTCAGCGAATGCCTGGTGCTGGGTGTTTATGATGAAAACAATGACGTGGTATTGCTGCAGCCAACGCTGGGGGTGAAGAATGGGAGCAAGATCGGTTAGGAATTCCCTTATGGCGAATTCTTAAACAATTTGAAACAAGAATACGCCATAAGACGTATTCCTACTCCCCAAACTTTTCAAAATACTCCCCAAGCTTTTTAAAATTATGCTTATTAAGAGAGAAGAAATTATTACGGCCCTGCTTCCTGCAGTCGATCAATTCACTTTCGGCCAGTAGTTTAATATGGTGAGAACAGGTTGGTTGGGATAAGCCGGTTAAGCATACTACATCACAACACCTTACTTCTCCTTTTTTAGCGATCTCCTGCAATATGGATATGCGGTAAGGATCGGCGACTGCCGACATGGCCTTCTCATAAAATTTTGCTTCACGCTGCATACAGTATATCATCTAATTTGATCAAAGAAATTGAATTTTAATCAAAGGGACAAAAGAAATTCATGTAAATTCGATAACGTTGTAGCGAAAGAAATCCGGTAGTTTATCGGCAAACCCATCTGCTCTGGAGATTGCTTCTCCCGCCTCAAGCGGGATCGCAATGACGTTACTTGAAATGAACATCGAGATCGTATACTATCAATCACCACTTGGTGCACTTGAAATAAGAAGCACGGGCAGCGCCATATCTGATGTACTGTTTGTCAACTCCTGGAAAGGTGCCAAAATAAATGAGGCCGAACTCAATTTTACCAAGCCAAAGTCTCCCGTAATTAAAGCCTGTATCAAACAACTGGATGAATATTTTGCAGGTAAAAGAACTGAATTTACGGTACACACATTGCAGGTTGGTACCGAATTTCAGCAAACAGTTTGGGCCGAACTCTGTAAGATCCCTTATGGAAGAACGATCAGTTACCTGGAACTGAGCAAAAGGATCGGTAATGTAAAAGCCATACGTGCTGTAGGAACGGCCAATGGTAACAACAGTGTATGTATCATCGTTCCCTGCCATCGGGTTATCGGCAGCAATGGCGACCTGGTTGGGTATGGCGGAAACCTATGGCGAAAGAAATGGCTGCTGGAACTTGAAGGAAAAGTAGCGAACGGTGTTCAAACCTTATTTTAGATCAACACTTCCGAATGATAAAGGCAAAAGCAGGTTTGCTTTTTCAATAATAAAAACTTTTCCATCCAGCCCGCTTAAGATCAAACGTATGGGTTGTTTAACACGTTCTTCATATTCGACTAAACTTTGCCTGCACATGCCGCATGGAGAGATGGGATGATTGCTGGCGCCGGTAGTATTGTCGTAGCTGATGGCAATGGTGTCAATGGCAATGTTTGGATATAAGGATGCAGCGGAAGCCAGTAAAACCCTTTCGGCACAAATACCAACGGGATAAGATGCATTCTCCTGGTTGGTGCCGGCAACAATTTCGCCATTGGCCAGTTTGGCAACAGCGCCTACATTAAAGTTTGAGTAGGGAGCGTAGGCCGATGCAGTAACTTCCCTGGCTTCATTTACCAGCCAGGCATCCTTTTCATCCAATTCATCAACAGAATTGTAAACATCATACGAAAAGTTGTATTCTACTTTATTCATACCCTAAATTTAGTACTATTTTATCCAGCGGAATAAACGTTTCCATCGTGGGCCATTTTCGTAACTGAACCAGATCAGCGAAGCTTTACCAACCACATGATCTTCGGGTACAAAACCCCAGTAACGGCTATCCAGTGAATTATGGCGGTTATCGCCCATCAGCCAGAAATAATCCATTTTAAAAGTATAGCTGTTTGCTTCCACGCCGTTAATAAAATATTTTCCTCCCCTGTTCTCAAAGCTATTGGCTTCATAAACTTCTATACAGCGCTGGTAGCGGATAATATTATCAGGCGTTAATGGTATGGTTGCATTTTTCTTCGGTATCCATAATGACCCATAATTATCTGCGGTCCAGTCTTTATTGTCTGTGAAGTAAGGAAAAAGTTGTTTGTAAGGATATTCCGGATTGGTAATATCAACTATATAATCAGTTAAAATATATCCGGGTGGCAATTTAAGGTTTACTTTTTCCTCGTTGGTTATGTTTACCCTGTAAAGTGTTTTATCTACCTGGGCAAGATCTCCCTGCGATGTACGTACATTGATCCCGATGTTACTCAGCATTTCTTCATTAAGGTAAATACCATCCGGCACCTGTAACAGGTAGAACCTTTCAGATTGTGGAAAATAGGATTCCGGCTTACCGTTGATGAACAGTTTACCGTTTACTATCCGGATAGAATCACCGGGAATACCAACACAGCGTTTGATAAAATTCTCTCTTTTATCAACCGGCCTGGTAACAATGATATCGCCGTAATCCTGCCAAACCCTTTCCCTGCCCAGGTTTCTTACTGCCTGGTAATAGGTTGTTTGAGAACCGTATTCATCATTGTTGATCAGCGTATCATTCACTGGAAAATTAAAGACCACGGCATCATTTCTTTTTACAGGACTTGCAAACCACCTTGTGTAAGGCAGGTGTATCCATTCAACATAGGACTTTACATTTAAGCCCGGGATGGTATGATGAACGAATGGCATAGCGATCGGCGTATTCGGTATCCTGGGTCCGTAAGTTGATTTGCTCACAAAGAGAAAGTCGTTTACGAGCAAGGTCTTTTCCATGGATGGTGTAGGAATGGTATAGGCCTCAAAAACAAAAGTACGTATGAGTGTTGCTGCAACAATGGCAAAAGCAGCTGCATCGATCCATTCCCGGACGCCTGATTTTTTATAATTCTTTACAACAGCAATACCCGCATACCTTTCACTTTTTGAATAACCCAGGTAGGGAAAATAAAGGAACGGGAAGAATACGGCTGCTGCATGATGCCAGAAACCAAAGCGGCCAAAGTGTTCAACAAATTTTATACAGATCCAGATGGTGATGAACTGGCCTGCAATAGGTATGAATTGTAAAAAGAACCAATACTTTTTAAGTTCCATCTTCTCAACCATGCACCAGGTATTGTAAAATGGCACCAAAGCTTTCCATCCTTCCATGCCTGCTTTTTTAAACATGCCATACATACCAATATGCCAACCCAGTGCGCCAATAATAAAAATGATCCAGCCTATACTCATGCGTTAATTTTTAATAGTGCCAAAAATACCATAATTAACCGTTTAACAAAGTTTTCGTTAAATAATGTTTTGAAATGTTTAACAGATAAATTAATGCTCTTCCAAAACAGAATTGATGCAGGTACTTACTTCTGCTGCACGGTTCATGATCATAAAGTGCCCGGCTTTTTTAATAATGAATGTGGGTTTTATATTTTTTATGGGGAACATATGGTCATTATCGCCATGAATATGGCAGGTATCGGGATGCTGCCAGTCATTCTTCCAGTTGATGGCCTGGTTTACAGCCCAGGTTGTATAAGGCAGGTCCACATCCCTCCTGAAGCATGCAACCAAAGTTTTTTCTTCATCTGTTTGAACACCCAACATCCTGTTCTGAATAGGTTGTGTCAACTTCGTAGACTTAAGCGGAACGATCTTATTCAGTCTTAAAGTTGCCACCATCTTCATCCACCACGGTATTTCTTTTGAAGATTTGATGCTGGAAATAAGAATGATCTTTTTGACGGGGACCTGTTTTGCTATTTCGGTACATACCATGCCGCCAAATGAAAGCCCCATCAGGATAGGGTTTTCTTCCGGGATACCGGTCCGCATCCGTTCGGCATAATGTGGTAAGTTTTCTGCAGGTTCGGGCATCAGCCATGGAATTACCTGTAGTGTATAGCCATCTATTTTCAATTTTGAAAATGCACGCTCGTCGGCACCCAATCCACTTATGCAATAAATCGTTTTCATACACCTGTCCCCTAAATGGGAACTTAGATTGTTACAGTATTATTTAATTTTAGCCTTATTAGAATTTGGAATATAATTTAGAACACGGATATCCAAAAATCTCCAATTACTAATTACTAATTACTAATTCCCGATTTACTTCCTCGGCAATACATAATTTTCTACATCTTCCAGCGTGATCATTTTGCCGGATAAAATGATCAACCTTTCCACCACATTCCTTAATTCACGGATATTGCCGGTCCAGTTATAATTCTTTAAAGCTTCCATGGCAGACCCATCAACTTCTTTTTTTGGTTGTCCATACTCCGTGGCAATAATATCTAAAAAATGTTCAACCAGCGACGGCACATCATCCCTGCGTTCGTTCAAAGAAGGAACATGAATGATAATTACACCAAGCCGGTGATAGAGGTCAAGCCTGAAATTCTTTTCATCCACTTCCTTTAGCAGGTCTTTATTGGTAGCTGCAATAACCCGTACATCAACCATAATATCCTTCTCTGCCCCTACCCTCGTTATTTTACCTTCCTGTAATGCACGTAAAACCTTTGCCTGTGCATTCAGGCTCATATCACCTATCTCATCTAAAAATAAAGTGCCCCCATTGGCTGTTTCAAATTTACCAATGCGCTGCTTTACGGCAGAGGTAAAAGAACCTTTCTCATGGCCGAATAATTCACTTTCTATCAACTCACCGGGTATGGCAGCACAATTGACTTCCACCATAGGCCCACTGTTCCGGTTACTCTTTTCATGTATCCAACGGGCCACCAATTCCTTGCCTACACCGTTCTCGCCGGTGATTAAAACACGGGCATCTGTTGGAGCAACTTTTTCAATGGTATCTTTTATTTTATTGATGGGTCCGCTGTCTCCTACCATCTCCAATGCCTTTCCTACTTTACGTTTCAGCACTTTGGTTTCAGTAACCAGGCTCTGCTTATCCAGGGCATTGCGTAAGGTGATCAATAACCGGTTCAGGTCGGGCGGCTTACTGATATAATCATAAGCACCTTTTTTTACGGCTTCAACAGCCGTGTCCACATTCCCATGCCCGCTGATCATGATCACAGGCACATCCGGGTTGATCAGTTTGGATCTGTCCAAAAATTCAATGCCATCAAGCTTGGGCATTTTAATATCGCAAAGCACGACATCATATGTTTTTTCTGAAAACTTTTTTAATCCTTCTTCGCCATCACCGGCTTCATCAATGATGTATCCTTCGTAGCTGAGAATTTCTGATAAGGTTTTCCGGATAGATTTTTCATCATCGATTATTAAAACATTGGCCATAACTATTATTATATTTTCTGGTATTTAAACACATAACGAACAGATCAAAATTAATGATTATAGCCTAAACAGCACTTAGAATTTAAAGCAGCCTGTAAACCACTACCCGTGAATCTGCATCATACTGTAATATAAAACACCCCAACAATCGGTTGATCTTGTTGGGGTGTTATATAAGTTGAACAACTTTTAGCGTAAATGATCAACCGGGAAGTGCTTACTGTTGATCATATTCTGTATCCCATGCTGTACCATCATCCCCTTTCTGACCTTCCATTTTGATCATAAAGTTTTTGGCAGGAAAATATGGTTTCATATGAATATCCAGGTGAATCTTATCTTTTTGAACAGGATCCTGTTCAAAACGGCGTATGGTAAAATCTTCGATCAGCTTATCCGGGCCGGTAATGCTGTCCAAAAATTTCACGATCTGGCTCATCAGGTCTTTCCTGGTATTTGCATTAAAATTCTCAAATGCCCTGCGGTTTAAGAAATCCATCATCACTTTTGTCACATAATCAAAAACACGTACAACGGAATAGGTTTGTAATCCTAAATTATCGCCGTTAAATAATGTTTTTGCAGAGAAAGCCATCACTTTTCCATACTCATTTACCATCGGTACCAATCCCATTTTCTCCAGGCTGGCGATCTCACTTTTTTTCAATGGGAATTTTACCCCATCAACTTCATTCATGCTGCCGAATTTTTTACCGGCTGTAACCTGGCTCATTAATGTTTTATAAACTTTTCCTGCCAGTGCGCCGGAAGGAGGAACATACAGGTCGTCTTCTTCGCCCAGTTCAGCAAATTTGCCGCGGCCAACCAGCCAGTTGCATGTCATCATCACATTTGATTTATATTTATCCCCGGCTGTAAGATTAGCCAGTTCAAACATTTCCATTACATCATCAGGTGCGTCAAGGTGTTCAAAATCAGTAACCATCATCACTTTATGCTCATGTGCTATCTTAGCCCATTTTTCCACTACTTTATTTGAGCCCAGGTAACCTGGTAAAACCATGATACTGTAATTATTGCGCAGGTCAAGCCTGTCGAAATTCATTTTTAATTCCTCATTTACCGCATCAATGAACCGGGTATTATCCAGGTCTTTCATTTGGTCGAGTTCGCAATTAAAGAAAGAAACATTTTTTAATTTATCAGATTCACTGTTTTTGAAAAACAAGGCCACGTTCCTGTAAGACCTTTCCAATTCTTTTGATTCCTCAACAGCTTTTCCCAGGTTATGTTCCAGTACTTTCTGGCTACTTGCAGCTTTCTCTTCGCAAAGATTAACCATGTCGGATATTTCATTGCCGGATTCCAGGACACTAGCCCATAAGGCCAGGGCTTTTTGCAGGCTCTCACGCTCTCCTTTTTTCTGAGATTCTGTTAAAAAGATATTCCTGCGTGCCTTACGTTCAGGGCTCAAATTCTGGGTACCTTCAATGGTAGATTCAACAAGATCAAACCCGCCAAATTTTGCAAGTTTTTCGCTACTTGCTTTTAAAAACTCGAGCGGTTTCAGGATCTCGGGCCTTTCCTGTAGTACCTCAGGTTCAGATTGTGATTTTTGTTCCATATTTTCTGCCATAAATTAGTTTTTAGTTTTTATAAATGGGTTTTAGGTATCTTCTCCTCCTGGTTTCCAGGTACTTATTTCTTCATTGGAATTTTCTTTCTTTTCATCTGAAGCTCCACCCATTCCAGCCCATGCCTTTATAATAGGCTTGCTGCTACTGATCGTGAGTACTCTTGGAGAGATGGTCATTCTAGTAACCATTGGATTTTTTCCATCAGAAGTAAAAGTTTCTTTAAGGTAAACACAGAATGCGTCTTTAAATTCAATCGACCTCATTTTACTGCTTGCATCCCGGCGGTAAAATATAATTTTCCCTTCCTTAAGCATACTGTGGTTCAGCGCCCAGTCAATTAAATTGTTGTCACTGCTTGCTTCAATAGTTAATTGAATAAGTCCCGATTTTGGAATATCATTTGGACGAAAACGTTCATCCATCCGCTGAGATATATCATACTCAACATTAAGTACATTATATTCTTTACCGTTCATTTCTAATTTTGCAAGGAATGACATTGTTTTTAGTTTAAAGATCAAAAATCAGGTACCCTCCGCCCTATTAAGCACTGCTTCTATTTATTACTCTTTAATTCTGCGATCATGCCATGTATCGTATCCAGCAATGCTTTTTTAGCCTCCGGATCTGCTAAAGCAGATTTTAAAATTTTGTTGGATTTTAACTGCTTGATAATTTTCAGGTATTCTTCTTTCTGGGATGCACTGTCTTTTAGAAATTCACTTTGTTCCGTTATTCCTTTAATTCCAAAATCTCCCAGGTTTGAAAAGCTCAGGGATTCTTTTTTTGTAACCCCTTCGGCATCTTCAAAATCAACTGAGATGTTCGGTTTATAATGTGCAAATACCTGCTCAACAGTTTGTAAACCATGAATTATTTCTGGTTTTACAGGAGCATCCTTAGTTAGTTTTTCTGCCATTAAGGTCCTGTTTTGGGGAATATCTGCAAATGCTTCACTGGCGTCGGTTTTAACCTCGTTACCGCCAATACCGTAATTATCTGACATACGTTAAGTTTTAGTGAAATAAATATACTGTTTTTTTTATTTAATATTCCAAGTTAATTGATTTTTTTCATTTAATTCAGCACTTACAACTGACCCCTTGGTTATTTCATTATTTATGATCATCCTGCTTAAAGGCTTCCGTAACGAAGTTCTGATCACCCCCTTTAAAGGCCTTACACCATACTTTGGTGTAAATCCTAAATGTGCCAGGTGTTCCGATGCTTCTTGGGTTACATTAAGGGTTATACCCTGCATTTCCAGTTGCTTTACCAGTGGTTTTAAGTGAATATTAAAAATTCGTACAACATTTTCAATACTAACAGGTGCAAACGGAACGATCTCTGTAACCCTTGCTAAAAACTCGGGGCGGAAATAACGGCTCATAATATCCAGCATATCTTCCGATTTCGGAATATCTCCTTTATTGAAAGTTTCTATAATGTGTTCTGACCCGATGTTAGATGTGAAAAGAATTACAGCATTTGAAAAATCGCCTTCTTTACCCAACCTGTCGTGCATTTTACCTTCATCAAGTATTTGAAGAAATATGTCAAATACCGAAGGATGAGCCTTTTCAATTTCATCGAACAAAACAATGGCATAAGGCTGCTGGCGGATCTTATTAACCAGCATACCGCCTTCCTCGTAGCCTACATACCCCGGAGGCGCCCCGTATAATAAAGCGGCAGAATGTTCTTCCTTGAACTCTGACATATCAAAACGTATAATAGAATTCTCATCCTGGAACAAAAATTCGGCAAGCGATTTTGCCAGTTCGGTTTTACCTGTACCGGTTGGGCCCAGGAAAAAGAATGACGCAATGGGTTGCCCGGCCTTATTTAAACCTGAACGTGACTCCAGGATCGCATCTGAAACAGTTTTTAAAGCATGATCCTGGCCAATTACACGCTGGCGTAAATGATCTTCCATATTTACCAGGCGTTGTTGTTCCTTGGTTTGAATTTTACCTAAGGGGATCCCCGTAATATTTGCAACCACAGCGCTTAGATCGGTTGTATCAATATGAAGTTTTTCTGTTGATGCTATAAGGGTAAGACTTTCAAACATGGCAGTTAAATAACCACGCATTTCAACCAGGTCAATTAATTTGCTAAATTCTTTTTCTTCATTATGCCTTGCCAATAATACCGGGCTGAATCCTGTCTGAGCTTCATGGTAAAGCCAGCGTAACTGTTCATCGGTTGCGTCTTCAGGAAGTTCAGCCAGTTTAACAGTAAATTTTTGTACATCCTGTGCCGCAGTATCTGTCATCATGCGGCACACAGCGAGGGTCCTGTCTAAAAGATCAATAGCAGAATCGGGCAATTTACGGTCTTTAATAAACCGTTTTGCCAATCGTATAGCTTCAGGAAAAACCTCATCGTTGATCGTAAGTTTATGGTGCCCCTCATAATTCACAGCCTGGTTACGCAGCATTTTTTCTGCAATGGTTGTATCGGGTTCCTGCAGTTTTACCACTTCAAAACGACGGCTGAAGGTTTCGTCCTTTTCGATACTTTTCCGGTATTCATCCAATGTAGTGGTTCCAACAACTGTCAATATCCCTTTGGCCAGTTCGGCCTTCAAAATACTGGTGGCGCCGCCGTTTGGATTATTGCGATCTATCAGGGTATGAATTTCATCAATAAAAAGAATTGGCTTTTCCAGGTTAGCAAGGTCCATGGTTATTTTACGGATCCGGTCTTCTATTTCGCCTTTATAAGACGCCCCTGCCAGCAGTGCCCCATTATCAATTTCGTAAATGGAAACATTACTTAGATGTTGTGGTACATGATTTTCTGCAACTGCAATGGCAAAACCATTCAGCAGGGCAGTTTTACCCACACCACTATCCCCGGTTATAATTACGTTCGATTTGCTCTTACGGCTGATGATCTCACACATCTGCCTTATTTCTTTATCACGTCCAATTACAGGTAAAAGATTGCCGTTCTTTGCTTCCTGTACCTTATCGATACAATATTTATTTAAGGCTTCAAACGAGCCTTTGGCTGTTGATTTAACGGCCTGCTTTTTCCCGGTGCCGTTTGTTTGTGGCTGAGCTGTTCCGCTGGCTTCATACCATTGTATGAGTTGTGCAGAGGTTACCGGGTAAGTTTTTAATTGTTCATAAGCGAATGCTACACCCGGCGTTGAAAGTGAAATGAGCAGGCATTCGGGTTCAATGGAATGATACTGCAACTTTAAATGCAGGTGATCTGCTTCATTAAACAGCGCTTCGCAACTCTCATCAGGCGTTGGCTCATCTGCGGGCTTTGCTGTACGTGGATATTGTTCTATCCGTATTTCAGCCCATTCTTCCAAATAATAAACATCAGCTCCTTTGCTCTCAAGAAACCCTAATAAAGGAAGGTCTTTGTGCAATAATGCCTTAAGCAAATGTGCCGCACCATATGTGGCGTGCATGTTTTCCTTTGCCAATTGGGATGCAATGTGCATGGCTTGTTTGGCTTCTGCAGAAAAAGAGTAATTGGTTAGTGTTGGCATGCAGTTAATTTTAACTTAAGAAAATTGTATACCTAAGGTGTAAATTGGTTCGGTAATATAATAAAAAAATCTTTCATTCTAATGTATCAAATAATATTAAATTTATTTTTTAGATATAGGAAAAAAGATTACTTTAAATATCGAAATTAATTGACTTGTAAATCGATTATTTATGGATGGTTTTAAAGCAGGATATTGGGAAGGGTTCAGCCGGGCAAAAATTGAAGAGTCGGAGATTTATTGCGACTGGAAGCACGATTCAGAAAATTCAAAGAGAATAGTATTCATGAATCAAATACTTGCATTCTGGTATAGTGCCAGGAGATCAGGCTCCCCATATCAATCAGAAATAGATGGCATGTTGGATGACGCAGGTACTGAAGGAATGGGTAGCAGTGATTTCGAAAATTTTCTGAATGACTATGAAAGACTAGGTTTTATAACCAATAAGTATGATGACCTTAGAACATATTTTGGTAGTTCGAATTCATTGTTTTACCATACCCAAATTAAAGTTCCGGCAGCCTTCAAATTCTTTGCAGAATCCATTGAGGAAAAACTTGAACCCTTGAAAGGTCATTGTAATCAATTTAATTGGGACGTTAAGAACCTAAACACATTATTCAGCCAAAATGATTGGGGTGAAATAAAAAAAGTACTGGAAAAGTTAGGTAAATATTCGGAAAATGCACAAAAATTTCTGTGGGTATACCCCAGAGGAAACCGGATTGTAAAAGGATTTACTACTTATAACGATGCACTTAGTAAAATTCATGATGGGTTATCAGATTATGCAATGCTGGCTCATGGCCAAGGCGATTTATCTTTTTATGCCCTGCAAAAAGCAGCTAGTTTTGTACCTGTGCTTGGCAGCTATTACGGTGCCATGGTGTCCATGTTACCAATTTTAGAAGATTGGTTTCAGGGTGTTATTGATAATCATTGTAGAAAGCTGGATGCTGCTGCAAGAGGAATGATCATGGGACAAAATTGATAATACTTAAAGAAGCATCCCATATTTGTTTAAACACCGCTTATAAAAAATTGTTTTGCTGAAAGCCGGGTTGTTATCAATGCGTTATCCTCTAAAGAAAAAACAATTACAAAATCGGAATTTTTGTCCTCACAGATATATTGCTCAAGCGGACCAAAAAACTCCTTTAATTGCTTTGCATTGCAGGTTGGTAAAAAAATACGCAGCACCCTTGGGTCATAAAAGCGAAAGAAATAATCTTTATTATTTTCTGTATTAACTACAATGTTTTTTTTAAGGTGCATCAATGTCTTCTCCATATCATATTCTGAATGTAACAATACTCCCCAGGATTGGCCCCACCCGTTTTTAACATACCAGTCAGCAAATTCCGTATTCTCCCGGAAGCTGAAAAGGAAGGGAAAAACGTTTACCAGTTCTGCTTCCAGCTCGCCATCGTATAAACTTGCAAAAGATGGATTTAGTGTTTTTGCTTCGTCCAGGTTCTGTTTCAAACGGGCAGCATCTAATATTAAAAACTTATATGCCATGTATATTTTTATTACTGCAAACCATTTCCGGGTTGCACTTTTAGAATCCAGATCACAAATTTTGATCTTTACTTTTTTCAGTAAATATTTTTATGGTACAGTTTTTAAATTGGTACCAAAATATGTTATTAGTAAAAAACAGCCGCATTGTATTGTCTTCCGTGTTTAACTCTAACTGAAGCTTGTATTCATCATTCGCTTTAAAGTTGGCATATTTTCTAAAAATGCCCATTACTTCAGGCTCATTAAAAAATACACTTGATACAAAATTTTTATGCCCGGCATCTTTCCAGCGGTATATTATTGACTTTATCAAGCTTCTTTGTTGTGTGGCAAAAATAGATTTATCATTCAGCCTTATAAATTCTTTTTCGCCATTAAATGTGTTAAACCAAATGTGTACTGGTTGAATATTGCCTAAAACCATAGGTGCCCAACTATATTTTTCATGATATTTATTCCATAATCCAGGTCTTTCCCGGTTATCTTCAAGCCAAACCAGGTTATCCGGGGTCAGCAATTGATTTAGCTGCTGTTCTCTAAATTCACTTCGGGTAATATTTGCATCATTAAATTTTTCCCATTCAATTTTTACTACATCAGCTTTAAAGGTTGCCAATTCAGTAACAATACCATGACCAGCAGCCCATAAGCAAACAAAGCCTTCGGGTCCCATGCCTGTTACCAGGAATTCGTAGGTAACCTGATCATCAGTATCCGGATGTTTAAATCCTTGCTTAAATAGTTGCTCTGCTTTTTCGACTGGTATTTCAAATCTGCCTTTGTAAAACAGATCTTCAGTAAATGAAAACCAGGTAAGATCAAATTTTGATGGTAAAGAGAATAATTCTGTTTCAGTTAAATTGATAAGCCCTATTTGTCCCCAGCCATTATTGCATACATTACCCCTCGGTATAAATACCGGCGGTTCATCTGTACTAAAATCAAATGCACCATTCATTAATTTTACCGGGTAGCATTCAGGTGCACAGGTTGTAGGAAGCCATTTATACTGGTTCATTGAAATGTTATCATTTAAAATATCAGCCTGCGTGAATTCTTCTTTTTTTTCTTGCGTTCAAAAGAAAATCTAACTGTTCATATCCCGGGCGTGACCACCACGTAGTAGTCGTTTCGTGGCGTAACTGAGGCTGCATAGCCCAGATACTTGTCATTCCGCCCAGTATATCAGTAGGGGTAAAATGTGATGAATAATGAAAATATCCATGCCTTAACCTTCTTAACCATGGCAGGGTTGAACGCATCCAGTCATCATCAGTCAACGTATTATTTTCAACATTCGATTTAACTTCTGTCAGGAAAGAACCGGTAATCGGATATGACGAAAGATCAAAATTCAGGTTTTGATCGCTGGCTTTTTCTTTCATAAGATGCAACGGTATCCTGCTGTAGTGATTACTAATATTGATTCTGTTTACAACAACTTTATTATCATCCCTCACATTAATTTCATTAACTGGTATTCCCGGTGCAATTTCTACAATCGTATCGTCATGATACCACCCTAAAGAAATTAAATTTGCTTTTACCATATCACTATAAGTGCGAACTCTTTCCCCACCTAAACCAGTATCAAAAACAACCAAAAGCTCTTCCTTTCCATGCCTACCGGGACTATTGTTATAACCTCCCCCCACATCAGAATGTACTCCCGGCAGGAATATCTGAGTTCCTTTACCCGCATCAATAGCACTCTGAATATCGGTAAGTGGGAAATTTAACCTGTGCTCTTCTGCGGCTGCCAGTTGAATCACTTTATTAATAGGACCTAATCCTAAACAATTTAAATGCAGTTCTGCAGTATCATCTTCAATACTTGCCAATGCACGTATCGTTCCTTCACGATAGGAACCAACAGTATCATATAAACCCACAAAGGGTATTTTATGCTCGCTGATAGAAAAGCTGTATGAATTTGTTAACTGGTGAATAAGAGAAGAAAAATCGCTGTCGGTTTCCAGCACCCGATGTACAAAATGCCTGGCCGCCGCAGCACCGCGGCTAAAACCAAATGCATCAATTTCTAATTTCTGAATACGCCTGTTACCGTTACAGGTATTAATAATACGGTTCTTTACATGATTAACGCATGAAGTTACACGATCTATTATACCACGGTCTCCAGCTCCAAAAGCCATACCATCAGAATCATCACCTGTGTTATGTAATGTGCCCATTCCCTCTACATACACAGGGAAATGATAATGATTTTCGCTGTTATTTAATTGTAGCGTAGTAGCTAATCGTGCTACATTGGAATAGCTGGCTTCATAGCTGCTTCTATGTTCTGCATCACCACTTGGCCTGCTTGAGTCAACATTATATAAATTATTTCCTGTGCCGTCAATAAATACGCTGATCCTTATGTTTACCGGAGGAAGATCTTCAGTTTCAGCATGGTCGTCAGATGAGCAAACTGGCTCGGCACCTGTACTAACGCCTGTTCTGCTGGCTTCATATACAATGGCCATAAGATATTCTTTTATTTGATTACAATACTTTTCAGGTCTGTTTCCAGATCTATTTCAATAAGTTTATATCTTTTTGATTCAACTTCCCCGCAAAAATTATTCACCCGTGTATGCTGATCATATTTATAATTGGTCAATACCGTCTCTAATTTTTCATGTAACGGTAATTCCCAGCCAAATTCAATTTTATGATGCAGCAGTTTTTGAATATTAAGGCCTGAATCGATCTCATACTCTTCAGCCCAGGCAACCATATTTGAGATCTGTTTTCTTATTTCATCGTCAGTCCTGCCTGCTGTCCAATCACTAAAATTCTTTTTTAAAAACCTTGTTGTCTGTACCAGGAATTCCTCAAATTTATCCTGGTTAAACTTTTCTAACTGGTTCTCTCTAATGATCATGTTACTTATCCCCGGTTTAAGAATGATGATTGCTGTTTTGTGCACAAATTGAACAGGTAAGTGCATTGTGTACCAACGGATCCCCGGTTTCGGCAGCCTGCACCATATTTGCAACCTGTTTAAAAGCTATTTGTGCAGGGCCGGATATTGTAGCTGCAATTTCCAGCAGAACAGCTAATGGCATTGCCGCCATGCTCATACTTACTTCGCCTATCAACACGGTTGGAAAACCAACTGAAATAATGCCGCCGTGGGCGCACTGATCACCCATACGTGCAGCGGGCTTACCGCCTATTAATACGCCTATTGATCCAAAAACAATGGCATCAGGAGGCCCCACACAGGTGCAGGTATCCCCAAGAACTGCGGCAGGCATACCTCCTATTAATACGGTGGCACAACCCGGGCCAACAATTGGCCCTCCTACGTGCGGTATAGGTGGTACTCCCGGTGTTACCATCGGGCAGACATGTAAATCACCAACTCTTGCAGCAGGTTTACCCATTAGTTAAATAAAAATGTTATCAGGTAAATTAGCGTTTTAATCTCACACAAAAAACTTTCTCCCCTGGTTTTTTTGCTCTCCTGTTTCAAATAAACTTGTGCTGGGAATACGCTCAGTTTTCAAAACATTTTTTTCGAAAGAAAAAACAAGGGCAAACTCCGGGTCTTCGTCTTCGCAGATGAAATGATGTACCGGGCCAAAAAATTCTTTAAGCTGCTTTTCATCGCAGGTGGGTAAAAATATGCGGAGTACACGGGGATCGTAAAAGCGGAAATAGAGTTGTTCACCGTCTTCGGTTTTAACGAGGAGGAATTTCCGGAAGTGATGGTATGTTTCTTCAAATTTAAAAGTAGAATAGATAGGTATTCCCCAGCCATTACCCCAACCATTCTCTTTGTACCATTTCTCAAAATCAGAACCGGATTCCAGCTTAAATAGATAGGGTGCGACATCTGCCAGTTCTTCCTCGCTAGTTCCCCTGTATAAAGAAGCTTGATCATTATTGCGCTGAATGGCCTCGTAGAGATTGCCTTCCATTTTTGCGGCGTCAAGGAGAATAAAATTCACTTTTTGCATTATAGTTTTATTATTAATCAACAATAAGTATTGTTAGTAACTGTATTATACTTACGTATCAAAAGTTTGACAAATTTGGGAACCAAATTATCATTCGGTCATTCATAACCGCTTGCAGTACAAATGGAAACCTTCCAGAAAAGCAATTTCTTCCTTTAATTATGGCCCACTAAGTTAGTTAATGGAAGTTGATTCGGTTAAAAGCTATTCCACAAAATAATCAAGAGTAAAGTTTATTTTAAGCTTAAATCACTTTTCGAAGTTTCGAAAACTTAATAAATGTTCTGTCATTTTGAGCATTAGGTGAAAAAAATCATATTAACTAGTCAGGCTCCATTATAGAACGATGCAAATACCATCCTGCTTAGTTTTACCAATATATATATCATAATAGGAACATATTGACTCAGATTCATTGAACATAATCAAAGCTGAAGTGTTTTGCTCATTTACAAATTTCAATAATTTTCCTCCTCCATATAGCTTTGGAATAATTTCTTGCTCTTCTAAAGGCCATAGCCTATAATCTGGATCTTCCAAAAGTTCAGCATAACTTATTTTAATATTCTCAATATAAAGATCCTGATCCCTGTTATAAGGTCTTATCAAGTTCTGATTTTTATGTTTGGAGATATTCAATATGCCTAATATATTTTTAGTTTTCAAACAATTGTAATATTCTAAAAATATTTTTTTTGCCAACCGATAATCTGTTGAATTATTAATATCAAACTTGTTGCATTCAACCCAATCAGCAGCTTTAAATGGTAATTTCAAAAAAAAATTAAATGTCTGAATATTCAACCCAGTTTTCAACGATTCGGGTGAAATGAGAAATGAATTCAAGGTCTTATTGATACTATAATTATTGCTGTCCGCTCTTAAAATACTTACTTTGTGTGAATAATCTATATCCAGTTCTTTAATCAATTGCAATGTGATTACATTTGCCCCTTCAATTAAATATTGATTAATGGGGTATTCTACATCAATTGAGCTTTTATCATCACCAACATCAATAATAATATCATTCACCCTAATTTCATAGTCCATTCCAATAGTATCCAAGCAAAGTTTATAAATTACTGCCCCTATCATGTTTACTTATTTTTGAAACTTAATTAATTCCTTTGAATATTTTTCAAATTCCTCACTTTCCCAAATTAAATATTCACCTTTTGTAGATTGTGCAGATTTCAAAGTCTCTTTTTTGGTTATTTCTGGAGAATTCTTGCTTGGAGGTACTCTATTAGTCTTTGTATTACTTATATCTGTGGACATTTTACTGGTAAGTATAATCTTTACTTTTTCAGAACTGGATTCGAATTTTAAGGCGTCTTTATCAACCTTAAAGCCAAAATATATTACAGAATCAATACTTAACGATACTTCTGTTTTTAATGAAAACTTATAGGTAAGTATTTCCTTATTAATATCAATTTTGAGAACTTCAAGTTTAGCTTTCCAGGGGATTTTACCCATTAATTCGCCACTAACCGTGTTTGGATTTAACCTATAGATTTTCCAGTCAATTTTTCCGGTTACTTTAAAACCTGCACTTATAATAAGTGCAAGCAAAGAAATATCACATTTGGACAACAAATCTTTGACTAATCCAAGTGCTGATGCTTTTAATAAATGGCCAATCATATCAATCTCGAAGGATAAGCCCCAAAGTGGATCTCCTTTTAGAGTAACCGTAAGCCCGTAGTCAACCTGATTTTTCCCTGCTAGTTCATTCCATTTACCATTAAAATTGAGTGAGATATTAAGCTTTTCAAAAGTTAATTTATCTTCTCGTTTATTTTTTGCAATTGTCGAACGTGCCTCTTCTGCTGCAGATTTTATTTTCTTTAAATTAGACCTAATCTTCTCTACATTTGTATTAATTATTTTAATTATTTCAATAATATCAGCAAATTTAATTTGAGTTTCTATTGTTATCCCATCAAATTTCACTCCTCCTTTTACACTAAACTCTTCAGTTATTTTAGTGGATTCATTGCTGGAAGTAACCAGATTTCTGTCTTTGACATTTTTCTTACCACTTCCTTCTATTTTTACTTCTTTATCTATTGTTAATTCAGTTGATGAGCCAGCAAAGGTAAATCCTGCATCTATTTCCAGGTCCTGATAAACATCAATTTGAGCTGTAATAGATTTGCCGCAGGAAGCTGCTATTACTTTATAAACCGTTGGTTTCACTTCCCATGGTAAACGCCATTGCAAATCAGACGCCCTTGCTTTAAATTGAAGTTTGGTATTTTCCTTTGATTCAGATTTCTCCGAAAAGATGAAGGTCTTCTTATCGTGTTGTTCTTTGCAAGGTGCAGAATACCCGGCAAGCGAACAACTGATATCTGCAGGTTTATTCTTACTTCCAGCTATTATTTCCAGTTTTGTAATTTCTGTTGTGTCACCTTTAAGTACCAGATCATACTTCCTGCCAGGTTTTTGAATTGTTAATGTTGAAAATTTACACTTTGTATCCTCCTTTTGTTGGGGATTTGTACTTGCTGGGCTATTACCGGGGCAAGAGTTAACTGCTGAAAGATTTTGTTTGGAAAACAGGTTGTTTTTTTCAATAAGCGATTGGATAGTCAGATCTTGTAAATACTTGTTTTGTGATGGATCTTCAAGTCCTTCATTCCAGAAAGTTAGCTGTTCGTACATCGATTTTGAATATAAGTATAGTTAATTGTTATTAGGATTTTTATTAAAAAGTGCATACTTATAGCACATTTCAATCTTATCCGATGAATAAATACTTTTGTTTTTCAAAATATTCTCAATAGTCTTGTCGACTCCATTGAATAATTCTGGCTTCTGAAATCGTAAATCTAATAGAATTACAATTTCATTCTGATTTAAAATTCCGTATTTTTCATATGCATAGACAGAGGCTAGAATTACTTCATACAAAGTACCTGTACTTTGTACAAGAAAAGTTAAATCATACTTTTCAGAAAAATAAATCAACAGTTCTTTAGCGAAGTTTTCTCTTTGAATATTTGTCAAAGAAAATATTTGGCTTTTTTTAATTGTTAACATAATCTTCCCTCAAATAAATTTTTAGCTTCGCATTAACTTCTTTGCGCACTGCTCACAAAAAGGCGTTCCATTCTTTGCCGCCTGCTTCAATGCTATAACCTGTGCTAATTTTTTTGCCATCGGGCCACCACTATTCATCACATTCATCAATGCTGCGATAGGCATAGCCCCTAACCCTCCTCCTCCTCCTCCCATCATTTCCCCGATCAATACCGTTGGACATCCCAATGTTATCATTCCCCCATGTGCACACTGGTCACCCATTCTTGCAGCAGGTTTACCACCGATCAATACACCAACTGAACCCAAAACAATTGTATCAGGTGGCCCCACACAAACACACATATCCCCCATTACCGCAGCCGGCACACCTCCAATAAGTACGGTAGGAACTCCCGGGCCAATAATAGGTCCCCCAACATGAGGTATAGGCGGCAGCCCCGGTGTTACCATCGGGCACATATGCATATCACCAATCCTTGCTGCCGGTTTTCCCATTAGTTTGATCTATTAAAAGCAGTTATTCTGATTTTAAGGATATTCGTTTTTATTTCTCCGGTGTACTGTATTTTACAAATGCGCTGCAAATTTTTTTCGCTGCTACACTACCTCCGGCAATTAAGGCCAACCCCGGAATAACTGTAGCTCCACCGGATGAAGGTCCTGCCCAAAGTAAAACACCACCAGCCCCAACAGTTGAAGTTGCAAATCCGCAGGCAAGGGCTAAATTCCTCAGGTTTTCAGGACTTGAGCATAAACCCAGTTCAGCTTCATTTGCCTGTGCTGAACTGCAATTAGTTACCGTTTTTATAATATCGGCAACTGTTCTAATCTGTGATCCAAATGTTGTAGGCATATAAAAATATTTATTAGTGAAAATGTTTATAAAATATTATCCTTTATACTGCAGTTGAATGTTTTTCGGAGAATCTATGTCATTTACTGCTGGCTGTTTTAATACTATCATCCCGTGTTGAAGATCTTGCTGTTTTTTAGGGTACTTAATATTTTTTTACTTCCGTGTACCCTTCATCTGGTATAAACCTTCCATTTGGATAATCTTTAACCATACAGATCCCTTTACAATAAATGGGCGATATGATCCTCCATTGAGGAATTCCGCTACCAGGTGGATATTGATAGTCCTGCCCCATATGGTAACTGTGACCGATCATCGGTATCACTTTAACAAG
>JBDSGK010000172.1:0-4034 GCA_039919015.1 Ferruginibacter sp.
CTTCGGCAGCCGACAGTTTTTTATTCAAATAGTCAAGCAGTTTATCCTGCTCAATGTCTTTGTTCAGATTGGATAATATGTCTTTCAGGTCGTCACTCATTGTACCTCACCCCAACCCTCTCCTTAAGGAGAGGGAGAAGCTTAAATTTTATTTATTAAATCTTCATTATATAAACTAATTCCCATTGTCATTAGTCATTTGTAATTGATCGTGGTTATTTTTATTGTACTAACTCCTAACTCCCTTCACTCATGCGTTCCATGATTATTTTTAAATTACGTTTCCCATTTTGAATATGGCTCTTTACTTCCATAATGCTGAAATTGCTTTGTTGTGATATCTCCAGGTAACTCTTTTTCTCCAGGTAAAACAAAGTTACACATTGTTGCTGCTCTTTGTTAAGTTGCAACATGGCACTTGCCAGGTTATTCAGGGTATTCTCTTTTTCAATATACCTGTTCTTTTCATCCGGTTCGGCAGGCGTGGATAAGGTTCTTTCATTGATCTCTGCGGTAAACCTGCCCTTATCCCGCAACTTCATCAGGCAATGATTTTTTGCGATCATGTAGATCCAGCTTTTAAAATATTCCACTTTATATTTATGCAGCTCACTGATCGCCTTTAAAAAAACCTGCTGCACAGCATCTTTCGCTTCTTCTTCGTTTTTCAGGTACTTCATGCTCACACCCAACAGCAGCATCGTATAGCGTTCAAGCAAAATGCCCAGCCATTCATTGTCATGATCGGCATGAAACCTGTTTAGCAGTTCGGTATCGCTGATATGTTGATAATTACTTTTATTCAAAACAGGATAACAAATTGATTTTTAGAATACGGGGTTGATTTTAAAATGCCCCTTAAGTAAACATGTTGTTAACTCCTTAATAATTTTAATGTCAGCCTGCCTGTCCCGATTATTTTCGGGGAGCTTGTCGAAGGCGGTATAACTATAACGGGGGCTTTTTTAATAACCCGCCTTCGATATCCCGCCACAGGCGGGAGACAATTTTTTAAAAGATACAGCCTAAATCAGTTTGTAAGTTAGATGTAAACTTACTTTAATTTCCATAATTTAGATATAACGAAAATGAAAACATGAGTTACGCTGTTTGTTGTGTACCCGTTGCCCCGCTACGGATAGAACCTGATCATAGGTCAGAAATGGTCAGCCAGTTGTTGTTTGGCGAATGTTGTATCATTACCATTACAGAAAAGAAAGGCTGGATAAAAATTGTAAATAAACTGGATGCTTATACGGGCTGGTGCCGTCAATCGCATTTCCAGGAAATAGCCGATACACAATATTACCTCGAAGATAATGACCTGGCGGGGGACTGGGTGAGTGAAATTGATTACAACGGCCATATGATGATGATACCCCTTGGGAGTTCATTAACGGGAATGAAGAACGGCTATGTTTCCTGGCGAAAGAATACGATTCATTTTACGGGCAATGTATGGGATCCCGCCAAAGCAGAGCAGGACAGCAAAACCATTAAACAACTGGCATTTAAATTTTTGAACAGCTCCTATTTATGGGGTGGCAGATCTGTTTTTGGTATTGATTGCAGCGGCTTTACACAGGCAGTGTATAAATTCTTAAATATTTACTTATTGCGGGATGCCAAACAACAGGCAACACAGGGAGAGCTCGTTGGTTTTTTACAGCAGGCACAGTGCGGCGACCTTGCTTTTTTTGATGATGCCGAAGGGAACATTATTCATGTGGGCATTTTACTGGATCCACATGAAATCATTCATGCCGCAGGCAAAGTTAAAATTGATAAGATAGACAGCCAGGGCATTATTGAAGCTGATACCGGCCAGCGTACCCAACGGCTGCGGATCATTAAAAGATATATTTAGCCAGCCTGTCAATACCCGGTCAACCATCATTGGATCCTTTCAGATCAACAGCAGCATCATGTATTTGTTGTGTTGTTTCAGTCCCCGTTTTTTTAGGTTTATCAAAGAACAGCATCTTAACTGCAATGATGATCATCAATGTGGCAAATGCTTTTTTTAAAGATTCCTGTGATATGGACAATGCGAGTTTGCTGCCAAAAAAACTGCCTGCCAAAAAACCAATCGCCAGTATCCCCACGATCCTGTAATCTACATGTCCCTGTTTATAATACTGCAGCACACCAAAAATACCAACCGGCAGCATGATCAAAGCCAGCGATGTACCCTGTGCTGTCTTTTGGGAGAAGCCGATAAAATATACCAAGGCCGGCACAATGATGATACCGCCACCCACACCAACAAGGCCGCTAAGCACACCGGCTGCAACCCCCACCAGTATAATGATAAGAATAGTCTGTGTATCCATTATTTTCTTTTTAATGATCATTTTGGAAAATTGGTTTTATACAATGCGATGGCATCATCAATGACCCTATAAGCAGCTTCAGCATTTTGAAATTCATCTATCTCCACTTTTTTATTTTCCAACACTTTGTACTGCTCAAAATAATTACGAAGCACAGCAATAA
This sequence comes from Ferruginibacter sp., assembly GCA_039919015.1. Lineage (GTDB taxonomy): Bacteria > Bacteroidota > Bacteroidia > Chitinophagales > Chitinophagaceae > Ferruginibacter. Next base: position 2,497 of record JBDSGK010000172.1, read on the forward strand.
AATGTTTGGGAAGTTCATCCAAAGTTTTAATATAATTCACGCCCGGGTCTTTGGCAGCCACTGCAATTATCTTATCATCTGCAACACCGGTATCTATCATCTGCATATTACCGATCACCCTGGCTTCCACCAGGCAAAGTGGTTGTATGCTTTCGCTGCACATCACCAGGATATCAAGCGGATCGCCATCCAGCCCTAATGTTTGCGGAATAAAGCCATAGTTGATAGGGTAGTGAAAGGAAGAATAAATAATACGGTCCAATTTTAGCAAGCCCGTTTTTTTATCTATCTCGTATTTTGTTCTTGAGCCCTGTGGAATTTCAATAAGGCCGTTAACTGTTTGAGGTGCATGATCTCCGTAGTGTGCGCCGTGCCAGGGGTGAAGTGTGTACATGTTAGGAATTAAGAATTAAGAATCTTTGCAGCTAAAGTTACCCCAATTTTTAATTTTTAATTTTTAATTATCAACTGGTATCCCAAAAATGCAGCAATGATCCCCAGTAAAATGCTCAGCATAATATAAATAATCGCCATGCCGGCCTTCCCGTTTTGCAATAATTCCATATTCTCGAGCGAAAAGGCAGAGAATGTTGTAAAGCCGCCGCAAATGCCCGTTGCCAGGAATAATTTCCATGGAGCGGATAAACCTTCTTCTTTTATGCTCATGGCAAAAACGATCCCTATAATAAAACTACCAATGATATTTACTGCTAAAGTAGCGTAAGGAAAATATTTTGAACTGATAAGCAAACCCGCTGCATACCTGAGCATGGAACCAATGCCGCCGCCCAATCCAACAACTAATAAATTTTTGATCATCGCAGTTTATAAATTTCCGGAGAATGTATATTTAAGGTCAACCAGCCATTTGCCATCGATCCTCACCAGTTTTAGAACAGATTTATCGGCGGGCTTATAAGTATTGCTGTAATTATAGATATAAATGCTGTCGGCAACAACATAACTGGTTTCGTGAACGATGATATCAGCTCCTTTATATTTTTCAAGAATGGCTTTGTCCTGTTGGCTGTATTGTTTTTTAAAACGTTCAAATATCTGGAGATTGGTCTCGTCCTTTAACAGGAATTGTTCTGCTTCGGTAAAATTATTATCCAGCAGATCACGTACAAAGGCCCTGGCCACTTCATGATCGGCAACCGGTATTTTTTTTGTTTTAGAATTGCAGGAAAAACCAAATGCAGCAATAATAAACAGGAAGAACAATTTTTTTATCATGCATTAAAGTTAAACATCTTTACCTATATCAAAAAAACATCCCGGCAACGAATGTTACCGGGATGTTCTTATTTATAAATAGCCATTTATTTTGGGTCCATTTTCACCTTCATGGAATCCATAGCCTGCCTTGCTTTTTCCATCATCATTTTGAGCGAATCGGGACTCATGTTTCTAAATTTGTACATTTCCTCCTCCAGTTTATCCATTTCTTCCTGGCTCACACCTTTTTCTTTCATCTTTTCAGTACCCATGGCCATCATCGAAGTCATATCCAGGGATACTTTCCAGGCACCTGACTC
>JBDSGK010000173.1:0-3171 GCA_039919015.1 Ferruginibacter sp.
GTCAAACTGCCTGTTTTTATTTTCATAATCATTATATCCTTTCAATATTAAACCAATGCAGGTGCTGTACATAGGCTTGGCCAATTCTTCAATATGTCCGCCCGCTAAATGTTCATTAGGATAACCAATTCTTGCATTCAACCCGGTTACATATTCAGTTAATTGAATTAAATGTTTCAGTTGCGATCCGCCACCGGTCAATATCACACCGCCATTCAGCATACGGGTATCCAATCCCACCTGTTTTAAATGATAGGTTACAAAATCCATGATCTCACTCATACGTGCCTGAATAATACCGGCCAGGTTTTTAACCGAAATTTCTTTGGGTGCCATACCTCGTAAACCCGGTATAGTGATAAATGCATTTGCTTTTGCTTCATCGCTCAATGCACTGCCAAACTGAATTTTCATTTGCTCGGCCTGCGTTTTTAAAACACCTAAACCATTTTTTATATCGTTGGTAATATTCTCACCGCCAAAAGGAATTACGGCAGTGTGTTTTAAAATACCTTCATAAAAAACGGCAAGGTCGGTAGTGCCGCCACCGATATCTACGATGGCGACACCAGCTTCCAGGTCCTGATCGCACATTACTGCGGCCGCGGATGCAAGTGGTTGCAGAACTAAGTCCTTTGTGATAAGCCCGGCTTTATCAACGCTTCGGTTAATATTCCTGATCGCGTTTTTATCGCCGGTGATGATATGAAAATTAGCACCCACTTTTACACCGCTGTAACCAATGGGATTTGGTATATTCTGAAAATTATCTACCGTAAATTCCTGCGGTATCACATCAATGATCTGGTCGCCTGCCGGAATATAAGTGCGGTACTGATCAGCAACAAGCCTGTCGATCTCTTCCTGCCTGATCTCTTCTTCAATACTCTGGCGAACAATATCACCACGGGTTTGCAGACTTTTGATATGATGGCCCGCAATGCCAACATATACTTCCCCGATCTCCAGGTTAGGGTTTGAGTCATAACAGTTCTTTAAAGCCAGTTCAATGGCTTTGATGGTTTGATCGATGTTCAACACCATACCGTGTTGTACACCATTACTGTTGGCACGGCCAAAGCCAAGTATCTCCAGCTTGCCGTACTCATTTTTACGCCCGGCTATGGCAGCAATTTTGGTTGTGCCAATATCCAGACCTACGATGATGGGTTGTTCCTGATTCATAATTGTATGTTTTGTGTTTGTTTGTCCCTATCCCCTAAAAGGGGGGACATGGATGTTTGTATTTTATTTGTATTTTAAGTAACTATTTTTTTTATTAATTAATATTTCCCCCTTTCCCAATTTTCCCCTTTAGGGGATAAGGGCATACTCGTTTTTCTTTTTCATAGTAGCTTTTGGCTGTTTTGCATCTTGCTTCACCGGCGTTTGTTTTTGTACTGGTTTAGAAATTGGCTTTGTTACTTTCTTCATCACCGTAGTATTTCCGGCATTTGAAACAGGCATAACACCCTGATCAACCTGTGGTTTCGGTTCTTCATTAGTATTGGATGGATTTTCATTATCATCACGCTGTATAGACTGCTGGATCATAGTACTGTCAACCGTGTTGATCTTAGTATCAGGCTGAATAGTTTGGAAGGAATCATTAGCCTCTCTTTGTGCACGTTCTGCTATCATCTGCATGATCTGCAGCGTACGCAATGAATCTGCCGTAACATCTTCCGCACCTTTTATTTTTGCCACAACCTGGTTCTTATACTGCACATTAATTACACTGTAATTATTCCAGCCTGCTTTAACCATGATCTCTTTATAAAACAATTTCAGTTTGCTGAGTTTGGCCTCTGTACCTGTTGCATCTCCAAAAACGATCAACTGGTTGCCGATCTTTGGTATCATTTCAAATGAACGCTGCGCTGTTATAACTACCTGCTCTATCATAGCCATGCTGAATGGATCCTTTTGTATGGCCAGGCTTATTGTTTTTATCCCTATCAACAAATTACTGTCCGCTTTTGCAAGTACTTTTTTATCAGACGGAAAATTGGTGAAAACAGGCAACCTTGCCGAGAATTTTTCGCTCAAAGGCAGCATCGCCAACTCATCATCGATATAAAAGCTGGTGCCTGTAGTAGTAAACACCCTCGCTATGGGTTCTCTCTCCTGCACACTAACCTGCAGTATCTCATTATTATCAAAGAACAGTTCAGCCGATTTTATCCAGACATTTTTTTCCAGTTCCAGTTCCATCTTTTTTAAATTGAAAGAACCAATGGCTTTACCAACGGGGTTTGTTCTTTCCATAGCAGTAATGGCGTTCAGGATATCTTTTTTGTCTACAAAAAAATTATTGCTTACGCCATGTATATTGATCTCAATGGCTCTGCAGCGATGCGTTTCCTTGGTTTTGATAGCCGCAACCAGTAAAAAAATGGTAGCTCCGCCCAGGGCAACCCAAAGTGTTGCCAAGAGGATGTTCTTTATACTGTATCGTTTTGTAACTGACATTTTATTTCAACCGTTGTCGGGGTTTGTAACCGCCGACAGGATTTTATGATTGTTTTCTTATAATTATATTTTTGATCGGTTCAACCAAAGTATCAATATCACCAGCCCCGGCTGTTATCAAAAGATCTAACTCATCTCCATACAATTTTCTATCATCCAATATTCCCATGAGTTCTTCTTTGCTCACACAAATTGCCTTTCCTTCATCCATTAGATCAGCAAGCATTTCGCTTGTTACTCCTTCCATTGGCAACTCCCTTGCAGGATATATAGGCAACAAATAAACTTCATCAGCCATATTTAATGCTTCGGCAAACCCATCTGCAAAATCCCTTGTTCGACTAAATAAGTGCGGTTGAAAAACAACATTGCACTTTTTTTCAGGGAACAACAATTTCGCTCCGTTTATCAATGCTTTTAATTCATCAGGGTGATGAGCATAATCATCTATATAAATATGCTTGTCATTCTTCACTATATATTCAAACCTTCTTTTCACTCCCCTGAAATCTGCAACAGCTTCTCTTATTTTATCATTATCAATTTCCAGGTAATGTGCCACTGAAATGGCTGCGATCATATTTTCGATATTATGCAGGCCACCCATATTCAAAACCACATCTTTTAATTCCCAATATTGCATCAGCACATCAAACCGGTAACTGCCATTGATCATTTGAATATTGGCTGCATACACAC
>JBDSGK010000174.1:0-8946 GCA_039919015.1 Ferruginibacter sp.
TGGCAACCCAATAAAGCAAGTTCAACAGCACTGGCATATCCAAGCCCCTGCGTGCTGCCACATACCAGGGCGGTTTTATTCGTAAGATCCAGGTTCATTTTTTCAGATTTGTCCAAAGCTATACAATTTATTTTGCTCACATTTCTTAAATAATGTGGATAATTCGCCCACCCCAAAAATGCCCCCATTCAGTTATATTCGCAGCGATAAAAACAGGTTAATCCGTTAATCTGTTTATCCGTTAATCCGTATATGGTATAACCTTTTATGGATAATCATTCAGCTCAAGCTGTACGGATTAACTAATTAACGGATTAACGTATTAACGACTTGATATGGCTGAGATAGAAAAGAATGAATATAATGAAGAATCCATCCGCAGCCTGGACTGGAAGGAGCACATAAGGCTACGTCCCGGCATGTATATCGGTAAACTGGGTGATGGCAGCAGTCCTGATGACGGTATCTATGTTTTGGTAAAAGAAGTAATTGACAATTGTATTGATGAGCATACGATGGGTTATGGCAAGCACGTGGATGTACATATAAAAGACAAAACAATTACCATACGTGATTATGGCCGCGGTATCCCGCTTGGCAAAGTGGTTGATGTGGTGAGTAAAATAAACACCGGGGCAAAATACGACAGCAAGGCTTTTCAAAAAAGTGTCGGGCTGAATGGTGTAGGAACCAAAGCAGTAAATGCACTGAGTAATTATTTTAAGGTTACCGCTTTTCGTGACGGGAAAGAGAAGACCGCCGAATTTGAAAGAGGTGTTTTAAAACAGGAACATAAAGAAACCAAAACAACGGAGGAAAATGGTACGCTGGTAGTTTTTGTTCCGGATGAAAAGATATTTAAGCATTTTCATTTTGTACAGGAATACCTGGATAACCAGTTTTGGAATTACTGTTACCTGAATGCAGGCCTGGTGATGAACCTGAATAATAAAAGGTATGTCAGCAAAAATGGTTTGCTTGACCTCTTACAGCGTAAGACAAATGAAGACGAGATCCGTTATCCCATCATTCATTTAAAAGGCGAGGATATTGAAATTGCCCTAACCCATGAGAACGATTATGGCGAAGAGTATTACAGTTTTGTGAACGGGCAGTTCACCACGCAGGGTGGAACACACCTGGCAGCTTTCAGGGAGGCATTAGTAAAGACCATCCGGGATTTCTATAAAAAAGATTATGATGCAGCTGATATCCGCGGAAGTGTTTGCGCAGCTTTAAGCATTCGTGTACAGGAGCCTGTATTTGAAAGCCAGACAAAAACAAAGCTTGGTTCTCAAACTGTTTATGAAGGCGGACCGAGCATGCGTAATTTTATCGGTGATTTTCTAGGTAAGGAGTTGAATAATTTCCTGCATAGAAATCCGGAGACCGCAGAAGCACTTAAAAAACGAATTGAACAGAACGAAAGAGAACGCAAGGATATGGCAGGCATTAAAAAGCTCGCCAACGAAAGAGCCAAGAAAGCCAATCTGCACAACAAAAAACTACGTGACTGTAAATTCCATTACAACGATGAAGCATCGGGTAAGGACAAAGATAAAATTGCAGAAAAGCAAAAAGAGAGTACCATTTTTATAACCGAGGGGGATAGTGCCAGCGGAAGCATAACCAAGGCAAGGAGTGTGGAAACGCAGGCAGTTTTCAGTTTGCGAGGTAAGCCTTTGAATTGTTACGGGCTGACAAAAAAAGTAGTTTATGAGAATGAGGAGTTCAATCTTTTACAACATGCGTTGAATATTGAAGAAGGTTACGAGGGTTTGCGTTACAACAATATCGTGTTTGCCACCGATGCTGATGTGGATGGTTTGCACATCCGTTTATTGCTCATGACCTTCTTCCTGCAATTCTTTCCCGACCTGGTAAAGAACGGGCATGTATATATTTTAGAAACACCATTATTCCGCGTAAGAAATAAACAGGAAACCATTTATTGTTATAATGAGACCGAAAAACAGGAAGCCACAAGGAAACTGGGTAACAAACCTGAAACGACACGATTTAAAGGTCTGGGTGAGATAAGTCCCGATGAGTTTGCCCGTTTTATTGGAGAAGACATGAAACTGCAGCCGGTGATGTTATTACCTGAAACACATATTCAGCAGTTGTTGGAATATTATATGGGAAAAAATACCCCCAGCAGGCAGGATTTTATTATTGACAACCTGAAAGTGGAAATGGATTTGGTGGAAGAAACAAGTGAAAAGTAAAAAGTAAAAATTCAAAAGTAAAAATGGTCCATATCGTTTTCCAGGAAGCAGATATTGCTGCGTTAGAAAAAAGTTTTGAACTGGACGAAACATTAAGAGCAGATATTATACAGATCAAAGATGATTATGCAGTTGGGCCATTAACTAATTTATATACCGAAGAAGGGATGGAAGCCCGTAAGCTATGGTGGCGTGAGGTTTTAGCAAGCGGCGATTATGATGGTCATGTTGAAACAGGTAAGGTTGATGATGCCAAAATGGTTGAAGAACTAAAAGAACGGCTGAATAATGACCCCAATGAGATCATCTGGATATGGGCAGCACAAAACAAACATGATGTATGCAGTTATTACTGGCTGATGAGCCAGTTAAAAGATTTCCAGGGCAGGATATTTATTTTATACCTGAACAATCTCCCTTTTTTAAATGAAAAAGGAAACCTGTTCTATCCCGAAAATTTATTTGAGATACCGGCAAAAGAATTCGTCAAAGCAAAAAAACTTGAACGGGAGATCACCCCCAGTGAATTTGAGGTTGATCCTGATGAATGGACAAAACTCTGTGAAGAAAACAAAGGCGTCCGTTTGCTGGAAGGTGGAAAAAAATTAGTACAGGAAGATGATGATTTTTATGATGCGGAATTAAAAAAACTGGTAACGGGCGATTGGCAGAAAGCCTCAAAGATCATTCATACTCATTTAACCAAAGCCAAACATACAACCGGGGATGCTTATTTATTGTGGCGTTTAAAATTGATGATCGCACAGGATATGTTTGATGTGCAGGGAACGGTTGGAAAGATGAAAGAATTTGAGATCAAGCAAAAAGCCTCATAGGGGCAGCATGTAAGTAGAAAGAAAATGAATTTTGTTCAAAGCCCCGTAGGGGCGATATGTTGATTTTAATATAAAATAAATATCATCGTTGTATGCCAAATACATATTCGCAATTATACATTCAGATTGTATTTGCTGTAAAAGGGAGGCGGGCATCTATTAAAGAAGATTTCAGGGAAGAATTGCAAAAGTATATTGCGGGAATTATTGCAGAAAAGAAACAAAAATTATACGCCATTTATTGTATGCCTGATCATACCCATATTTTGGTAAGCATTAAACCAGATATTGCCATTTCTGATTTGGTTCGGGATATTAAAGCAAATTCTTCTTCATTTGTAAAAGAAAAAGGATTTGTCCATGATTTTTCCTGGCAATCTGGATTTGGGGCTTTTTCTTATTCTAAATCCCAATCATTAAATGTGGTTGATTATATTTTAAACCAACCACAACATCATAAGCAGAAAACATTTAAAGATGAATACATAGCGTTTTTACAAAAATTCGAAATTGAATACGATGAAAGATATTTGTTCGAGTTTTATGATTGATGTTTGAATTAACATATCGCCCCTATGGGGCTGCAAAAAATAAACAAAACAATATCTATTAATATAGCGCCCCGATGGGGCTAAGATGATGGCTAACAGCAAAAAACCAAAAGAAGAATACGAGCACACCGACAACGGTATTGGGGGACAGTATAAAACCTGGTTCCTGGATTATGCCAGTTATGTGATACTGGAAAGGGCTGTGCCTGCCATTGAAGATGGTTTAAAACCTGTACAGCGCAGGATTTTACACGCCATGAAAGAAATGGATGATGGCAGGTTCAATAAAGTAGCCAATATCATCGGGCAAAGTATGCAGTATCACCCGCATGGTGATGCATCTATTGGTGATGCATTGGTGAACCTGGGACAAAAAGACCTGTTGATTGAAACGCAGGGTAACTGGGGTGATGTACGTACCGGTGATGAAGCCGCTGCAGCAAGATATATTGAAGCCAGGCTGAGCAAATTTGCTTTGGAAGTTGCATTCAATGCCAAAACAACGGATTGGGCTTTAAGTTATGATGGCCGTAAGAACGAACCCGTAACCTTACCCATGAAATTTCCTTTGCTGCTTGCACAGGGAGCCGAGGGTATTGCGGTTGGGCTGGCAACAAAAATACTTCCACATAATTTTTGCGAACTCATTGATGCTTCTATAAAATATTTACGGGGAAAAAGATTTGAGATACTGCCCGATTTTCAAACAGGCGGTACCATGGATGCCAGTAATTATAATGAAGGTGTTCGTGGTGGTAAGATCAGGGTGAGGGCGATCATTGAGGAGCAGGATAAAAAAACGCTTGTAATAAAAAGTGTTCCCTATGGTGTTACCACAACGCAGTTGATGGAAAGCATTGTAAAAGCAAATGACCAGGGCAAAATAAAAGTAAAAAAAGTAACAGATCATACGGCTGCTGATGTAGAGATCATTATAGAACTGGCACCGGGCATTTCACCCGATATCACCACTGATGCCCTGTATGCATTTACTGATTGCGAAGTGAGCATTTCGCCCAATACCTGTGTTATTGTAAAGAACAAACCGCAGTTCTTAAAGGTCAGTGAGCTATTAAAGACGGCCACAGACAATACAAAAGACCTTTTACAAAGAGAGCTTGAAATAAAACTGGCTGAGCTGCAGGAAAAATGGCACTATACATCTTTAGAGAAAATATTCTTTGAAGAAAAAATTTACAAGGAGTTAGAGAAGAAACATGAGACCTGGGATAAAGTACTGGAAGGGATCGACAAAGCTTTCATACCATTCAAAAAATTATTAAAAAGAGCTATTACACGTGAAGATATCATCAAGCTTACTGAAAAACCCGTTCGTCGTATCTATAAAATGGACATTGATGAGTTGAATGACCAGATCAGGGGGCTGGAAGCTGATATCAAACAGGTAAAGCATGACCTGTCAAACCTTACAGACTATGCAGTTGCTTATTATGAGAACCTGTTAAAGAAATATGGCAAGGGGCGTGAACGTAAAACAGAGATCAAACAGTTTGATACCATTGAAGCTAAAACGGTAGCCATTGCCAATATTAAGATCTATGCAAATTTTGCAGATGGGTTTATTGGTACGGGCTTAAAGAAAGATGAACTGGTGGCCGAAGTTTCCGACCTGGATGATATCATCGCTTTTACCAAGGGCGGCATCATGAAAGTGGTAAAGGTTTCTGATAAAGTATTTATAGGGAAAGACATCCTGCACGTGGCCGTATTCATGAAGAATGATGAACGCACCACGTACAACATGATATATGTGGACGGGAAAACGGGCATAAGTTTTGCAAAAAGATTTAATGTAACGGCCATAACAAGAGATAAGGAATACGATCTCACAAAAGGAACCGATAAAAGCCGGGTTCATTATTTTACAGCTAACGCCAATGGAGAGGCTGAAGTTGTGAAGATCATTTTAAGTCCCAATTGCAGTGCCAGAAATAAAGAATTCGATTTTTATTTTGAAGAACAGGATATCAAGGGGAGGGGAAGTATCGGTAACCAGGTAACCAAGTACCCGATCAAGTCGGTTAAATTCAAGGAAGCCGGTAATTCAACCCTGGATGCCAAAAAACTCTGGTTCGATAATAAATTCGGCAGGTTGAATACCGATGAGAAAGGGGAGTACCTGGGTAAGTTTGAGGCAGAAGACAGGTTGCTTGTGATATACAATGATGGTAACTACGAAATAACCGACCAGGAATTAACCCAGCGTTTTGAAACTGAAAAAGTTTTGTTGATCGAGAAATTTAATGCGGAGAAGATAATAACAGCTGTTTATTTTGATAAAGAAAAAGTGCAGTACAGTGTTAAGCGGTTTAAAATTGAAACGTCAACCCTGCACAATAAATTTTTCTTTATTAAAGAAGGAGATGGAAATTATGTAGAAGCTGTTACTACGGATGAAGAGCCCATCCTGGCCATGCAAAGCGGCAGGGGTGCTCAGGTACGAAAGGCTAAAATTAAAATAACAAAAGTTGTGGAAGTGATGGGGTGGAAGGCCTTGGGCAATAAACTGGCAGATTTTAATAAATCCATTGAAATGCAATGGGAGCCCAAAGTATCAGGCAATCCGCAGGCTGAATTGTTTGAATGATCAGAAAAAAATAATCATTATGCGATATCTTTTTATTTCAATCCTTGTTGCTTTTACTTTAAGTGCTGCAACGCAGGATAGCCTTAGTTATACCCAATCAGAAGTTATTTATGGCCGTAAAGACGGCATGGCGCTAACCATGACCGTGCTTACTCCAAAACAAAAGCCAAATGGGAAAGCCCTCATAAGCGTAGTAAGTGGCAATTGGGTTTCTTCAGAAAGATCAAGAACAAGAATGCCGGAATTGTCAAAAATTTATATCGGGAATGGCTATACCGTGTTTGCAGTTATGGTGGGTAGTCAACCCCGTTATACAATTCCAGAAGAGATCAGTGATCTTAAAAGAGCAGTTCGTTTTATAAGGTACAACGCAAACCAGTACAGTATTGATGCAAATAAGATCGGTATCACCGGCGCCTCATCAGGTGGGCATTTATCATTGATGGTAGCCACAGCCGATGAAACCCTAAATACAAAAAGCACCGACCCGGTTGATAAAGTATCCAGCAGGGTACAGGCTGCTGCTGTTTTTTTTCCGCCTACTGATTTTATAAACTATGGCGGGCCAAATCCATCGGGGAAAATAAACCAGGCCGGTCTGGTAATGGCCAAGGTTGCTGCTGCATTTGATTTTAAAGTATGGAACGATACCACAGGTACTTATGTTTCTATAATTGATACCGAAAAAAGGTTAGCTATTGCCAAAGAAATATCTCCAATAAATTCAGTCAGTTCCGATGATCCACCTGTAATCATCATTCATGGTGATAGAGATGTACTTGTGCCTAAACAACAATCAGAGTCTATCATTGAAAAATTTGCAGCAGCAAAAGTCCCCAATAAGTTCATCATTAAAGAGGGTGGCAGCCATGGCTGGAAAGATATGCAGGTAGAAGAGCAATTTTTTGTGGATTGGTTTGATACATATTTAAAATAGCTATCTACAGGTTCTTATTCATTTAGTCTTACATTCGCTGTACACATTAATATAAGCAGCACAACTAATGATCAGACTGGAACCATTTGGCCAAAGCGATTTTCAACAATTGATCAATTGGATAGATACAGAAGAACTATTGATCAAATGGTCGGGTTCTTTATTTACATTTCCATTAACCACCAAAAGCCTGGATTGGTATATTAAGAATACCAATGTTCTCAATAAGTCAGATGCTTTTGTTTATAAAGCAGTTGAATCCGATACTGGTGAAGTTGTTGGCCATATTTCCTTAGGTGGACTAAGCTGGAAGAACAGGTCATCAAGGATAAGCAGGGTATTGGTTGGCCCAGGTTCGCAACAAAAAGGTTACTGTCAGCAAATGACGAAAGCTGTTCTACAGATCGGGTTTGAAGAGCTTGGCCTCCACCGCATAGCCCTGGGAGTTTATGAAAACAACAAGTCTGCTATAAACTGTTATCTTAAAAGCGGTTTTAATATTGAAGGTGTTTCCCGTGATATACTTTGGTTTAATAATGAGTTTTTAAGCATGGTTGAAATGGGTATATTGGAAGCTGAGTGGCGGGCTTTCAATTTGAAGAACAGCCGATAAAAAGATAATGGGTCAGTTTGAAATTATTAGACTCTAAAACAAATGCTCAATACTCAATGTTCAATGATCAATTTTCAATTATTCGCTCCGTATTAAAATTTACAGTCGAACCTAAAGTCTTCTCCACTTGAACATTGAGCGTTGAATATTGATTATTGAATATTCCTTAAACTTTTAATCAAGCTTATAAAAAACAGCAGTCCAGCTGCTGTTAATAATATTGTATAGGAATTTCGTAAAGTTTAGTATCCCCTTCGGTTATTATTAAATCCGCCACGGTTTTGGCCACCCGGTTTGAACCCACCACCACCCGGAGGTCCTGATTTTTCTTCAGCTTCTTTTACGATCAATGGTTTTTTGCCCAAAGAAATATCTTTCAGGTTCTCAATCGCATCTTTGCCTTCTGCAGCATTTTCCATTTCAACAAAACCAAAGCCTTTACTTTTTCCAGTATCCCTGTCCATCGCTACCCTTGCGGTAACGACCGTTCCAAATTTTTCAAATATTTCCATTAATTCAGCATCATCCAGGTCATAGGGTAAGCCGGCAACAAAAAGTTTCATGAGAGGTAATTTTATGCCACAAAATACTAAAACTTATTTTGGTATTTGCATTTTGTTTTCCGGTTATGCTATAAACCTAAAAAAAATTACGGTAAGCAGTGGCTGCCTGTTATCAAGTTGCGTGTTTTTACTAACTTTAGGTGAAACATTACGATGAAATTCATTATCCTGCCTTTTTTATTTTTGTTAACCGTATTTTCCGCAATGGCCCAGAATTTTGGTGGTAATCCCGCATCTTTAAAATGGAAACAGGTTAACACAGACCGGGTCAGGGTAATTTTTCCAAATGGGCTCGATAGCCAGGCCAACAGGATCGCCAATGTGATGAAATTATTGGGCGATTCAACGGCTAAAACGATTGGCGGAAAACAAAAAAAATGGAGTATCGTTCTGCAAAATCAAACAACTATTCCCAATGCATACGTGAGGCTGGCCCCGGTGATCAGTGAATTTTATATGATACCGCCACAGAATAATTTTTCGACCGGTAGTTTAAGGCTGGATGATAACCTGACCATTCACGAGAACAGGCATATGCAGCAGTTCAGCAATTTCAATAAGGGATTTACTAAAGTATTTTCATTTTTCCTGGGGCAGGAGGGACAATTAT
>JBDSGK010000175.1:0-20495 GCA_039919015.1 Ferruginibacter sp.
AAATATCCCTAACCTGTATGAAAAATTTGTAGTTATGGTTTTAAAACCAGTGTAGTTATGTTTCTATTTGTTGCTGTCAGCTCAATACTATTTCTTTTTCCATCATCATTTTTCGCAGGCTATTCAACCCAACCCGCATACTATCCAAAGCTGTATTCAGACTACACTTCATGAGTTCAGCAATTTCTTTAAAACTTAAGTCGCCATAATGATTCAGCACCATCACTTCCCGCTGAGCATCAGGAAGCATATTGATCAGGCTCTTGATCCTTCCGTGGCTTTCATGATAACCTGAGTTTGATAATACAGCCGGACCAGAAGTATGAATAGCATTATCTTCAGTTGCGTTCAATATAGCCGCCAGTTTGTTCTTACGGGAATATTCTATACACAAGCCTTGGGCAATGCGTGTGGCCCATTGCAAAAAATTACCTTCTTCTGCAGGTTTACCCGCTATCATATTATTAATGATTTTGATAAAGACGTCCTGGAAAATTTCCTCAGATACATGTTTATCCTGTGTCATGTTATAAACAGATCTGTAAATTCTGTCTTTGTAAAGTTCTACAAGCGTGGCCATAGCATTAGGGTCGCCGTTAAGATAGAACTGGATGAGTTGCTCATCAGTCATAGAGGTTGGGTAGTTCATAGAACTTCTTTTGGATTTGGATATTGAAAATGCGGAGATAATGGGTAATATTAAAAACGGGACTTGTTGTATAAATATTGTTACAACCCCATAAGATTTCTTTAATTGACCTGACTGCATTGTTAAATGTAAAATCCGGACAGTGATGGTTCTTAATTAACCCACTCATAGCGCTGCTTTGGCTTTTGGTGTAAATCAGTTACGAAGGGTTGCCAATATAAGCTTTACTTATCGTTTTGAAAATACAAAAGTGCAGGCTGCAAGAAGAAGAAAGACAAAGAGCCGGGGATAAATAAATAAAGAATTGAGAATTAAGAATTAAAGCATGTTCAAAAAATTGCTCTACATTTTTAATTTTAATTCTTCATTTTTAATTGCCTTTATTCATTTTACGTGACTGAAGCAATTGTAAATGCGGCTTGAGGTTATTGATCGTATCTTTTTTTAAGAATTTTTTGAGGTGTTTGCAAAAATGGCTGTAATCATAATAGCCATATACATCATACTTAAAATCGGCCGGTGAATTAGCGAGATGTTTTACCGCCTTACGTATCCGCAAGATCTGCAAAGCTTTTTTACTGCTTAGGCTGGTACTGGTCTCGAAATAGCGGTGCAGCGTTCTTGCAGAGATCTTATATTTTGCGGCAAACTCTTCTACCGATGTTGTAAAATCATTATTATTGTCGCAATGCTGCAGGATCTCAGAAACGATCCTGATGGCTTCCCAGGAACCTGAATACATTTTTATGATCGATTGAAAATAGCTGTTGAGGGTAGCTATCCTTTCTTCAAATGATCCGGCTTTTTTTACCTGGTCTATTACCGACTGTTCCATCAGGTAACTTAAGGGATAAATATATTCCCGGTACTCGGAAAAATTTACCTTCGTCTTATAAATGATCGGGGATATCTTAAATTTAATGCCAAAAAGTTTATTTCCCTCCCGGTGATAACATTCAATGGCTTTATTGCGTGGCAAAAAACCATCCGTTTTCATGTTGAATTTTTTATCGCCCACCTGCATGACGAACGGCGTACCTAAATTGATCAGGTAGGTATAACCAATATTCGGGAACAGTGCATCTGAAAACCCTTCGGGGTATTGCTGTAACAGGTCGTCAAATTTTGTCTCCCAAAAAAAATCAATAAAACCCTCCAGCCCGGGGGCAGGCTTTACCCGGTGGTAATCATGCTCAAAATGATCAATATGGAAAAACTCGATGTGCTGCAATGGCTATACTTTGGCAATCTAAAGATAGATTTGACGCTTGTGTACAAAATGATAATTTATATCAACGGTAAATATTTGCGCACAACCAACATCGCCAAACCTTCTCTTCGTACCTTCGCCACATGAGTTATTTAGATGAATTGAACGAACCACAACGGGAGGCAGTAATGCATGTGAGCGGCCCCATCATGATCATTGCCGGGGCCGGCAGCGGTAAAACAAAAGTACTTACTACACGCATCACGCATTTGATGGCGGCACATAACATTGACAGCTTTAACATACTGGCACTCACTTTTACCAATAAGGCCGCGGCCGAAATGAAAGAAAGGGTTGAAAGGATCCTCGGCAATACCGAAGCCCGCAATTTATACATCGGCACTTTTCACAGTGTGTTTGCCCGCATTCTGAGGGCCGAAGCACCCAAACTGGGTTACCCCTCAAATTTTACCATCTACGATACCGATGATGCCAAATCTGTGGTTAAAACGGTGATCAATGAACTGGCATTAGATGATAAGCATTATAAACCCAATGTGGTTTACAACCGCATCTCGGCTGCAAAAAATTCATTGATAGGTTCGGCAGAATATATGAACGACTGGGCTTTGCAACAGGAAGACGCCAGGAGTAACCGTCCCGCTATCGGACAGATATATGACGCTTATGTAAAACGTTGTTTCAAGAACGGCGCCATGGATTTTGATGACCTGTTGTTTAAGATGTACATCCTGCTTAAAAATTTCCCGGAGTCATTAAGCAAGTACCAGCGCAAATTCAAATACATCATGATTGATGAGTACCAGGATACGAATACGGCCCAGTATGAGATCATAAAACTGCTTGGCGCCATGCATGAAAATGTTTGTGTGGTGGGCGATGATGCACAAAGTATTTACAGCTTCCGCGGCGCAACTATCGAAAATATCTTACAGTTTCAAAAAGACTATGACGAAGTAAAAGTGGTTAAGTTGGAACAGAACTATCGCAGCACACAGAATATCTTACACGTTGCCAACGAAGTGATCGGCAACAATAAAGGCCAGATAGAAAAGAAATTATTTACCGTTAATGCGGAAGGTGAAAAAATTGCTTTGGTGCGTACCATGACGGATAATGACGAAGGTAAAATGGTGGCCGATACCATACAGGAACAAAAGCTACGCAATCATTATTACAATAAAGATTTTGCCATTTTATACCGCACCAATGCGCAGAGCCGCAGTTTTGAAGAATCCCTGCGCCGCATGGGTATTGCCTATCGTATTTATGGCGGCATGAGTTTTTACCAGCGCAAGGAAGTAAAGGATTTTATTGCTTACCTGCGTTTGGTTGTAAATCCAAGAGATGAAGAAGCTTTAAAACGCATCATCAATTTCCCCGCACGGGGTATTGGTAAAACAACAGTTGATAAAGCCGTGCTGTATGCCAATGAAAATAACCTGAGTATGTGGGATATCATCAGCAATGCTGCTATGTACGGATATAAAAGTGGTACCCTGGAAAGCATTGACAATTTTGTAACGATGATCAAAATGTTCCGGAGTGAACTGCAAAAAAAGAATGCTTATGACCTGGCGATCATTGTTGGAAAAAGCACCAATATCGTTAAAGAATTATTCAATGACAAGACCACCGAAGGTTTGGCCCGTTATGAGAATGTGCAGGAATTATTGAATTCCATAAAAGAGTTTGTTGATAACCCTTTACGTACTGGAATAATAAATGAAGATGGTGAAATAATTGAGGGGAACACAGATTTAGCAGGCTCTGAAAATCCCCCCTTGGGGGGTGGGGGGGCCGGCCTCGGAGCTTATTTACAACAGATCGTTCTATTAACCGATGCAGATGACGAAAAAGGAAATGATGATGTGGTAAAACTGATGACGATACATGCGGCCAAAGGCCTGGAGTTTCCCGTAGTTTTTGTGGGCGGACTGGAAGAAACACTTTTTCCAAATGCCATGAGTATAAATACAAGAGAAGAACTGGAAGAAGAGCGGCGCTTATTTTATGTAGCCATCACCCGTGCCAAACACCGGTTGTGGCTGAGCTATGCCAATGCCCGGTACAGGTTTGGACAGTTACAGCAAAATGACCCCAGTCGTTTTTTGGAAGAAATTTCGGAAACCTATGTTGATAAAAGCTATGCCGGCGGTGCGGCTGTTAATAGTGGCGGCTGGAACCAGGGCGGTGCAAAGGAAAGGATGCAAAGGAATTTTGGCAGCGGAGGTTGGAATGCAGCCCAGCGTGCCGAAAAACAATATGGTGCACCTCCTGCAAAAAAAACAACAGATGTTTTTACAACAAAGCCTGCAACAAATAAAACAGTAGAGCACATCCCCTCAGAAAATTTTGAGCCCAGCGATACCGGTAACCTGCAGGTTGGCAATAAAGTAGAACATATGAAATTTGGTTTTGGGGAAGTAATGAAAATGGAAGGCTCTCCACACAACCCAATTGCAACAGTTAATTTTGACATGAATGGTGAAAAGAAGATAATGTTGAATTATGCTAAGCTGAGGATCGTTGAATAAAAGCCCCCGCTATCTCCCCCAAAGAAGGAGGAAATGAAGAAGATATTAGCGATGATTATGTTTTGTGAAACAAATAGAGCTTGCTTCATTGATGAATAAAGTTTTAATGATGCAGTGGAAGATAACATGGGTAGATATGTTAAATGTACCGCCCTTCTCCTTTAGGAGAGGGAAGGGGGGTGAGGTTTTTCGATTTCCGAAAAATCTCCCCTTTTAACAGCCTTTTCAAACCAAAACAGCACATTTCTTGTTAGTTTTGTATCGAAATTTTTAAATACAGTTTTATGATCAAGACAGGAAACCCGGTAATAAGTATCTACACCGAAATGACGCCCAACCCCGAAACCATGAAGTTTGTGGCAAACAAATTATTGTACCCGGGCAAGAGCATCGACTTTGCAGATGAAGCAAGCGCAAAGCCATCGCCCTTGGCGCAGGAACTGTTTACCTTCCCTTTTATAAAAGCAGTTTTTATAGCAAGCAATTTTATTACCCTTACAAAAACACCCGAAACTGAAGATTGGCAGGATGTGATCCCTTCCATCAAACAGTTTTTAAAAGAATACCTGGAAGAAGGAAAAGTGGTGGTGAATGATGAAGAAGTTGCTGCCATGAAATCTGAAAGCAGCAATACGGTTAGTGCAGATGATGATGATGTAGTAAAGCGTATCAAAGAACTGCTGGAGAATTATGTAAAGCCTGCTGTTGAAATGGATGGCGGCGCTATTCAATTCAAAAGCTATGAAGACGGTAAAGTAAATTTAATGATGCAGGGAAGTTGCAGCGGTTGCCCTTCAAGTATGATCACTTTAAAAGCCGGTATAGAAGGCATGATGAAACGCATGATACCTGAAGTAAAAGAGGTAGTGGCAGAGTCGGAGTAATTTATTTGTTAAATATTAGTGAAGCACTTCAAATTTTGAAGTGCTTTTTTTATTGACCCTGTTTTTAAAACCTAAATAAATTATCTTCATTTAAACATCAAAGCCATGAAGTTTAGTATGATCCTCCTATTATCAGCCTTGGTATTTCCTGCCTGGTCCCAATTAACTGATAGGGAGATCAGGGATCTCAAATCGGGTAAAGTTAAACCTGATAACAGCTACATTTATTATTTACCTTTTGCAAAAGGCAGTAAGTTTTTATTGATACAGGCCTACAACAGCAAAATGAGCCATACCAAAGAACTAAGCCTTGATTTTAAAATGAAACCCGGAACTAAGATATGTGCGGCAAGGGATGGTATAGTAATTGCCATCAAAGAAGACAGCGATATTGGCGGCCTCAATAATAATTATTTAAATGACGGCAACCATATCATCATCAGGCATGAAGATGGCAGTGTTGCTATGTACTGGCATTTGCAACAAAACGGGGTTTTAATTAATGCGGGAGATCCGGTGAAAAAAGGCCAGCTGATCGGCTACAGCGGCAATACCGGTTATTCGGCTTTTCCGCACCTGCATTTCCAGGTGCAGGATAAAAATGGCAATGATATTGCTACAAAGTTTTTAACTAAGCAAGGAATTATTTATTTACGGCCCTCAAAATATTATAGAAGTGTGCATGAATAAAATATTAGTCCACAGGTATTTTTTGTTGTTTGCTTTTTGCCCGATATGTTTTTTAATGAGCTGTGCTGTAAGTAATCATCCACAACGTAAAGAAATGAAGCTCCTGCAAAAAGGTATCATTAAAGACGATACCAGTTTTGTATACCAGCTTCCCTACCAGGAAAACAGATCTCATTTATTAGTGCAGGGTTATTTTAGTATGTACACCCATAAGAACAGGGCTGCACTTGATTTTAAATTAAAAAAAGGTTCCAAGATCTGTGCGGTAAGGGACGGCGTTGTTTTGCGAATTAAAGCAGATGGAAAAAAGGGGGGGACCAATGTAAAATACAGGTCTCATGGCAACTATATTATTATCCAGCATGAAGACAGCACAAGGTCGGGTTACTGGCATTTGCGCCAAAATGCTGTTTTCGTTAAACCAGGAGACGCCGTAAAACAGGGACAGGTAATAGGGTTAAGCGGAAAAACAGGTTATACCTATTTCCCGCATTTACATTTTATTGTCTGGAAGTCGGACAGGAACGGGCAGTGGACACAAATAGGCACCAGGTTTCAAACCAACAAAGGAATCCGTTATCTTCGGCCTTTTAGGTTTTATCGAAAATAAGTTTTTGTGTACGGCTGAATTTGTGCCTAATATTTTACAAATGGTTTTGTTGTTTTAAATGAATCACCGGATATTTCCAGGTAATATTTTCCTGCGGCAAGTTTGCTTGTATTAATTGGCAAGACATTTCTTCCTGTTAAAAGCGTACGATCTTCTTTGAACATTTCCCTGCCTGTATTGTCTAATATTCTTACCTGTACTTTTTTTGCTTTCTCTGTTGTCAGAATAAGATCAGCCTTGTTATGTACAGGATTTGGAAGCATCGACAAAGAAAAGTTGAAAACAATTTCTATTGTTACAATACCTGAGTACGTTCCTCCGCCATTATTATTCACCAGTTTAAGCCTGTAATAAATGTGTGGTTCGCCCAATGCTGTTACCCCAGGATCAGTAAAATTATATTGGTGGGTACCGGGTATATTATGAGGAGCAACAATTCCTATTTCAGTATAGTTGGTACCGTCAATGCTTCTTTCTACTGCAAACCTGGCCAGGTTATTTTCATTGGTTGTCTTCCAATCCAGCAATACATCATTGTTTTGAAGATGCCCGTTAAATTCCAATAAAGTTGTTGGCGCCTGTGGTGTGTTATTCATCGCATACAGTTCTTCCGCAAACTCATTTGTGGCTGCTTCTAAAAACACAGCTCCATTAACCCCAATTACTGAATGAGGAAACGAACCCCCGGTACCCGGTGCAATATCCTGGAAAAAAGTTGTACCTCCGGTAGTTCCATCAATTACCCAAAGCTCTTCGCCATGTACACCATCGTTGGCTGTAAAATAAATTTTATTATCAATTTTTATAAAGGATGGTGAATTGTAAAAACTATATATTGAAGCGTTGGGACCTGTCCATACATCTTTTATTATTTGTGTGCCGGCTGTTGTGCCATCAGTTACCCAGGGCTCGTGGCCATGGGCAGAATCCCGGGCTGTAAAATAAAGTTTATCACTAAGTACAGTAAAATTAACGGGTGCCCCAAATGCATATGGACTTACATAAATGTCTTTTACCAAAACAGTTCCTGCGGCTGTGCCATCGCTTTTCCATAATTCATTTCCATATACAGGATCTATTGCTCTAAAGATTACCTGGTTATTATAAAGGGTTAATTCCTGCGGCGTGCTGCTTGCTGTTCCCGGCCAAATATCCTTCAACAATACAGCATTGGCAAAGGAATCATCTGTTTTCCATAACTCCTGGCCATGTACCCCGTCGTTTGCAACAAAAATTAAACTGTTGCCGTTCTTTGCAAATCCGTACGGAAACCCACCATTTGGTCCCGGCCAAAAGTCTCTTTCTAATACTGTGCCGGCCGTCGTGCCATCAGTTTTCCATAATTCATAGCCATGAACGCCGTCATTGGCAATAAAAAATAATGTTCCGTTAAGCATTATAAAATTCCCAAAGGAGCTGCCACTATTTCCCGCCCATATATCTTTAACCAATACTGTACCGGCAGCAGTGCCATCAGTTTTCCAAAGCTCCCAGCCATGAGTTGTATCATATGCACTCATAAATAGTGTATTGTTCATTACGAATATAGGAGCCGTGCCATAAAAACCTGGTCCATTAATAATATCTATAACCATTGTTGTTCCTGCCGCTGTACCATCGGTTTTCCATAATTCTGCCCCGTGCACACCATCATCGGCGTTAAAGTATAGTGTGCCGTTAAAGTCTATAAATGTTGTAGGCGAACTGCTGTTTGTTTCCGGGTTTATATCCTTTACTAATACTGTCCCGGCTATCGTTCCATCAGTCTTCCACAGCTCCTTTCCATGAGTTTCGTCTGTTGCAGTAAAATATAGAATTCCGTTTATCTGAACTTTCGAATTCTGGATACTGATGCCGTCATTCCCTGCATAAATATCTTTCACTAAAACTGTTCCTGCGGCTGTACCATCGCTCTTCCATAATTCTTCGCCATGAGTTCCGTCATCTGCATTAAAGTAAAGCGTTCCGTTAACATTGGTCAAATATTGAGGAGCGCTATTCCCCGATCCGGGATTAATATCTTTTACGAACACCGTTCCTGCATTAGTACCATCGCTCTTCCACAATTCCTGTCCATATTGGGAATTTACAGCAAGAAAATACAGCGTTGAATTAATTTTAATTACGTTGGAAGGGGACCCGTTTCCTGATCCCCCATAAATATCTTTAACCAATGTAGTACCGGCTGCTGTGCCATCTGTTCTCCTCAGCTCCACTCCATTCGCCGGGTCAAATGCCCTGAAATACATGGCCCCGTTCAATTCTATGAGGTAAGCCGGGTTGCTGCCTGCTGTGCCGGGATAAATATCTTTTATTATAGTTGTGCCTGCCGCAGTGCCATCACTCTTCCAAAGTTCAGCGCCTTCGGCAGCAGTACGGGCAGTAAAATAAATGGTATTACCAAATGCTGTAAGATCATCAGGAAAGCCGCCGGTTGCTCCCGCATATATATCCTTAACAAGTACGGTTCCTGCGGTTGTACCATCGCTTTTCCACAACTCCATGCCATTTACACCATCATCTGCAGCAAAAAACACCTGGCCATTTAGATTGGCCAGTTCAACAATATTACTATTGCCTGTTCCGGCTTTTATATCTTTAACCAGCACAGTGCCTGTTGCTGTGCCATCAGATCTCCATAGTTCATTTCCGTTAATTCCATCATCTGCATTAAAAAATAAAGTTCCGTTTATATTAATAAAGTTAAAGGGGTTGCTGCTACCTGTCCCGACATTAATATCTTTAACCAGTAAGGTTCCTGCTGCAGTGCCATCACTTTTCCAAAGTTCACGGCCATTGGCATCCGTGGCCATAAAAAACATATTGTTGTTCATTACTGTCATCAACTGGGGTTCACTACTCAAAGATCCCGGGTTAATGTCTTTAACCAATAGTGTGCCGGCAGTTGTGCCATCGCTTTTCCAAAGTTCCGACCCTTTAAATCCGTCTGTAGCAGTAAAAAATAAAGTTCCGTTTAAAACAACCAATGAACCTACACGGCCAATTCCGGTGCCGGCATATATATCTTTCACTAAAACTGTACCTGCTGTGGTGCCATCACTTTTCCAAAGCTCAGCGCCGGTGGTTAATGTTGTCGCTATAAAAAAAACAGTATTTCCTATGTTGGTGCGCAGGTATGGTTTAGATCCCTTGGTGGACGGAATTGTATTGATATCCTTAACTAAACTGAAGTTTTGGGAGTGGGCTGTATAAGAACATGCAAATAAGAGGATCAAAGAAAAATATAGGGTTCTCATTGTAGGGTTTGTAAAGTTTAGTCTATAATTGATCTGTTTAGTTCCTAAAAGATAAACAAAATTTTACTATTTAGCTATATTCCTGCTGAAGTTTTGAGTGATTGGCTATTTTTGGCAAAAACCCAAGCTTGAACTTTACAGAAATTTACCAACAGTTTATTGCCAACATAAAGGAAACACATTGGCAGGAGTGGGTAAGTACAGTTACACAAATAGCCAGTGTGTGGTATGCCCGTAAGAACAATGTTTTGGTATACCCCACCGGGATCATTGGTGTGGTTTTAGCCGCTTACGTATATTTTTATCAAACCAATCCTCCTTTATATGCAGACTCATTGTTGAATGTATATTATTTTATTATGAGTGTATATGGCTGGTATAACTGGGTACAGAAAAAAGATGATACACATTATGCTTTCCCGATTAGCTGGTGCAGTAAAAAAGAATTAGGTTTTGGCATTGGATTTTTTCTTTTTTTCTGGGGAGTAATTTATGTTGTTTTAATTAAGTTAACTAACAGCAATACGCCAATTTTAGATTCTTTGGTATCTGCATCTGCGGTAACTGCTATGTGGTGGATGGCAAAAAGAAAAATAGAGAACTGGATCGCCTGGATCTTTTCAAACATCATCGCAATCCCGCTTAATTTTTATAAGGGGTTAATGTTATTTACACTCATGTATGTTTTATTTTTAGTGTTGGCCTGGTGGGGTTACATAGAATGGAAAAGGAAATTTAATTCAGCTAATAACAAACAAACATGAGCTACTGTACCTACATCAGTTCGCTAAAGCCAGGTGAACAATCAGTTCACAAAATTTATCATGATACACAATATGGTTTTCCCATTGATGATGATAACGAATTATTTTGCCGCCTGGTACTGGAAATAAACCAGGCAGGGCTTAGCTGGACCACGATCCTCAACAAGCAGGAGAGTTTTAGAAAAGCCTATCACAATTTCAGTATAAAAAAAGTAGCCGGGTATAAAGAGAAGGATTTTGAACGCCTGATGAACGATGCCGGCATTATCCGTAACAGGCTTAAGATAAATGCCGCCATTGAAAATGCCAAAACCATTCTTGCCCTGCAAAAGGAGTTTGGTTCTTTTAAAGCATGGCTGGCACATCATCATCCCAAAACAAGAGAAGCGTGGACAAAACTTTTTAAAACCACTTTTAAGTTTACGGGTGGTGAAATAGTAAATGAATTTATCATGAGTGCAGGTTATGTGCCAGGTGCACATGATGCAAATTGTGGGGTGCACAAAAAAGTATTAAAGGCAAAACCCATGTGGAATGAGAAGTAGAAAAACGTGGCTGATCGCCAAAGCAGGGTTGATCGTGCTTTTCACTGCAATTATTTTCGGTATGCCAACCGATGATACATTCAGAAAATGGCTACGCTTTGCCATGTTAACCCTTTTTGTTATTAGCTTTATACTGGATCTGAACCGTTACAAAAAAGGAAATGATTAAAAAGGTCGTCATCGTTGGGCCCGAATCAACAGGTAAGAGCAGCTTGTGTGAGCAACTTGCCGGGCATTACCATACTACCTGGGTAAAGGAATATGCAAGAGAATATCTTTTACAAAACGGTACTGATTATAGTTTTGAAAACCTGCTTGATATTGCCAAAGGCCAGGTTGCCCTGGAAGAGTTAGCTGTTGATGAACAACGAACAACCGTCAACCCACAGGGTTCTGCGGACGATCAGCTTGTATTCATCGACACCAACATGTACGTAATGAAGGTTTGGTGCGAATTTGTTTTTGATAAATGCCATCACTGGATACTGAACCGGATCGTGGAAAGAAAATACGACATGTACCTGTTGTGCAATGTTGATATCCCCTGGATTAAGGATGAGCTAAGGGAATACCCCGACTTGCTAAGCCGGCAAAAACTTTATCATCATTATAAAGATATTCTCATTAATCAAAATGTGCCCTGGGTTGATATCGGTGGTAATTACGACGAGCGGTTAAAGAAAGCGATCGAAGCGGTTGACATTAATCTCTAATCCCGACTCATGCTCTCATCATCCTTAATTATTTTAAAAGAAGCAGGTAAGAAATGGACCCTGTTAATTCAGTATAACTTTCAAACTGCTTTGAATTTGACCTGACCAGGGAAGCATTGAAAGAAAACGTATGCCTCTTTTTAAACTGGTACCCGGCTGTAGCATTTGCAGTAATGATATTTCCGTCCTGTACTGCATCAACATAACTCATATTATAGTTGACACCAACAGCCGCACTCAGCGCCTGCTTAAAAAAACTTTGGTTATAGCCAACTGAAGCTCCATATTGCGTATTTGTAGAAGTTGCCGTTTTGATGCGGTTAAAATTTAAACCACTGCTGATGATATTGCTCCTTTTAATAAAAGATGAAGAATGGTTGAAACTGAACATGGTCGCTTTCATATTGGTAAACTCTCGTGTGATGATATTGCGGTCGTTCACATCATTATAGTTTGCGGTAACAGACAGGTTGTGTGTAACAACAGAATCTTTAATAATGGAATAACCAGGCGTAAAAGTAAAAGTTTGGTTTACCTGTCTTAGCATAGATGAATCATTGATGGGCTCTGTTCCCCTCACCTGTCTTAACGAAAAATTATTATACACCAAGTTGAACGCCCATTTTGCACTTGGATTATACACAATATTAGCGCTTCCGATAAATCGCTTGGTTGTTTCCGTTTTTGTTTTATCCAGGTTATTCTTTTGCAGTCCCACAGATAAACTATAACTGCCTTTACTGCTGTCAAAAGTTCCCGAAGGAGACAATGTAAAGTTTTCAATATCGGTGGTAAAGAAATAACTACCCAGCGTAACAAATTCCGGCATAACCCTTTCATAATCGGCTTTTATAGAGATCCTGGTGAAATGGTAACCAATACCGGCTTTACCTGCATATTGCACTTTTTTATCTGGAGCAATATTGAGTCCTTTTTTATCTTTCATGACCTGGGAATCGGCCATATTCTTATTGTAATAACTGATGGCTGCATCAACATTAAAACTGAATTGTTTAATAGTGAGCCTGGCCGATGTACCAACCACATTGTTTTCCTGTGGCGTTAGTGTACTTGCATCCCCCAGGAATTGCTGTATCTCCGGGTCCTTCCACGTGCTGATTGAATTGGCATTATCCTTTGCGTGAAAATAGATCAGGTCAATAAAATTTTCTGATGTTCCGTAACCGATCTTAGCCCCGTAACCCATTCTTTTAAAAGAGGGTATTTGGGTATTGCCTTCCAAAGTATCTACTTCAACAGCTTTGTTCAGTCGGCCATACATAGCCGCAAACCTGAACCTGCCTGGATTTAATTCTGCGCCAACGCCCAAAAAACTATGCCCCGATAAAGTGTAAGGATTAAAATTAAGGTTACTGTGGCCCATATGCAGGGTAGCCCATTTGTACCGTGGACTGATACCAAACTGCAGGTAAGGTTTTGTAAACTGTGTCTGGTATTTTCCAACTGTTAAACTAAAAGGGAGATCAAGCACTTCTAAAACACGAACATTCACATTGGCATTAAAGCTCCAGGTAAAAGGATTACTCCTGTTTGCAATTCCCCTGGCGTTGTACACACTTGCGTTTGCACCAACCGAACCGCTCCAGTCAACTTTTTTTGCCTTAGCCAATGCTTCCACATCAAAACTTTGTGCCATGGTAAAATTGTATGCAAATAATAAAGCGGCAACCAGCAGTTTCTTTTTCATGATTTACAATTGTGCTTTTAGTTTTTGTTTATGATAACCTCGCCATTAAGTGTTAAGCGTTTAAGGCCGCTGCAATCAAAACCTGCAAAAGTTTTATTAACATCGCTGGTAAAATCAACAGCCCCTTTATCTGTGAACATGATACTGATATCTTTTGCCAGTAATAATTTTGCTCCTGCATCGCCATAACCATTTGGATGAACAGGAATGCCTTTTGCGGCAAGCAGCAATGGGTTGTTACCTTTCCCCTGCGGCAACGGCGTATTTAATATTGAATTTATATAGGCTTCTCCCGGTTCAAACATGAAACCTACCACAGCAATTTTATAATTTTGCTTATCAATATGTAAAGGCAGGTCTGTGGCCGCATTGTTTGGGTGTAGTTTATTTACTGACCTGGAATCCATGTCTACATAAGTCATTAAAGAATCTATATAGGCGACCATTTCTATTACTCCGGTTCTTTGTTTACTCATTTCGTCATTGATGGAAGTTTTTCCGGCAACTTTTGCGGTAACAACGCCATCGTACACACGGTTGTCGTTGTTAACTTTTATGTTTTTAAACTCAACTTTTAATTTTGTGTTCAGGAAATTTACAAGCACATCTCCGCTTCCATCATAACCACCATTCATTTTTGTGAACACCGTATTGCGGATTATAAAATGCCCGATTCCAAGCGTTGTTCCGTCGGGCAACCCATCTTTATTAACTCTGTTTAAATTTCCTTTCCATGTTGTTGTGCCGGTACAGGGGCCTTTGGGTGCATCATCCATGTTTTGTTTTGCTGGATTGTCAGTCAAACTTTGTTCTTTCTTGTATAAGAAAGTAATAACAGGGCTTTTCCCGTTGTTCTTATATAAAAGATTTTTTAAAGGATCGTAAGCTATCACCTGCAAAGCATACTTATGCCCTTCTTTCAATCTTAATTTACTGTTATCATACACCAGGCTGTTAATGATGATACCGTTTTGTTGAAAGAACGGCTGCACATAATTCTGAAATGCATCATTGGGGTTGTTTACCGGGGTTTCTGTAAGGTCAACCAGTTTAAAACTGTAATTGGTTTTGCCGGCAATGCCAGCGGGTGTCCAGTTAAAGAATACATTTTGTGGTTGCAGGGGCTTAATGGTTGATCCCCTGGAAGGATTTAATATAATGGGTGCATCGTAAGCGTGTAACATAAATATGCCACAGCCCGAAAATGTTCCGCCGCCGGCAGCTCCGCCGGTTACTACAGTGGCACAAACTTTATACATGCCTTCGGGGAGGCTTCCGTTTCCAAAATATAATTTACTGTCGTAACCCTGGAAAATAATATCATTAAACCCGGGGTTTCCGTTATAGGCCCTAAGCTGGTTCAATGTCATGATCTTTGTTTCTGCGGGACCAAACTGTAAGGGCACGGGAGCTATATATGTTGGCTTGATCTTTATCTGAACAGAGTTATTTATGCCATCAAGCGAAGTAAAAACCTGGGCAATAACCGGAACCGAGCCCAGATTTACCATGGTGATCGTTACATTATTCCCCTGCTGGATATAATCTGCAGGGCGTAAACTGTAGGGCGGTTTTACATTTACCGATACAGCAATAGTTTGTGCGTGTGCCTGCTGCAGAAAAGATAAAGCAGTTAATAAAAACACCCAAAACAGTAAACCCTTTTTCATACAATTACATTTAAAATTTGCTGCTGTAAAAATGCGCACAAAACAGGGCCCCGGAAAGGCACACTTAACGAATAAGGCTTTTGAATTAACGGATGTAAAATAAAAAAGCCCGGGGTTGAGCCCGGGCTATATCCTTGGCCTGGTTGATCTACTTCGTTAATTTAACTTCTACCCTGCGGTTTTGGGCTTTACTTGTTGAGCCGTCCGGCAGATCCAATGTGATATGAAACCCTCCATCCTGTATGTCGCTTTTGCAAATAACAAGCCCGATATTTTTTACGTTGTCGTTAAAGAACATATCAGATTTACACGCTGTTTTTGGAGCACCTTTTACAACACCTCGTGCCGGTATAAGCCTGGTAGTATTACCTGCCGCATCTTTATATATCACTTCTGAAAAGTTGTTGGCCTTTTTTACAAATTGTACACTTCCCCCTACACCGCCTATTGAGGTCAGGTGGTTCAGGCCATTTTGTAACATTATAAAATGTATATCCTGGAAAACAACCTTACCTGTGCCAGCGCCGGTACCATGACTTTTTTGTGCCGAAACTGTACCTGCTACAGCAAATACACATACTGTGAGAACTACGATTAACTTTTTCATGTTTTTGATTTTGATTTTAATTTTTAATTATTTTTTTTGTTTTTTGACAGCTCAAAGATGCGATATCAAACTGCTATACAAATTACGCAGTTAACCAAACCATGTTTTGGGTTAACGAAAGCAGATGCTGAAAATAAAAAGGAGATCAAAGAGAAGATATATTCCTGTTGACCTCCATATATGAATCGAAACCTTTAGAACTTCTTTATTTACTGCTCAACCCATGCATTGTTATAGGCATTCTTAACAAAATTGCTGATGCTCCTGTAGTTGCCCGGGATGGAATTGATCACTAATGACAATTCAACGCCATTTGGAAATTTGATCACAAAGGTTTGTAAACCCGCATCGCCATTATCCTGTACTCCGCTATTATTGCTATCCCACCAAAGGGCTCCATCCTTTCCATAAGCCTGGCCGGCTACGGTCATCGGCGAATCCTCATTATCCCAACCCATAAAATTATCGTCCATTAATTTACGCTGGTCTTTATCCAATAAAGTATAAGTGTGAGACAGGTAAGCCATAACACGGGCCATTTCCATTACCGACATGAAATAACCGCCACCAGCACAGGTATTTGTCCAATCGGTAAGTGTAGCTGATGCCAGCCCCACTCCAGTGGGTTCGCTAAAAGCCTGGGCAGAATTTAAAGCCGGGTTACAGGTTACATTATTCAGGCCAATGGGGGTAAACACTTTTACCTGCATATAATCTATGTATTGCTGTGATAACCAGTTTTCAAACCCGGCTGCATTTCCCGGAAGCATAGAAGCTTCTTTTGCTGCGGCACCGGCTTTGTCTCTCATATAAGGTATCATGGCACGAAACAAAGCAAAGTTGATATTGGCATATACATCAAATGGTTTTGCAGGGTTATCCAAACCTCTTGCCACGGTTGCTTTTAACGAATCGTAACCCGTATTGGATTCTGTAAGGCCCGAGCTATGTGTCATCAGTTGTTCAAAAGTAATATCCTTAATGGCCTGTTTTGCGTTCCAGTAAGTTGGCAGCCATTCACCGATCTTGCTCTTAGTGGTAATACCATTGCCCATAGTTTTGATCAATTGAAAAACGGCTATTGCAGTAAGTGCTTTTGTAACACTGGCGATATTTATCTCCTGGTTCACATGCATTTTATTAAACCCTCCGCCGGTAGCATTTGTTGAAGCCGAACCAAAAGAAGTGGTATCAACCCAGGACCCATCTTTATTGATCACAAAGGAGTAACCTCTTGGTTGAGTTGCAGCAGAATTCATTATCCCGCTTTCCAGGTTCGTTTTAAATTTTGTCACGCTAAAAATCTTTGCGTTTGAGTTTAGCGGTAAACTTTCCTTCTTGCAGGAAAATGATGTTGTAATAATGATGAGGCTTAAAGTGCCGCATATAAAATTCGTGATTTTCATAATTAAAATGTTTTACCAAAGATGCGGTGGCTTGCAAAAGAAAAATATACAGAGTTAACGAAAAGCATGTTTGGGTTAACGAAGAGATATGTATAAAAAAAGAGGCTGAATGATCAGCCTCGTTACGGTAGTTATTTTCTGGTAGCCTGGTGGGGTATAAATTCCCCCGCTATATAAGAAAATTCAGGAACCCTTAAGAACTATATTCGGATATTTGGGTCGGCCAGGTAGTTTCCTTATAAAGGAAATGGTATAACCTCCTGAAATGTCGCCGGGCTTACAAATGCAGAGACCGATATTCTTATCCGCTGTTCCAAAGCAGGCATCCGGTAATGGATATTTACATTCGGGCTTTGGTGCACCCTGTGTTCCGGCCGGAACCGGTGTAAGACGCCTTACTACTCCAGCTGAATCTTTAAAACTGACGTTGGTGAACCTGTCGCCGTTTTTTGTGAATTGTAATATGCCTTTCCCTTCCTTGATCAGCATCGAATTCTGGCCATCTTTCAATGATGCAGCGTCAAGAATTATGGTAGCCACTCCGTTCTGTAATGCTTGTTGGCCCTGGGCAGAAACTTTTCCTGTTATGGCAAAGATGAAGATCATGCATGCTGTGATTAATTTTTTCATTTTTGTTATTTTTTGTTTATTTTTTTTATTCTTTAACTTCTGATCGGGCATTCTTATTGAAACGTAGCTGACCATTTATATATACCGGAACCGTAAAAGGTTAAAGTATACCCAACTCCTTTACTGATATTGCCTGGCCTGCAAATACACATACCAATACTTTTGTTGGCAGTACCAAAACATGCATCGGGTAATTTTGTTTTACACGCCGGGGTTGGTGCTCCGCCGGTTCCGGCAGGTGTAGGGATCAGCCTGGTGGAAGCCCCGCCAGCATCCTTAAACATCACTTCTGAAAAAGTTTCTCCTTTCTTAACAAAGGTCAAAGTACCCTGGCCAACTTTTGTGACCGTGTTCACGCCTTCTTTAATTTTTCCTGCACTGAAATTAATATCCCCTCCGGCAACATGTACTCCGCCCGTTTGGGCAAATGAATTACCAGTTATTGCAAATACAAACAGGGAAAATGCGACAATAATTTTTTTCATGATCTTTTACTTTTATTTTTTATTTGTTTTATTTCATCACAAAGATGCGGTGAGCTACAAAAGAAAAAAATGCCCGGTTAACGGATATGCCATTTGAATTAACGTAAGAAGGTTTGGGTTTAAAATAAAAAATGCCCCTGTTAGATCAGGGGCAAAGTTTTTATGTTCTTCTTATTATTATTTCATGCGTGCAGCAGCTTGTCTTATTTTTTGAACTGCCGGTAAAAGCAATCCTATAGTATAAGTTTCTTCACCGTTTGAAAGATCGCAGGGTTTGCAGATACACATACCAATATTTTTATTTGCTGTACCAAAGCATGCATCAGGGATCGGGCATTTGCAAGTTGGTTTTGGAGAGCCGTTTGCTGTTCCACTGGTTGGCTCAAGCCTTGTAGACTTACCCGCAGCATCTGTGTAAATAACTCTCCTGACGTTTTTACCAAGTTTAGTGATTTGTATCGAACCTCCGTTATCAGGAACCGGAACTGTAGTAGTGCCCTCTTTAATTTTCACTGAAGATATCATTATGTTTTTAAGTTCATACTTCAGCGGAGCTGTACCCCCGTTGTTGGTGCCTTTTGTGTCCTGCGCAGATACATTGAATGCGAATGCAACAACAAAAAATGTTACAATTGAAATTACTTTTTTCATTTTCGTTTTTTTAAAAGTTTAAGTGTATGTTTATTTATGTTTAAATATTTATGGAGACAGCGCTTAGTTTGACACAGTTCTTCCAAGATAAGTTTGGTAAAATTTTACAGTGTAAGTCTCCTCTCCTCCGTTTGTAAGATTACCAGGTTTACAAAGGCACATGCCTATCTTTTTATCGGGACTGCTGAAACATGCATCAGGCAATGTTGTTTTGCACTCAGGTTTGGGTGCACCATTGCTTCCGCCACGGGTTGGTGTAAGCCTGGTTGATCTACCTGCATCATCTTTAAAGATCACATCCGAAAATGTATTGCCATTCTTTACGAATGTTAATGTGCCCTTGAGTTCCTTAGCCATCAACCTGTTCGTTCCTTCTTTTAAACCTGGAAGAAATAAGATGACATCACCCTGCCCATCACCAGTGGTAGTGACTTTGGTAATACTGATATCATGTACCTGGGCGTTTACTTTAATTGTTATTCCCAGGACCAATATGACAAAAATTGCGATTAACTTTTTCATTTTTTATTTTTTAGTTTTTTGTTTTGTTTGATAGAACAAAGATGCTTACAGCCCCAGGCAAAATAAAGCGTGGTTTAATGAATGGGCTGTTTGGCTTAACGGATAGAATATTAAACGGATGTTCTTAACTTTAAGCAATGGATAACTCAACAAATATTCCGGACCTATTAAAACACATAGCCGATCTTGAAAAAGAAAATGCTATGCTTAGACGGGATTTCAGCTCTCTTTCAAAAGGCAATTCCGTAAAAGTACCTGAGCCAATGCAGGAACTTTTTGATGTTGCAGAGCAAACGGTTAATGAATATTTCAGAACATTGAATATGGATCCATCTAAAGGAACCATTGAGATAAATGACCAACGCTATGTACTGGTAAGGGCTTCCGCTTTATCTAACGACTTCCTGGAAACTATTCAACGCCTGTATGCAGACCGGGGTGAAGCGGAGGCCATGAGTATTGGTAAAAACTTCCTTTTTGATATTGCACATGTGATCGGGATGAACGATGCCAGGAATTTTCATGTGAAAATGAATCTTACTGACCCTATTTCAAAATTATCTGCAGGCCCTATTCATTTTGCATACTCGGGCTGGGCCTTTGTGGATATATTACCCGAAAGCAATCCAAGTCCTGATGAAAATTTTTACCTCATCTACAATCATCCATATTCCTTTGAAGCCGATTCCTGGATAAGGGCAGGAAAAAAATCCAGCACGCCGGTTTGCATTATGAATGCGGGTTATTCGTCGGGCTGGTGCGAAGAAAGTTTTGGCATAGCCTTAACCGCTGCGGAAGTTACCTGCACCGCAAAGGGGGATGAACATTGTACATTTATCATGTCGCCGCCACATAAGATACAGGAACACCTGGAGCGGTTTAATAAAGACAATAAAAATAAATACAGCAAAAAAGAACAGTACGAAATACCTACTT
>JBDSGK010000176.1:0-61380 GCA_039919015.1 Ferruginibacter sp.
AACAGGAGTTGAGCCGTACCAATGATGAGTTGCAGGACAAAGCACTGCTGCTGGTAAAACAAAAGAACGAAGTGGAAGACAAGAACAAAGAGGTGGAAGAGGCACGTCGTTCACTGGAAGAAAAAGCAGAACAGTTGCAGCTTACATCCAAATACAAATCAGAGTTCCTGGCAAACATGTCGCATGAGTTAAGAACACCACTCAACAGTTTGCTCATTCTTGCGCAGCAGTTGTATGAGAATGCAGAAGGTAATCTTAATGACAAACAGGTTCGTTATGCAAAAACGATCCACTCTTGTGGTGATGACCTTATTCAATTGATCAATGATATCCTTGATCTTTCTAAAATTGAATCTGGATTTATCTCAGCCAACATCTCCCCTGTTCGTTTTTCAGAGATCGCATCATTTGTGGAAACAACATTCAAACCCCTGTCAGAGGCCAAGCACCTGCGGTTCACTATTGAAACCGATCCTCAATTGCCCGTTGTTATGGATACTGACCTTCAGCGATTGAACCAGATCCTGAAGAACCTCCTGTCAAATTCCTTCAAGTTCACAGAGAAAGGAGAAGTAAAATTAAAGATATACGAGGCCAATAAAAACTGGAAGCAGAGCAACAGCAGCCTGGATTCGGCCAAAAAAGTTGTGGCCTTTGCCATCAGCGATACGGGTATAGGTATCCCGCAGGAAAAGCAGAATATTATCTTCGAAGCGTTCCAGCAGGCGGAAGGTTCTACCAGCCGTAAATACGGGGGTACCGGTTTGGGATTATCTATCAGTCGCGGACTTGCAGAATTGTTAGGCGGCAGTATTGAACTGGAGAGCAACCTGTCGCATGGAAGTACATTTACTTTATTCCTTCCTGTTGAAAGTGTATCAGGTGTTGTATCTAAAGAAACATCAGATAATTTAAATGCACTGCAGCAGTTCAGCCTGGGTGAAGATAAAGGCGAAATTGATTCACTGCTGAATTCTATACGGGCAACCAGCGGATCTAATGACAGCAAAAATCTGAACATTGTTAATGAGATGATCAATGATACCGGCGATGACAGAACCAATATTGTGCCATCCGATAATGTACTGCTGATCGTTGAGGATGACCTGCGGTTTGGAAAGATCATGATAGAAAAAGCACACCAGAATAATATGAAAGCCATTGTGGCTATCAGTTATATTGAAGTGTTTGATTTTATCAACCGCTTTACGCCTGATGCCATAACACTCGACGTTAAGTTGCCGGATACCAGTGGGTGGAAAGTGCTTGACATGCTTAAGAATGACCTGAATTACCGCCACATTCCGATCTACCTGGTTTCGGGAGAAGAGAACAGGAGCCTTGCTTTGAAGCGTGGCGCCAGGAATTTTTTATTAAAGCCTTTGGACAATGCATTATTAAATGAACTGTTTGCGGACATTATTTCTATCAGCAAAAAAGCTACAAAGAAAATACTGGTAGTAGAAGATAATGAAATTGATTCTTCGCAGATATCAAAAATGATCCAGTTCGACAATGTTGATATCAGCATTGCTTCAACAGGTAAAAAAGCTATCCAGCAATTGAACAACAATGAATTTGATTGTGTTATACTGGATTATACATTACCCGATATTTCAGGTGCTGACCTGCTTACCAAGGTAGAAGAGACAAAGAAAAAACTGACGCCGGTGATCGTTTATTCAGCAAAGGATTTCAGTAAAAATGAATTAAGCCATATTAACCGCACATCAAATACTGTTTTGCTGAAAGGGGTTAATTCACTCGAAAATTTACTGGAAGAAACCATTGTACACCTTCACCTGCAGCATAAGGAACTACCTCCTGAAAAGCAACGTGTAATTGAAGGCATACGGATCAAGAATGATATCCTGACGGGTAAGAACATACTGGTAGTGGATGATGACGTAAGAAATCTTTTTGCACTCACCACCGTTTTCGAGCGGTTCAACATCAATGCCATTACAGCAGAAAGTGGTAAGGAAGCCATAGAAATGATCAATAATGAAGAGTTGAAAGTGGAGATGGTATTGATGGATATCATGATGCCGGAAATGGATGGTTATGAAACGATCCAGAAAATAAGGCGGGAGCATAAGAACAGTACCCTGCCCATTATTGCAGTTACGGCCAAGGCCATGAAGGGAGACCGGCAGAAATGTATTGAAGCGGGGGCTTCTGATTACATAACCAAACCTCTTAAAATTGACCAATTACTTTCGCTGATGCGTATTTGGTTCTATAAATAAATGCAATGAAAAAAAAGATCCTATTAGTTGATGACCGGGAAGACAATCTGCTCTCTATGGAAACGATCCTTGAACCCGATGGATACGAATTGATAAAGGCCAGTTCGGGAAGACAGGCATTGAAAATATTATTGACTGAATTTGATTTTGCCATTATATTGATGGATGTAAAAATGCCCAACCTGAATGGATTTGAGACCGCGGCCCTGATCTATGAACGGGATAAATTAAGACATATACCGATCGTTTTCATAACCGCCAATACGTATGGCGAGGAGAATATTTTTAAAGGCTATCGTATGGGGGCTGTTGATTACATTTATAAACCGATCAATCCTGAATTGCTTCGTACCAAGGTCTCTGTGTTTATTGAACTGTACACAAAAAATCACCAGTTGATCGCCCATGAACAGAAATTAATAGCCATTAATAAGAGCCTTGAGAATGAGATCAAAGAACGAAAAATATCCGAACTGAAAGCCAAAGACCTGAACAGGCAGTTGCTGGAAAATATTGATCACCTGGAATCCGCCAATAAGAACCTGGATCGTTTTGCATTTATGTCATCGCATGACCTGCAGGAACCGTTGCGCAAGATCCGCACTTTTACCGACCTCCTGTTTTCAAAATACAAGGATATATTTGATGAGGATGCCACCCGCTACATTAGCCGTATTCAAAAATCTGCTGAACGCATGCAGGCATTAATAAAAGATATACTTGCATTTTCAAAAGTGTCCAGCGAAAAAGCTGCTTTCGTAAAAACGGACCTGAATTTTTTGGTCAGGGATGTATTAACAGAGATGGAATCAACCATACAGGAAGAAAAAGCTGAAATCAAGGTCAAAGAACTTCCTTCGCTGGAGGTGAACGCCGGGCTTATGGCGCCCCTTTTTTCCAATTTGATAGGCAATGCCATAAAATACAGGAGAAAAGATATAAATCCAGTGATCAATATTTATGCGCAACAGGAGACGATTTCAGAAGCCGGGAATGGTTTGTCAAAAGCGGCTAAAGGAAAATATTGCAGGATCTTTGTTGAGGACAATGGTATTGGGTTTGATCAAAAATATGCAGACCAGATATTTGATATGTTTATCAGGCTGCATGGTAATAACGAATTCGAAGGAACGGGCATTGGCCTGGCTTTGTGTAAGCAGATCGTAGAACATCATCATGGGTTTATATCGGCCCTGAGCAAAGAAAATAATGGAAGCACTTTTATTATTTCGCTTCCGGTACAATAATTGGAACTAATCAGAAAACAAATAATGCTATGTCGGTTATAAAACAGGCTACTATAAAAATATTGATCGTAGATGATGATGAAGATGACTTTATGATCACCCGCCAGTATATTGAGCAAATTGAAGGGCAGCAATTTATTATTGACCCATGCTATAAATACAGTGACGCAGAAGAGAAAATATGTGAAGGCAAATATAACCTCTATTTTATAGACTATCGCTTAGGTGCAAAAACAGGTTTAGACCTGATACAGGAATCTATTGCAAAGAACTGTGAAGAACCCTTTGTGTTACTCACCGGTAATGGCAACCATAAACTTGACCTGATGGCCATGGAATCGGGCGCTGTGGATTACCTTGTAAAAGGAGAATTAAGTGTTGAAAAACTGGAAAGATGCATCAGGTATTCTTTGGAAAGAGCCTCTTCGATGAAATCCCTCAGGGAAAAGGAAACAAAATTCCGTCATATTTTCGAACGTTCAAAAGACACGGTATTTGTTGCAGATGAGAACCTTTTTTTTACTGAAGTAAATAATGCCTCCTTTGCATTACTGGAATATGAAAGAGAAGAATTGCTTTCAAAAAGCCTTGCTGAGCTGCTTTCCAAAAAAGATGCAGCCGACATAAGACAACAATTGGCAGAATCTGGTGACCTATCTGATAAAGAAGTGAACATACTTACAAAAAAGGGTGAAAAGAAATATTGCTTACTTACGCTTTCAAGAGAAAAAGATAACACGGGTGCTGTTTACATACAGGGGATCATACATGATATAACCTCTTTAAAAAAAGCCGAAAAGGTTACCATCCTTTTAGAAAAATTAAATGTGACAGGGCGGTTGGTAAGGATGATGGCCCATGAATTGAGAAATCCCCTGAACAATATCATGCTGTCTGCCGAACAGCTGAATGAACTGGTTGAAGGATCAGAATCAAAGGTTTGCCTGGAGATAATCAACAGGAACAGTAAACGGATCGGCGACCTCGTTACCGAACTGCTTAATTCAGCAAGGCGTGACCCGGTATCTGTAGAAAAAAGATCATTGCAGGATATACTGGAGGAAACACTTGAAGCTGCTATTGACAGGATCAAGCTTCGGCATATACAATTGCACCGCGATTTTCACAACGAGCCGGCATGGATCATGGCGGATAATGAAAAATTAAAAATTGCTTTCCTTAACATCATCATAAATGCCGTTGAGGCCATGCCTGTAAATGAAGGGAAATTGACGGTATCAGTTAAAAAGAAAGATTCGCAATACGTTGTTTCTATAGAAGATAATGGCTGCGGTATCAGCGAAGAAAATCTGTCACAGGTATTTGAACCTTATTTTACGTCAAAGCAAAATGGAATGGGCCTTGGCTTAGCTTCAACTTTAAATATCCTGCAATCACATAACGCTTCTTACGATGTTAAATCCCAACTTGAGAAGGGTACATCTTTTCATTTATTTTTTGATATGTCTGACTAATTTTTTTTGTTTGATTTTATATCAGTTGAATAATATCTTGTGCTGGTGAAATGGCTTCAGTCAGCAGCATTTCTTAGCTTTTGTGGAACAGCTTGCGGTACCTGCCTACCGGCAGGCAGGTTTGCAGTAAAAGTATAAACCGCAAAGATTGCAAAGAAAAAACGCAAAGAACCGCAAAGCAGAATCTTTGAAAATCAATAGTTCTTAATATCACAACACGTTACCTTAATACTATTCATAATGAAAAAAAATAAATGATTTTTTTTATAATAAATTTTATATTTTGAGTTTGCTTAGCTTTTAAAACCAACTATCAAAAGAACCAAAACTAACTTGTGAACAAAAGCAACCTGTATTTTATTGTCGATGACGACCCGGATGACCAGGAGCTATTTATCGAGGCTTTAGAAGGTTTAGATGAATCTTGCCAGTGTATAACTGCTTTTAACGGGGTGGAAGCATTGCAGAAACTTAAAACCGGCATGCCTGTTCTTCCCGATTTCATATTCCTCGATCTGAATATGCCCCTTATGAATGGCAGGCAATTTCTTACTGAAGTAAAAAAGACCGAAGCAATTCAGCATATCCCGGTTATCATCTATTCAACATCAACCGAAACAAAAGATGTTGTAGACACTATTGAGATGGGTGCAGTCTTCTTTTTACAAAAACCCAACCGCTTCGAAGATCTGTCTAAGGCCCTGGCCAGTATTCTCTCCCGCAAATGGTAACCAGGATTATAAACAAATACTTTAATATCCTTGCTAAGCCCATGTAAAACAGCTGTTAAAGGTTCCTCAACCTGTAGAATTGGTTCCACATTAATATTTTCAATTCAACTTATAATAAAGTATAAATAGTGGAGAACCCGCTAAGAGAGGTATTTATTAAGCATAAACATACTGTACCATAAAATTGGCATGATATTGTAAATATTAAGCTTAAAGAAGCAAATTTCAATAAATTATAAGAACCAATAAAAACTAGGACAATGAAAATATTTGTAAAGCACATGATAAGCACGCCATGTAAGATGTTTGTAAAGGAAGAATTAAATAAACTTGGCATTCGTTATAACTCCATTGAACTCGGTGAAATTGACGTTAATGGAAACCTGACGATGATACAGCGTGAAAGACTTGGCAACTCATTAAATAAATATGGTTTTGAACTAATGGTTGACAGGCGCACCATCCTCGTTGAAAAGATCAAAAGTATCATTATCGAACTCATCCATTATACAGATGACAGGATAAGTACAAAGTATTCTTATATATTGAGTGAGCGCCTTGATTTTAATTACAATTACCTGGCTGGTATATTTTCGGAAGACCAGGGCATAACCATTGAGAAATATATCATCCTGCACAAGATCGAACGCATTAAGGAATTGATGATGTATGGCGAATTAAACATGACTGGTATAGCATGGAAATTAAATTACAGTAGCGTAGCTCATTTATCATTCCAGTTTAAAAAAGTAACAGGCCTCACGCCTTCACAATTCAGGCAATTGAATGGCAACAGGAGAATGTCGGTTGAAGAGATAGGCGCATCTAAAAATATTTATAATTTATCGGTTAATTAATCTACCGGAATATTAGAATACTCAGGCAAGCTTTTGTTGGTTTTGGTTGACCGCAAAAACTAAAAAGGAAGATCACCGGTATGATCTTCCTTTTTTTTATTTAGTTAGTTCAGGCGTTGATCTATGCTTAACAATTATTCCACCTGCTTCATGCGTGGCACCAGGTAATGCATAATAAGCCAACCCGTTAAATAAGCACCACCGCAAATCAGGAACATAATGAAATATCCTTTATTTATCTGGCCAATGCTTTCATAATGTACAAACATTCTTTTTTGAACAAGCAGTGTGAGTAACAATCCTCCCACTCCACCTGCAAGTCCGCCGAGACCGGTTACAGAAGCTGTTGAATTTTTAGGGAACATATCTGATACGGTTGTAAAGATATTTGCACTCCAGGCCTGGTGTGCGGCCATTGCTAATCCAATTACGCTTATAGCCAGCCACATATTTATGCCACCGAGGTATTGTGCAAATACAATTGGCGTTACACAAAAAGCATAGATCAGCATACTGGTTTTCCTGGCTTTAAAAACAGGCCAGCCTTTATTGATCAGCCGCATAGGCAAATAACCACCCAGTATACTGCCCAAACTGGCAATAATCAAGGGCGTAGCTGCAGGCCATATGATGGCATATTTATCCAGGTGATATTCTTTTCTTAAGAAATCGGGCAACCAAAAAATATAGAACCACCAGATGGGATCAGTAAGAAATTTACCTAAAATAAAAGCCCATGTCTGTTTAAAGGTTAATAATTTACCCCAGGAATATTTTGGTTTCATTATTTCTTCAATGGAATGATCTTCATCTTTATCACTGGTGATGTAAGCCAACTCAGTTGCAGATAAACGCTTTTGCTTATTAGGTATTTCATAATAAATAAACCAGAAGATGAGCCATATAAACCCGATCATACCTGTGAGAATGAAAGCCCATTCCCAGCCCCAGTTTTCGGCGATGGGTGGAATAAGAAACGGAACTGCAATAGCACCAATATTTGATCCGGAATTAAATATACCGGTGGCCAATGCCCTTTCCTTTTTGGGAAACCACTCAGCAGTGGCTTTAATGGCTGCAGGAAAATTACCTGCTTCTGTAAGGCCCAGGAAAACCCGGGCAATACCAAAACCTAATGTTCCTTTTGCAAGTGCATGACAGACTGCTGCAATACTCCACAAACAGGTAGCCAGTGCATAACCGATCTTGGTTCCTAATTTATCAATGATACGGCCGGCAAAAATAAAACCTATAGCATATGATAATTTGAATGCCATTTCTATATCTGCATAGTTAGCTACTTCCTGTACAGGCGTCCAATCAAAAGCTTTGGCCAGGTAAGGTTTTAAAAAACTGATCACCGTTCTATCCAGATAGTTGATCGTAGTAGCAAAAAATATCAAGCCACAGATTGTCCACCGGTATTTTCCAATTTTTTCCATGTTCATATAGCTGGGTTTAATTATTTTTTACAATCGTTAATGATGTCCATTATTTTTTTCGTTTCCGAAATAAGCAGGTCGTATTTTTTATTTTTCGTTACCTCTTTGCTGATCAGTTTACTACCCATTCCTACTGCACAAACACCCGCATTGAACCAGCCCTCTATATTTTCTTTGGTTGTATCTACACCACCCGTGGGCATGAACAACAGACCTGGAAACAGGTCTTTTACCGCAGACATAAATGCCATACCAATGATATTACCGGGAAAAAGCTTTACGAGTTTTGCACCAAGTGTTTCTGCTGCTATGATCTCCGTAGGTGTCATGCACCCGGGTATCCAAAGCATATCGTTCTTGTCTGCCACTTTTGCAACAGGTTCAACAAGCCCCGGACAAATGATATAGTCAGTACCAGCATCAATAAAGGCCTGTGCCATAGCTGCATTCTTAATGGTACCTACACCCAGGTACATGTCTTTTAACTCTGTCTCACAAACCTTTTTCATGGCTTTAAAGTTTGCCAAAGCCGCCTCTCCCCTGTTGGTGTATTCAACGCTGCGTATCCCGGCAGTATATAATGCTTTCAACAGGTCAATACTTACAGCAGTATCCTGGTGATAATAAAGCGGCAATAACCCCTGTTTAATGATTTGTTGTATGATCTTATTCTGCTTATCCATGTTTTATTGTTGCGGTAATTTCGTTAACGGTTTGATCGGTTGTATCTCCCTTAATAAATAATTTATTATAAGCAGCTGCAGTTGCAAAGTCGAGTGTTTGTTGTAGGCTATGACCGTTATTCAAACCATAGATCAGTCCCGCCATAAAACAATCTCCGCTGCCAACTTTATCTACAACTTTATCAGCAGTGTATTCTGCTGATACAAATAAATCATCCGTGAACAAAGAAGTATAATACAGAATACCCTCATTACGGTCAAAACGAAACGTATTGGCTACTGTTTTAACTTTTGAGAACTGCTGTTGAATAGTTTTGGACGTTGCGGTTACCTGTTCCAGGTATGCATTTTGTGAATCGGGTTTTATCAACACTTCATTGATCGGAATGCCCAACATCATATTGGCTGCCCAAATATTACCCATCACTACATCACAATATGTAACAAGGCCGGGCATGATGTCAATCGGTTGTTTTCCATACTGCCATAATTTATTGCGATAGTTCAGGTCAACAGAAATGGTAATCCCTTTTGCTGATGCAAACTGCAAAGCTTCTTCGCAAACTTCAGCCGCAGATGCGGTTAATGAGGCTGCAATGGCGCTGAAATGAAACCAGCTAATCCCCTCAAAAATTTTTTCCCAGTTGATCATCCCCCTTTCTAATTGTGCAAAAGAAGAATTTGCCCTGTCGAAGACCACGCCGCTGTTCTTTACATCTGTACCCTGTTGTAAATAATAAATACCAACACGGTTACCACTGTAGTGGATTGCTGATACATCAATATTTTTTTCGTGGAGATAGCCTGCGAGTTGTTTTGATAAAAAATTATCCGGCAGGGCTGTGCAATAACCAACCGGCAGATCCCACAATGCTAAAGCCGTTGCCACATTAGCTTCCGCACCACCTACAAAAGCAGGGAGTTCGTTCCGTTGCAGCCAATCACCTTCCGCCGAAGGTGATAGCCGCAAAAGTAATTCACCAAAACATAAAACTTTATTCATCAAAATTTAAAATAGTTATTTGCATTGTTATAGCAGATGTCTTCAATGAGCTGCCCAACGTGTGGCATGTCGTTTGGTAATTCACCATTTTCAATTTCTTCGCCAAACATGTTACATAATATGCGCCTGAAATATTCATGTCGTGGATAGCTCATAAAACTCCTGCTATCAGTAAGCATACCAACAAACCTGCTTAGTAAACCCATGTTCGACAAAGCATTTATTTGTTTTACCATGCCGTCCTTCTGATCGAGGAACCACCAGGCTGAACCGAACTGGACCTTTCCTGCAACCGATCCGTCATTAAAATTACCAATCATGGTTGCCATCAGTTCATTATCAGCGGGATTGAGATTATATAAAATTGTTTTTGCCAACTGGTCAGTTGCATCCAGTTTATTTAAAAATTTTGCCAATGCTTTGCCCTGCGAAAAATCGCCGATGGAATCCCAGCCTGTATCGGCGCCCAATTGTTGTAGCATACGGGCATTGTTATTGCGTAAAGCCCCCAGGTGGTATTGCTGTACCCATCCTTTTTCATGATCCCATTTTGCAAATTCGATCAGCATGGCAGATTTAAATTTCAGGTTTTCGGCGTGGGTTAATTCTTTTCCTGATCTGATCCTGTCGAAGATGTTGCTGATCTCTGCAGCGGTATAATCTTCTGCATAGATCTGTTCAAGCCCGTGATCCGAAACCTTACAACCAACCGTTGCAAAAAAATCATGCCTCGCTTTTAAAGTTTTTAAATAATCAGCATAAGATGAAACAGCCATGCCGGACACTTCTTCAACTTTTGCTACATAGCTATTAAAAGCCGCAGCATCATCTACATTCATTGCCTTATCAGGACGATAGGCCGGTAATATTTTTATTTCAAATGCGTCGGCCTTAATTTTCAAATGATGTTCCAGTGAATCTGTCGGATCATCCGTAGTGCACAATACCTTTACATTCATTTTTCGCAATAAATTACGAACGGAGTATTCAGCAGTTTGTAATTTGGCAGATGCTTCGTCATAGATCTGCTTGGCAGTACCTGCATTCAGTATCGTATCTATATTAAAATAACGCTGT
The DNA here is from genome assembly GCA_039919015.1 of Ferruginibacter sp. GTDB lineage: Bacteria > Bacteroidota > Bacteroidia > Chitinophagales > Chitinophagaceae > Ferruginibacter. The sequence continues at coordinate 10,765 of JBDSGK010000176.1, forward strand.
AGTTCAAGATGTGTCCAGTGGTACAACGGGTTACGCATGGTATATGGAACCGTGTCGGCCCATTTCTCAAACTTCTCCTGGTCTGTAGCGCTGCCGGTACAATATTTTTCAGGGATACCATTGGTTCGCATGGCCCTCCATTTATAATGATCGCCATACAGCCACACCTGGGTAAGGTTCTCAAAATTGATATCATTTGCTATCTGCTCGGGAGGCAAGTGATTGTGATAATCAATAATGGGCATGGGTTTGGCAAACTCATTGTAAAGTTGTTGAGCTGTCTTGTTCTGCAATAAAAAATTTTCGTCAAGGAATTTTTTCATACCTCACCCTCGTTCTCCCGATATTGATCGGGAGAGGCTTCGGGCATTTATTTAATAGTTAAACAATAGTTTTTTACAAATCGACAATATCACTTTATTCATCAAGCAACAAAGTCGCATTACTTCGCAAACATCTCCGCTTTCATCTTCTCCATGATCAGTTCCCCCTTCAGGGGGCGGAGGGGCTTTTACAGCGATACCCCCCTCTTCCACGGAATAAAATCATCCTGGTTAAGCAACACAGCTTTAGGAATCACTTCGCCGCTGGCAGCTTTTATACAGTATTCCAGGATATCCTCTCCCATTTGTTCTATGGTTTTATCTCCTTCAATAACCGGCCCGCAATCAATGTCAATAATATCATTCATTCTTTTGGTAAGGTTGCTGTTGGTTGAAACTTTAATGGTTGGACAAACAGGATTACCCGTTGGAGTTCCCAATCCTGTTGTAAACAAGATCAACGTTGCGCCGCTGGCTGCTTTACCGGTTGTGGCTTCTACATCATTACCCGGTGTACAAACCAAATTCAACCCGGGCTTTGTGGCAGGCTCGGTATAATCCAATACATCTACCACAGGTGATGTACCGCCTTTTTTTGCAGCGCCTGCACTTTTAATCGCATCGGTAATTAATCCATCCTTGATATTTCCGGGAGATGGGTTCATGTGAAAACCCGAACCCACACTTAATGCCGATTCATTATAGTTGGTCATGAGGCTGATGAATTTTTTTGCTGCTGCTTCATCTTTTGTACGGTCGATCAAATTCTGCTCTACTCCACAGAGTTCAGGAAATTCAGCCAATAATATTTTTCCGCCCAAGGCAACCACCAGGTCGCTGCAATAACCCACAGCAGGATTTGCTGATATACCACTGAAGCCATCGCTGCCGCCACATTTAACGCCAATGGTTAATTTACTGAGGGGAGCAGGTTTTCTTTCTGCTTTATTAATTTCAATTAAACCTGTAAATGTTTTTTGTATCGATTCGGCGATCAACTGCTCTTCGCTTTGTGATTGCTGCTGTTCAAAAATGTAGAGTGGTTTATCAAAGTTTGGATTGAGTTCCTTTAGATCATGTACAAGATCCTGCACCTGCAAATTCTGGCAACCCAAACTTAAAACCGTAACACCGCCAACATTGGGGTGATTGGCATAAGCCGCCAGCAATTTACTTAACACGGCTGCATCCTGCCTGATACCTCCACAACCGCCCTGGTGATTTAGGAATTTTATGCCATCCACATTTTTAAAAAGCCTCCCCCCAACCCCCTCCCGGGGAGGGGGAGCGAAAGACTCTGCTGAAGGAAGTGCTTCTCCTTTTTCAAATGCTTCAACAAGAGTTTTGGTATATCTCTTATACTTATCTGTTACCGCATAACCCAATTCATTGTGTAATGCTTCCCGTATCACATCCAGGTTGCGGTTCTCACAAAACACAGTTGGTATGAACAACCAGTAATTGGCAGTACCAACTTCGCCATTGCTGCGGTGATAACCACTAAATGTTCTGTTATTGAATTTGGAAACATCAGGTGCAGTCCAGGTAAAACCTGTTTTACGGTAAACAAAGGGCTCAGCTGCATGTTTTAAATTGGCAGTGGAAATAATTCCGCCCTTTGCAATATGGGATTGAGCCTTACCAACCATCACGCCGTACATCACAACAACATCACCTGCATTAAGATCAGTAGTAACAAATTTATGCTTCGCAGGAATATCGTCCTGTAAAATAAATGATTCACCATTATAGCTTACCTGTTCACCGCCCGACAAATTCGTCAAAGCCACGAGCACATTATCAGCAGGATGAACCTTTACCAGTTTTTGCTTCATTTATGCAATACTTTTTTTGGAATGCAACGGATCGATCACGGAAGCCATTCCTGTTTCTTCAATTTCGTTTAATTTTTCCTGTACCGCATCGGTGAAACCCGGCAACGCCGCCAGGTCATATCCCCATAAAGCGGTATCTCTTAAAACCGAAACCGCTATTAGAGAAGGCTGGATGCTTTGCCATTTCTCATAAAAATAAAATGCTTTGGCATCATTAACCTGGTAATGATCTCCATTTACCCTGCCATAATATTTTCCGTCTTCTTCTTTTACCGACCTCATAAAATAAATATACGCCGCAAAGCCGATGGCTATATTTTCCGGAACTGTATTATACAAAGAATAGTACTGCAACAAAACCGGTACCACCCTCATTTTCATTTTGGAAGAATACTGTGCTGTAATACTCAGCCACTGGTGCTCAATAAAAGGATTGCGAAACCTGTCGAGGCAATTTACCGAAAATTCAGTTGTCTGTTCGGACGTTGTTTTATAAGGAATGGCAACTGCGATCTCATCTTGCATGAGCTTTGTTATATACTGCTCCATCTGTTCATCATCCATAGCATCCTTTACGGTTGCTAATCCTGATAAAAAAGCAACCCCACAACTTAAAGTATGTGTTCCATTCAGCATTCTTAATTTCAGCTCACGGAATAAATTGATATTCTCTGTGATCACCACGCCTTTATCTGCCCCTGCAAATGAAAGTACCTCTGCAATTTCACGGTTGCCTTCAATGGCCCAAAGCCGGTACACTTCAGTCATCAACATCAGGTCATCAGCATATCCCATTTCATTTTCAATGATGCCTTTCTGGGTTTTATCAGGTTTACCGGGAACGATGCGGTCGACCAGTGAATTACAAAATGAATTTGAATTTTCCAGCCAGTCGATAAATGATTCTTCCAGTCCATTCAGGTAGGCCAGCTCAGTTACGATGGATTCCAGTTTTTTTCCATTGTCGAGGATCAGTTCGGTTGGAACGATCACCATACCGGATTGTTTGCTGCCTGCAAAAGCTTTGAACCTTTCATACAAAAAAGCCAGTAACTTACCCGGAAATGAAACAGGCGGATAACGTTTGATATCATCCTGTACCAGTTCTATACCCACCTCAGTGGTGTTGGAAATAATTATTTTTAATTGCGGGTTGTGTGCACATTCTAAAATTTTGTTCCATTCATTTTTGGCAGAAAGTACCCTGCTGATGGATGAGCAGACAATATTCTCTTCCTGCTTCTTTCCGTCTGCAATGCCACGTACACAAATCGTATACAATCCATCCTGTTTTTCAAAAGCATCAGCGCCTCCCCCATCGGTAGATTTTACAACAACAATTCTGCCATTGAATATGCCCTGCTTATTGGCTTTGTCAATAAAATAATCAGGCAGCCCACGCAGCAGTACACCGGTACCAAATTGCAAAACCTTTTCAGGTAATTCAAACAGGGCCTGGTCAGGCAACAGTGCTTTTTCAGCCTGTATATTTTTTAAGTTATATTTTGATAGTAACATATACAACCATTAATAAAGTAATTCAATATTTTAATTTTCTATCGCCCATTTGGATCTCCATTCGGGGTATTCTGTTTTCAATAATCGTAAAGGCCATGTACCGTACCAGGCATAACCTATCCTTCTTTCATTCTCCACTTCTGCAATTGACTTGTGTTTCTGGCTGTCCCGGCCGGCAAAAAAAGGTTCATTGGTATCCATATCATAAAATCTTGCCCAAACCACGCTGTTGTTGTCCGGAACCAATACCCTGTCCTTAGCACTTTTTTCTGCAGGAGCTGCAATATCTACATATTTGTAACCGGAGATCTTTACTTTTTCAAACCACTCAACTGCGGCCTTAATTGAGGCTATGATAGCGGCCGAAGGTTTTTCAATACGCATTAAGAACCTGACTATGCCTACCGATTCGCTGCCGCTTAAAGAAACAAGTTCAAATTTCCTGGCCATTTGGGGCTGTAAGGTGGTTGCATTGTATTGGGCGCACCAGGCTGTTAATTTCCCTTTCTGTTTCAATTGTGTTTTTAAAATACATTGTACTCCTTTTACAATCGCATCAACACATCTATCTGCTGTAGCAGCATCAATTACATCCAGGTCATTTTTCTTATACACTACATCATAAAGCACATTCAGCACGTTCACCATGGCATTGTCATTATACGTAACCTGGCTACGGTAATTGCTGAAATCAGGATAAAACTGCGGCCAGCCGCCATTGGAGTATTGTGCCTTCAATAAATAATCAATGCCTTTTTGGGCTGCGGTCAAATAGTTCTCATTTTTTGTTTGTTTATAAGCTGTGGCCAGGTACCTGATCTCCTTTGTGGTTGCAGAATTATCAATGGTCGCATCTTTGCCTTCGGCATAACCTGATCGTAACTCCGTCTTTTCATCAGGAGTAAGCTCCCTTTTATAATCTACATTTTTATCTTTCGGAAAATGTTTTGGCCAACCACCGTTGCTGCGTTGATAGAGCAACATATTTTCGGCTACCGGGTCAGTAGCTGCTGTTTTTACCTGAGACACTTCATCGTTACCAACAACTGCAGCATCAACTGATGCCTGCACCATTGCTGTTTCATTTTGCGTTGCTTCTTTTTTTTCTGATTCATTTGCCGGGTTCCATTTATTATCAAAGACCCAGGACGCATTAAAATCATTAATGCTAAAGCCCGCAGGTAAATTATTTTTATGCCAGGTGTAATCTCCACCTTGTTTTTTACAATTATAATAGTACACCCTTCTGCCCCAGAGTATAGTATTAGTGGTAGGCACTAAATAAATATCAGCATCGGCCATATTTGCCGGGAAGCTGCAATTGAGTAAATAGAATTGTGCATCGCGGTGGTAACGGCCTAATTTAAAATTATCATCCCCTTCAAACTTACAGTTCAGGAGAACGGTCTTTGAACTCTCGTATTTGCTTCCATCGTGCCAGATGCCTGCATTATTGTTGCGGCAGATAAAAGTACAGTTCTCGGCAAGTGCCCATCCCCGCGGGCAATAAAAATCTACGCCCCCTTCCATAATGCAGTCCTTAAAATAGAACATGCCATCTTCTGCATTCCACGGACTTACCGTATCTCCACCATAGGCCCTGAAGATGCAGTTGATAACGATCAACCTTGTTGTTGCAAATGACCGCAGTGCCATCTGGTGTACATTCGGCCTGATGGTCTTTGTTTTATTGCTGTCATTTGTACAGGCAATGACCTTATCTTTTTTATTGTCTCTTCCGTAGCTGTTTATAAAAGACAAATTCTGAAGTGTGATATCATTTCCTTTTAAATTGATGGTTGCTGTTCCGTAATCATCGGGGTTGTCACAGCGCCATTCTTCTCTTGCCTCAGCAATACTGATCACCGTTTTTTCTGGATTCTCTCCTTTTAAAGTGATGAAGTTTTTATCAATGAATAATTTCTCATTGTACGTTCCCGGCTTTATAAGTATGATACGTTGTGAAGTTGCATCAGCCGGTAAACTATTGATCGCTTCCTGTATGGTTTTGAAATTGCCGCTGCCATCATGCGCAACAACAATATCCTTTTGGGCAAACCCGTTAGCCCAGGCAGCAAATATTGCAACTGTTGTTAGTAATATTTTTTTAAGTCTACTCATTATTTTTTTTGTTTAACCACCGGAGTTTTAACGGAGGTGGTTGCCTGCTTTAATAACCATTGTACCAATTCACCCGCTGCTGTAAAATTTTCATATTCAGCAGGTATCTTTCTTCCATCCAGGTATTCGTTGTAGATCCAGGGATCCCCAACCGCAAAAACAGTACCCTTGCCATATTTAGCCATCGCAAAGATCACATCACCATCCTGGCTGATCACGGATGTTGCCGGTGTTTTTACATCGATCACACTGATCTCTTTCAGGTACATTTTTTTTGTTTGTTTAAACACCGGGTTAGCATTTTTATTATAAACAGCACCGGTCTCAAACTCATTATTTTTAACCATGTTCCGGCCCTTATCAGAAAAATGAATACCGAATTTTCCTGCCAGTATATTAAAATGTTCCAGGTCGCAATTGGCAGTGTCATTGGTCATCAATAATAAAACGCCGCCCTGTTTTACCCAGTTGGCAATTTCAGTTGCTGATCTTTCATCCATGTAATTGGGTTTCTTTGTGTCTTTATACCCATCAGGATCAACGATGATATACACGGAAGCATTTTTTAAATTATCGGCTGTTGGTGCAACATCCAGTGCGCCGAGCTTTGCGCCATATGCCTGCCAGATATTTCCAAACAAACTAAAGCCGCCATTCTCATAATCATCCCAGGTGTAGTGGCGCCGCATATTTACCCCAAAGCCATTCTTTCGCCATTCGTTATTGAAATAATTATCCATCACCACATTTTTTCCTTTACCCGGCTTTGGCATGGAAGCCATTTCCATTTCAACACTGGCCTGGATAAATGCGCCCATACCTTTAGGATCGTTAACCACAACAGGCTCGCTCATGTAATAATCAAAACTACCATCCCGGTAAGGTTTGCCGCCAAGGCCTGAAACACTTACTGTGCCTTTTAAATTGGTTTGCCCGTTTGCATCAACCTCAATAAATTCTTTGATGATACCGGCATATCCCTTTTGTGCATTCTTTAAAAAAGATGCAGGAATATAACCATTACGAACTGCCTTGGCCAATGTGTACACCAGCATACAGGATACAGATGCTTCCTTATAATTTTTTGGATTGATTGGCATGTTTACAATATCATACCATAAGCCGGATCTTGCGTCCTGTACTTTGGTGACTGCTGTAGCAAAGCGATTTAAAATTTTAATGATAGAATCCCTTCCCGGGTGATTGGCGAGAAAATGATCAAGCACATCAACCATAGCCATGCCATACCAACCCAATGCCCTTCCCCAAAAATGTGGTGAAGTACCTGTTTGCTTGTTGGCCCATTGTTGTTCCTTGCTTTCATCCCAGCCATGATAGAGTAAACCTGTTTTTGCATCACGTGTGTGGCGCTCAATATTGATGAACTGACGTGCAATATCATCAAACACGGAATCCTGCTTTGCAAGCTTTGCATATTCTGCATAGAATGGCTGTCCCATATACAAACCATCCAGCCAAACCTGCCAGGGATAAATTTTCTTATGCCAAAATCCGCCTTCCTTTGTCCTGGGATGATCATTGAACTGGCTGCGGATATTATCAATTGCTTTTTTATATTTCTCTTTACCGGTTACGTTGTACAACATCATCACCACTTTGCCATTATTAGTATGATCGATATTGAACTCATCTTTCTTATAATCCTTTATACTGCCATCTTCCTGCACATAAAAATCCATGCTGTGCTGTATATAATTAAAATATTTTCCTTCGCCATATAATTTCCAAACACCTTCAACACCTTTTAGTATCACGCCCTGGTCGTAACTCCAGCGTGCATTACCCGGTTTTAGTTTGAATGAATCGGGCCAGAGGTTCATGGCAGTCTGCGACATCCGGGCAGACCAACGCTGTTGTGAATAAGGCTGTGCAGCTGCAGAAAATGCAGTTGCGACCAGTAAAGATATGATCAGTAGTTTCTTCATTTAATTTTCTTTGGCTTTATCTTTTGTTTCTTCTCTTCTATAACAGGTTGTTTTACCCAGCTAACTATAGCATCTGTTGAACCAAAACCAGCAACCAGTTTTTGTTTGGCTTTGCTAACATCCGTGTTTAGAATAGAAATATTTTTTGTTCTGTCGCCCTGCACCTGTACCAGCACATCGGCCCCATCTTTATATTTTAAATTGTCGAGAGTAATGTTATCGCTGTTCAAAATATAGGTAACAGGATTCGTATTTTTTGATATGATGGTAATATTATTAAGGGTAATATCACTGGCTTCCTGTATGTCAATCCCTTCATCAGCCTGCAACACTGCATTTTCGATGAGTATATTCTTAATGTGCATTTCAGGTATGCCCCTTACTAATATTCCTTTGGCAGCACCGTTGCAGGTGATGTTACGGAAATAAAAATTCCGGAACTGTGGTGTCGTTTCATCTACCGTTTTAAATTCAACTGCAGGAGGTTCTCTTTTTTCACCGGCCAGCACTACGGGATCTTTTGCCATATAATACATATCGAACAAAATGGCTTCGGCAGGAATGTCTTTCATGTTGACATTGTTGACGTAAACATTTTCTACCATACCGCCGCGGCCCCTCGTCGTTTTAAAACGAAGGCCAATATCACTACCGATAAAAGTGCAATTACTAACAAAAAGATTCTTTGCCCCGCCACTCATTTCACTACCAACTACAAAACCACCATGTGAATGATATACCGTACAGTTGTTTACAATGATATCCTGCGTAGGCATTCCTCTTTTTCTACCTTCTGCATCACGACCGCTTTTTATGCAGATACCGTCATCGCCGGTATCAAAGTTGCAATCTTCAAAGAGCGCATTCTTACAGCTTTCCAGGTCAAGTGCATCTGTATTGGTACCAAACCATGGATTTTTAACTTTCAGGTTTTTTAAAGTGATGTGTTCGCTCATCATCAGGTGTGTTGTCCATGCCGGTGAATTTTCAAATGTTACATCCTGGATGAGGATATTTTTACACTGGTAAATGCGGATCATATTCGGTCGCATGTAATCTTTCACATCTTCAAAATCAGCCAGGGTCTTTCCTTCAGTTAGTTTGCCTATATTATTTGTTAAAGATCCTTTCAATGCTTTCTCAGATGAGTACCACATTTTTTTATCCGCTGTTAACACACCGCCATAATCTTTCAAATGATCTTTCCATTGGCTTTCGGTCATCTTATCTTTTTTAACAGGGCGCCAGTAAAAACCATTCCCATTCATAATGCCGGGACCGGTTATAGCAATGTTCTCTAAGTTTTCTGCTACAACCGGCGATTGACATCTTGCTGCGTCAACTCCTTCAAAAGAAGAAACGACTAAGGGATATTGGTTAAAGTCGGAACTGAAGATTACCAATGCACCCTTTGCAAGATGCAGGTTGATATTACTTTTCATGATAATTGGACCGGTAACATAAGACCCACGTGGAATTAAAACGGTACCACCCCCCTGGCTGGCACATGCTGTAATTGTTTTGTTGATAGCTGCAGAATTCAACGTCATCCCATCTGCAACAGCACCATAATTCATGATATTGAATGTATCTCTTTTAAAATGCGGTGAATATATCTTAGGCAATTCAAAAGCATACTTCTCTTTAAATGCCGAAGGCTTTAAATATTTTGCAATGGGCAGGTTTTGTGCCGCAATGCTTTCGCACACCAGGGAGGCCATGGAAGCAGCGCCATATTCGCTTAAATGCGTATTGTCTTCACCCTTGCCTTTATAATTTTTAAAATGATTGGGAGGGATATGCAGAAAGAATCGTTTACTATTTTCAACACCTTCTTTAGTGATCAGTACTTCACTGCTTTTATGCAGGTCGATCAGCAAGACTTTCATCATAGCAGCAACTTCTTTAACAACGCCCGGGTAATCTCCATGCTGGTCAACAAAGTTTCCCTGGGCATCAAATTTTCTCCGCATCAACGGGGTAATTAAAATAGGAGTTGCTCCTTTGGTTCTCACATCATTTACATAACGAATAAGATTTTCCTTATACAAAGTATGTGCAGGTGCAGACCGGTCGCTATCTGATACCTTTTGATCATTGTGGCCAAATTGTATCATCACATAATCACCTGCTTTTAACCGGCTCATTACCGTATCCCAGCGATGTTCATCTAAAAAGCTTTTTGTGCTGCGGCCATTTACTGCATGATTCTGTATTTCCACATCATCGGTCATAAATGTTGGAAAAAGCTGTCCCCAGCCAAATTCAGGATTTTCACCAACAGGTTTATTTGCCATGGTACTATCGCCGATCATAAAGATGGTCACTTTTTTTTCGGGTACCAGGAAAGCAAGGCCGCTCATGAGTAAAAGCAATATTAAAGGCCTCACCCCAACCCCTCTCCCAAGGAGAGGGAACTGGAATGTGGTTCTTTTATAACTGTTATTTTCCATAATTTTCGTTACTAACTCTTCAATAATCGGTTCACCCTTTAGGAGACGGACAGAGGTTTCTATTTTAAATCGTTTATGTTGATCATGTCCATATCTGTATAATCTGCATTCTCTCCACCCATGCCCCAGATAAAGCCGTAGTTGCTGGTCCCACATCCGCTGTGTATGCTCCATGGTGGCGAAATGATGGCATCTTCATTACTTACAACTAAATGCTTTGTTGCTGCTGGTTCACCCATGAGGTGTATTACCTTTTGATTTTGCGGAACATCAAAATAAAAATAAGCTTCCATCCTCCTGTCGTGCACGTGTGTTGGCATCGTATTCCACACACTACCCGGTTTTAAAATGGTAAGTCCCATTACCAGCTGGCAGCTTTTAATACCGGCGGCATGAATGTATTTGTAAATGGTACGTTGGTTTGCAGTTTCAGGGGCCCCCATTTCCAGTGGTGATGCTTTTTCTTTCTTCATCAGCTTTGTTGCATAGGTATGATGGGCCGGTGCAGAAAGTAAATAGAATTTTGCGGGGTTATCTTTCTTTTTACTTTTAAAAGAAACCTTTTCAACTCCTTTTCCAATATACAGGCAATCCAGCTTATTAATATCGAAGATCCTGCCATCAACTTTAATTTCACCATCGCCACCAACATTGATGATGCCCAGCTCTCTTCTCTCCAAAAAATATTTTGCTTTTAATGCAGGATAGGTAGGTAATGCGATTGTTTTATTTGCCGGCATAATACCACCTATGATCATCCGGTCATAATGTGTGTACACCAGTTTTACCTCATCAGCCTGCATCAATGACCCGATCAAAAAATTACTACGTAATTCTTCTGTTGTCATGGTGCTTACTTCTTTCGGGCTGTTGTGAAATCTTATCTGCAAAGCCTCACCCTCATTCCCTCTCCGTCCTTCGGCTACGCTCAGGAGAGGGAGGCCAGGCTGTAAATCTGCATTTATCTTTTGTACTGACATATTGATCTTTTATTTCTTCTTCAACTTTTTTACCTCACCCTCATTCCCTCTCCTGAAGGAGAGGGAGGCCGGGCATTTGTTTTTTAATTTATCATTTGTTATTACACTTGCTCTTTCTAATCTTAACTCGACATTTATACTTCGCACTAATCTTCGATCTTATCTTCGAGTTCCCTCTCCTCAAGGAGAGGGGTTGGGGTGAGGTTACCTCCCCATCCATCCACCATCAACCACTATAATGGTTCCATTCACATAATCACTGGCACGGCTTGATAAGAATACGGTCACGCCTTTAAAATCTTCCGGCTCTCCCCACCTGTTAGCCGGTATCCTGCTTAGTATTGCATTACTTCTTTCCGGGTCGTTCCTTAATGCTTCTGTATTGTCTGTTGCAATATAACCGGGTGCAATGCCATTCACATTTATTCCTTTGGATGCCCATTCGTTTGCAAATGCTTTTATTAAACTGGCAATGGCACCTTTACTTGCTGCATAGCCGGGCACATTAACCCCACCCTGGAAACTTAATAAAGAAGCCGTAAAAATTATTTTACCACTCCCCTGTTCGATCATCTTCTTTCCTATTTCCCTGGTAAGGATAAATTGGGCATCAAGATTAACGGTAAGTACTTTATCCCAGAACTCATCACTGTGTTCAGCAGCCGGGTTGCGCAGTATCATCCCGGCATTGTTGATGAGAATATCGATCTGCCTGTTCTCCGAAATAACTTTCTGAATAAAATCTTTAAGGGATTGCCTGTCGCTGAAATCTGCTTTATAAGGTTTGAAAGAACTGCCTGCAGCAATTACTTCATTTTCCACATCACTTCCGGTAAGCGGCATACTTTCAGAAACACCGATGATATTGGCGCCAGCTTCGGCCAATGCAAGCGCCATAGCTTTGCCAATACCCCTGTTACAGCCGGTTACCAATGCGGTTTTACCCGTGAGGTTAAAAAGTTCTGAATTTTTCATTGCAATCAATCGTTTTCGTCTATCAATTTTACCACAATATCCTTAGGTAAAAGAGTAAAAAAAGATGTTTATTTACGCAATCGTTCCCGATAACGATACCGGTTTTTTGAAACCGCTTTTTATTGAATTTTTATAGCCTGCCTGGCCAGTAATTTCCAGTTCCCGTGCTGCTTTTGCCAGATGAGCAACACGGCCAGGTGTACCTCTCCAGGCTTGCCATTATCGTTGGTAACGGCATCAAGTTTATGCCTTACAATGGCCACATTTTTATTTACCGAAATGGCCTGGTCTTTAAAACTAAGGGTTACAAAATCGCTCTTGCCGGTTACCAGTTTCTGAACGAAAATTGCCTTATCATCAATTTGTCCGCTGGAATGGCCATAACTGAGTTTTGCCAACACCAGTTTATCAAGCTGTAATGAATCTGCATTTACCATAGCATTACGCAATTGCTCTACAGCATTTGCAACATCGGTTTCAGAACGGCTTTGTGCATTTACTACAGACATCGTTGAAAGGATTAAGATAGTGAGCAGGATCAGTTTTTTCATCATCATCATTTTAAAACCTGTTAGCCATGGGTACCAGGTCGGTTAATTCAGAAATTTTTACAGGGCGCTTCAATGCAATGCTTTTTCGTGCAGCGATACCGATCAGTATCGACATGGCGCCTTCCCTGGTACCTGCCATGATGTGATGAGGGTTATCGTTTGTATCTACAAACATCCTGCGCTGCATTCTTACGTCGCCTCCACCATGGCCTCCGGAGATTTTTGGCGTAGTGTATATTTCATAATTTTTATTAAAGTTGTCCATCACCATGATTTGCCGCACTTCACCGGCAACCCCATCATCTGCCTGGCTCATTTCTACTGCGTGATGCAGCGCCTGGTCATCCTGCATTTTTTGTAAGTATGGAATGTCCTCCCAGGTCTCGATCCTTCCCTTAACACCGTTAAAAGCAATTTGCCATCCCTCGTAAGGCGAATAGGTTGTAAGCGAATAATTGGCAGTAACACCGTTTGCATAAATAATCTGTGCCGACATTTTATCGTAGATATCAATATCATTGCTCCATACACAACCATCTCTTACGTACCCATCGTACTGCTCATTTTTTACGTATAGATCGGTAAGTCTTTTATCTTTATTTATATCCCAATAAAATTTGCAGCTGTCTTTAAATTCGCAACCCCGACAGGTCTTACCACGAAATGAATTATTTTTTCCGTAGTGATCAAGACTGCCATAAGCCATCACTTCAACAGGTTCCGAATTCAGCCACCAGTTCAACAGGTCAAAATGATGCGTAGCTTTATGCACCCACAATGATCCGCTTTTTGCCATGCGGCCATGCCATCTTCTGAAATAATCTGCGCCATGGTATACATTCAGGTACCAGTTAAAGTCAACCGATGTTATTTTACCAACACGATCTGCGGCCAGCAATTCTTTTAATTGCATATTGTGAACACTGTGACGGTAATTAAATGCAACAATCACTTTTTTGCCGGATCTTTTTTCGGCGTCGAGGATCTTTTTACATTTCACTTCATCTGTCGTCATTGGTTTTTCTGTAATTACATTGAACCCTTTGTCCAATGCTTTTACAATAAACTCATCGTGGGTTGCATCAACCGTAGTTACAATAACATAATCCGCCTTCACTTTTTCCAGCATTTCATCAAAGCTGCTGAATGTGGGACAATTGGTTTTATAAGTCTCCTTTGCATAAGCCAGGCGACCCGGATTGATGTCATACAAACCTACAAACTCAACAATATTTTCAAAATTTTTCAGCAGGTCTTTGCCCCAGAAGCCTGAACCCCGGTGGCCCGTACCCACCTGTGCCAGTTTGATCTTTCCGCCAGGCGGCAATGCAAAAGATTCAAAAGGATGCAGCATTAAAGCGGCACCGGCAGCGGCTGTATAGCCAAGAAATTTTCTGCGTTCCATAATTACTGATTTAAAAATTATTTCAATGGCTCAATTCTAAACCAGTCAACATCTGCATAGCCGGCATCATTGGTGATGTTGTTACGTAAACAAAACATCCCGATCTTAGCCCCAACCCACCTGCCCGGTTTGGCAGTAAAAGGTTTTACTATGGTTGTAACTGTTTTATCATCGGTACTGAATCCAAAATGACATATACCGCCTTTTTGTACCCTCAGCTCCAGGTAGATCGGATTGCCTGTAACAGGAAATGAAGCCGTTTCTTCCTCAATATTATTTTTATCAGCTTTGATATTTTCTTTAGTGATGATAAAAAACTGGTCGTACCTTTTTTCAACTGCGATGTATGCGTAATCAGTACCAAACATGATAAGCCCGAAACGTTCAAGGTCGAATTTAGGACTGAACTTTAATTTTACCCTTGCTGTAAATTCTTCAGCAGGTAATTTCTGGGCAAGTATATTGGGCAGGTTCCAGAGATTTTTAACCGAGTCGGGCTGATACACCGAAAACATCCTTAATGAACCTGAAGCTGATGGGAATGCCCAGGTACCATTTGGATTTGCCTGCCACTGCCATTGCAAACCCATTTGATTGGTATTGAACTCATCACTATCAGCAGGGGTATTTATTGGAAATATTTTACGGGTAACCGGTTTTTTATAAACCAATACCGGCTCCCCTTTGCCGTCACGCTCCCGATAGCTATTGGGATTATCAATGCCAATTACCGGCCAATCGTTGATCCACTTCATGGGTTGCAGGTGAACCACTCTTCCATAAGCATCTTTATCCTGGAAATGCAGGAACCAGTCTTCACCACTTTGTGTATTTACCCATGCACCCTGGTGCGGACCATTAATACCAGACTTACCTTCATCCATCACTACTTTTCTTTCGTACGGGCCATAGATATTTTTTGAGCGCAGGACAGTTTGCCAACCCGTACTTACACCACCTGCCGGCGCAAAAATGTAATAGTAGCCATTGCGTTTGTAAAACTTGGGGCCTTCAATGGTTGCATCTTTTTCATGGCCATCATAAACCAATACCCCGTCATCAAGTGTTTTCGTTCCTTCACTATTCATCTTTTTTACAACGATGATACTTTTTATCCCTGCACGGCTTCCTGCAAATGCATGAACGAGATAAACCTTCCCGTCATCATCCCACAAAGGACAGGGGTCTATCAATCCTTTTCCTGCTTCTACCATCACGGGGTCTGACCACGGGCCCAAAATATTTTTTGCTTTGATTAGGTAGATCCCAAAATCAGGATCGGGATAGTAGATATAAAATTCATTGTTGTGATAACGGATTGATGGTGCCCATACACCAGCACCATGTTGAACTTTGCTGAAATGTTCAAAAGGAGGTTGTTTCTGCAAAGCATAGCCGATAAGTTTCCAGTTCACCAGGTCTTTTGAATGTAGTATTGGTAAACCCGGCACATGATTAAAGCTTGATGAGATCATATAAAAATCTTCTCCAACCCTGATGGCATCCGGATCGGAATAATCTGCATGGATAACAGGATTTTTGTAAGTACCATTCCCATTATCAGCAACCCACACTTTCGACACTTGTGCATTGGCTGTTATGGCAAACAACACACAAAACAAGAGGGTAATATTTTTTTTAACCTGGATCATATTTATACAATGTTTTTAACCTGCAACTCCCAGCGGAGAAAAATACACGAATATCCCTACGATGATGATCAGCACGATCAATGAAAGAATAACATCCCATTTATTCCAGCTGGCACGGCTCGCTGCCCTGTCTTCTGCAACGGTTGTCGCAAATGTCAATCCCCTTATTTGTTCTTCACTGGGTTTTGGAGTTAAGAGGCTTACTACAACCATGATCACAATGGAGAAAAGGAATAAGTAAATACAGAAATAAAGAAAATTGATGGTGGCAAAATCAAGTAAGGCGCCTGTTAAACTGGTTTGAAATAATTCTAGTGTCAGTTTGATGATCCCAATAATAAATCCTACTACCATCGCCGTGTAAGCTCCTTTTGCATTAAGGCGCTTAAAGAATACACCCAGTAAAAAAACTGCAGCAATGGGAGGAGCTAAATAAGATTGTACACTTTGCAGGTATTGATACAAAGTACCGGAGATCCTGCCCATCATCGGGATCCAGATCATACCCAGCAATACAACCACACCAGTTGCAATGCGGCCAACTTTTACCAGTTCCTTTCCACTTGCTTCGGGTTTCATCTTTTGGTAAATATCCATGGTAAATAAAGTAGAGCAGGCATTATACACCGAAGCCAATGAACTCATTAGTGCTGCCAGCAATCCTCCCGCCAGTAAACCCCTTAAGCCAATGGGCATAATTTCTTTGACCAATGTTGGAAAAGCTGCATTGTTATCTGTTAAGACAAGTGTTCCCTGTTTAACCATGGCCACAGCAATTAAACCCGGGATAAGAAAAATAAAGAAGGGAAGTAATTTTAAATAAGCTGCAAATATGGTTCCTCTCCTTGCTTCCTTTTCGTTTTTACCGGCAAGACATCGCTGCACAATATGCTGATCGGTACACCAATACCAAACCCCTACAATAGGAGAAGCCAACAGGATACCCAGCCAGGGAAATTCGGGATCACTTAAGGGCCGAAACATATTTAAGCTTTCCTTGGGTACAGCAGCGATCATTGCATTCCAACCGCCAACTTTATCTAATCCAATAAACAATAATACTGCCGAGCCCAACAACAGAATAATTGCCTGTATAGCTTCTGTATACATTACGGTATGTAAACCGCCCATAATGGTATAGGCACCTGTTACTACAACCAGGATAATTGCGCCCGTCCAAAAATCAACACCTAAAAAAGAATTGAACACCAATGCCCCCGCAAAAATCGTTACCGATGCTTTTGCAATAACATAACTCAGCAATTGTATGATCGATAATAAACGCCTGGCTTTTGCATTGAACCTTCTTTCCAAAAATTCGGGCATGGTGTACACCATACTACGCATATAAAAAGGAACAAAAACCCAGCCCAGTATCAAAACTATATATGAATGCAGTTCGTAATGGCCCATCACAAGGCCTGATGAAGCAGCCGTTCCGGCAAGGCCTACAATATGCTCTGAACCTACATTGGAAGCCAATATAGAAGCACCGATCACCCACCATCCCAAATTACGGTTGGCCAAAAAATAATCAGATGGAGATGCTTTGCTTTTTCGTATCGACCATACAGAAACACCGGCAATGATCAACAGGTAAAGAATTACAAAAAGGATATCGATTGTTCCGAGAAAATGCATGGTGTTTGTTTTTAGGTTATAATATTTTATTAAGCTTCAAGCCTCAAGTTTCAAGTTTCAAGGGGGCAAGTTTTAAATTAATGAGCCCTTTTTCCTGATCAAGCTATCTTTGATTCGTATGCTTGTCCCTTGCGGCTCTCCCCTTGCGGCTTTCTTTATATAAACCGGTTAATAATATTCTCAAAATATTCCTGCCTGCCGCTGGTGATCGCCGGCTCTCCGTTTTCAATGGCATAGGACCTCATATCTTCCAGTGTTAATTTACCTTCTTCAAATTGTTTTCCTTTTCCGTTACCGAATGAAGCATACCGTTCGGTTCTTATTTTTTTATAGTCAGATCTTTGTAAAATATTATCCGCAGTAATTAATGCTCTTGCAAAAGCATCCATGCCGCCGATATGTGCATAAAACAGATCAGCAGGGTCTGTCGAGTTACGACGGATCTTTGCATCAAAGTTGATACCGCCTCCACGCAAGCCACCCGCCTCCAGTACAACGAGCATGATCTCTGTTAACTCATTAATATTATTGGGAAACTGGTCAGTATCCCACCCGTTTTGTTGATCACCGCGATTGGCATCCATACTGCCAAGCAAACCAGCATCGGCTGCTACCTGTAACTCGTGCTGCATGGTATGCCCGGCAAGTGTGGCGTGGTTCACTTCAATGTTCAAACTAAAATCGTTCAACAGGTCATACTGGCGTAAAAACCCAATCACAGTTTCTGCGTCATAATCATATTGATGCTTGGAGGGCTCACAGGGTTTTGGCTCAATGAAGAACTGTCCTGTAAAGCCATTCCTCCTTGCATAATCTTTTGCAGTATGTAAGAACTTAGCCAGGTGCTCTTTCTCTCTTTTCATATTGGTGTTCAGCAAACTCATATAACCTTCGCGTCCGCCCCAAAAAACATAATTCTCACCACCCAGGCTGATGGTTGCATCCAGTGCGGCTTTAACCTGGGCACCTGCATGGGCCAGTACATGAAAATCAGGATTGGTTGCTGCACCATTCATGTACCGCCTGTTTGAAAACAAATTGGCCGTACCCCATAATAATTTTATGCCACTGGCATCCTGCTTCTCTTTGAAATAAGCAGTTATTGCCTGCAGGCGTTTTTCATTGTCGGCAACATCATTGGTAAAATCAACTGCATCCACATCATGAAAACAATAATAGGGCAATCCCAATTTGGTTATAAATTCAAATGCCGCATCGGCTTTGTCTTTTGCCCTTCCAACAGCGTCAGCCTTTTCATTCCAGGAAAATAGATGTGTTGGTTCACCAAATGGATCGGCACCACTGCCACAGAAGCTATGCCAATACGCACAGGCGAAGCGTAAATATGCCCCCATGGTTTTACCGGCTACCATTTTATTTTCATCGTACCAGCGAAAAGCCAAAGGATTATCAGTTTCGATACCTTCATATTTTATTTGTGGTATCCCTTTAAAAAATTCCTGCCCGCCTGTTATTACCTGCACCATATTTATTGATTTAATTGTGTTACTAAAATAGATCTCCATTCAGCATAAAGTTCATCGTATGTTCCTGCGCTGGTTGGCTCTACTTTTCCCGCCGGTTTACATTTACTGAAAGCTTCTTTATACGACGAATAGATACCAGCCCCGATACCTGCACCTGTAGCTGCCCCGGCGCTTCCGTCGTTGTTATATAATTCCACCGGGATATCAAGAGCATTTACAAATGATTCCATAAATACATCACTTAAAAACATATTTGCTTTCCCGGCACGTATAACAGTGGGCCGCATTCCCTGTCTGCCGGACAGGCCGGCATTCTCTTTCATAATGTCCATTCCATAGCGAAATGCAAAAGCAATGCCTTCCTGTACGGCACGGAAAATATGTGCGGATGAATGGACAGCTTCATTATAATTAAAATACAGTGAGCCAATGGTTTTATTATTTAACATCCTTTCAGCACCATTGCCAAAGGGTAAAATGAATAACCCATCGCAACCTGGTTTTATTTTTGCAGCTTCTTCATTCATCCATGCATAGGTTTGATCAGCCGCATATTTTTTCTTTGTGAAGCTGTAACTGGATCCGGCACCATTGATACAAAGCAGTGTACCGATGCTGTTGGTATCTTTTGTATGATTCACATGTGCAAAACCATTCACCCTCGATTGCGGGTCAAAGCCTAAACTATCATTCACCCCATAGATCACGCCACTGGTGCCTGCCGTGGCCGCCACTTCCCCGGGTTGCAGTACATTTAATGACAACGCGTTATTGGGTTGATCACCGGCTTTATAGGAAATCGGGATCCCCGTTTTTAAATTCAGGGCGGTAGCAACCTCTTTCATTAACCTGCCATGTTCTTCAAATACATTTTTACATTCGGGTATGAATGAATTGCTGAACCCAAAATAATTCATCACATCATTTGACAATTCTTTATTCTTAAAATCCCAGAATATACCTTCCGATAAAGCGCTGATGGTGGTGGTGATATTTCCTGTAAGTTTCATGGCAATAAAATCTCCGGGCAACATGATCTTATCAATTTTATCATAAAGTTCCGGCTCATGTTGTTTTACCCAGGCCAGTTTTGAAGCAGTGAAGTTTCCGGGAGAGTTCAGCAAATGCTGCAAACATTTTTCTTTTCCAATTTCTGCAAATGCTTTGTCGCCGATCTCCACTGCACGGCTGTCGCACCAGATGATACTGTTGCGCAAAGCGTTTTGATCTTTATCCACTATAACGAGTCCATGCATCTGGTAAGCAATACCAATGCAGGCAATATCCAGCGGATCATATTTTTTTTGTGCGTGTAATTTTAAAATGGCTAGTTGAGTTTGTTCCCACCACATACCAGGCGATTGCTCTGCCCAACCCGGATTGGGACTAATAATAACAGATTCGGTTTCAGGGTATTGGGTTGAGCCAATACATTGCTGTGTTGCTGCATCTACTACAGAAACCTTTACAGATGAAGTGCCAATATCAATTCCCAGTAATAACATAGGCTCTAAAAATAATTTTGCATCACTATTGAAATACTATGACCCTTTTTTCATTAATGCTTTGAAAAGATGCTTCTATGATGCGTATCACATTCAATCCTTCTTCAGCTGTGACCGGCAACGGTTTATCATTCCGTATCGCATCATATATTCCATCATAGTAAGCCATGTAATTTCCCTTTTCAGAAGAAACGTATTCCCGTATGATCTTTCCCCCTATTTCTGTATGCAACAATCCTTTTCCATCTCCAGGCTCTGTTCCCCAATCGGCATCAGCCGGGCTTTTTTCTTTTTGCAGATCCCGTTCCTGTACATCAGCCCTTGGTTTTATAAAACTTCCTTTTGTTCCATGAATAATATAAGATGGCAAAATTTCCCTGACCAGGTACCCTGCTTTCAACCTAACCCTTAAATTTTTATAGAATAAGATCAGTTCAATATAATCTTCTACAAGAGAGATCTTACGCAAATTCGTTGCGTCGGCAAATACAGCATCAGGCATTCCAAACAATTGTAAGGCCTGATCAATTAAATGCGGGCCCAGGTCAGGTAAGATTCCTGCACCGGGGCCCGGAGTTTCTTTATGGGTTTTATAACTCAATGCTTCATTGTAGCGGTCGAAATGAATTTCGGCTTCAACTATTTCTCCCAGCAATTTTTGTTGAACAACCTGTTGAACGATCTTAAAATCGCTATCCCAGCGCCTGTTTTGATAAACAGATAATTTTCTATCCATTTTTTCTGCCAATGCCATCAGCTCTTTCGCTTCTGCAACAGTATTGGTGAATGGCTTTTCAATGACCACATGTTTGCCGGCCAGTAAAGCCAGTTTCGCATATTCAAAATGGGTGTAATTAGGTGTGTTAACAATAACCAGTTCGATGGCCTCATCTGCCAGCATAGCTTCCAGTGAACGGAATGTTTTGATGGCCGGGTATTTTTCTGCTGCCAGGTCTTTTGTTCTTTCAAGAACAGCATACAATTCAAAGCCCTCATGCAATTGAATAAATGGTGCATGGAAAACCCATCCACTCATTCCAAAAGAACACAAAGCTGTTTTTATCGGTTGCATATTATTTTCTTTTTTTTTCCGGTATGCTTAACCAGTCGCCAAAAAATGTTTGTATGTTCAACGCTTTTGCTTCTTCAGCTGTCAGTTGTCTTGCCCAACTCACTCTTTTCAAGGGATCTGCCGAAGGTCCGTAATTTTTATACTCTGCATACCGGGTTGTTTTATAATTGTCTGTATTGTTCCAGTTGCTCCAGCCTTCGGGTTTTATATGTTCACCAATAAAGCACCGCATATAGGTCACGCTGGCATAAGGCCTCCAGGGCCGGCCCAATGAAACAGTATGCAGCGAAGTATCACCTGTTAAAATACAATCATTAAAAACATAACCCCATTTTTTTCCCATTGGCGTAGATGCGGCCGTAATGTGTGAGTTCTTCTTGCTGTGAATATGACATTGATCGAACCAAACCGTAGCAGCACCAAAAATAAAATCTGTCGTTCCTTCAATATAACAGAACTGGTAATACTGCCTGCTTTTTTCACTGTTGGTAAACAATACATCCTGGTTGCCTATAAACCTGCAGTTATGGAATGTTGCTTTGTCACCCACCACTTCAACCGCAACGGCCTGCCCTGCTGAAAAGCCTGCATCATTTTGAAAAGTTATATTACTGGCTGTAAAATTATCAGCCAGCATTTTAAAACTCCAGGAAGTTCTTGTATTGATCGTATCTCTTTTGGGAGAAAGTTTACCGGTATGATCATCATAAGTAAGAATAGTATTGAATTTATTAGACCCTATCAGTGTAACAAAATCTTTGGTTGAATCAAGCAACAGTTTCTCTTTATAAACACCCTCCCCGATAATGATGGTTATGGGTCTTTTATTATTATAGGGGATCGCATTGAATGCTTCCTGCACGGTTCTATAATCACCACTACCGTCGGCTGCTACCCTTTTGGTTATTCTTTGAGCAGTTGATTGCCCCGCAACAAAGATCAATAAAAACAAAATGAGCCTTTTCATCATTGCATTATTTAAATGGTTTGGGCATTACAAAATTCATTTCCTTCATCCATTTTTCTAACAGGTCTAACCAAAGATCAGTTGAACCGGGATTATCATCCAGCCTGATGCCATGGCCGCCCTGCGGGAAAACATGAATAGTTGCGCTCACTTTTTTATCCAGTAAAGCATTATAAAACAAAAGGCTGTTACGCACATTCACCGAGCTGTCGTTTTGCGCATGTACCAAAAATGTAGAAGGCGTTGCTGCGGTAACCT
The DNA here is from genome assembly GCA_039919015.1 of Ferruginibacter sp. Classification (GTDB taxonomy): domain Bacteria; phylum Bacteroidota; class Bacteroidia; order Chitinophagales; family Chitinophagaceae; genus Ferruginibacter. The sequence goes on from JBDSGK010000176.1 coordinate 33,454, forward strand.
GTAACTCATTCGAATATTTTTCGATCATTTCCCTTGTGCTATCAGGCCCGATGAACAGTTTCCTGCTTACAGGATGTGCATACTTTCCCATAGTTATCACAGGGGATAGCAATACCATAAAATCCGGACGATAAGCAATTGTATCCAATGAATCTTTGATAGCCGATACATCTTCCAAATGGGTACCCAATGTAGTGGCTACATGACCGCCAGCAGAAATTCCCATCACACCTATCTTATCCGTTTTCAAATTCCATTTTGTTGCATTGGCCCTGATGATGCGCATCGCTCTTTGTGCATCCTGTAACGGTGCAAGCTGCCTTTGCTGCAGGTCTGTTTGATGCGGCAGGCGATAGAGCAGCACAAAAACATTTATACCAAGACTGTTGAACCATTTGGCAAAATTGAAACCATTGTAGATATAGGATAACCTTTCGTAACCACCGCCGGGACATATGAGGATAGAAGTTCCTTTGTTCTCCGACTTAGGAACCATAAATGCATACATGCCCGGTGTACCCAAACGCCAGATCCTTTCATTGTACAAACTGTCCTTAACGGTTCTGCCGTTAAAATTCGGTTTCTTTCCTTCGGGCCACAGTGGAATAAGATCCTGTGCCTGTATGTGCACGCTGCAGATCAGAAAGAAAAAAAGAACCGATTCTTTACAAAACATAGAATTTATTTAAGGCTGCCCGTGACAGTTAGTTATTAATAGATGATCAATTAGTTTTTGCCGGATCAACCGGTACCTGGGCCAGTTTTCCATTGATCATTACATTTTCCAATTTAAAGTTCTCTACAAAATCGATCTTCAGGGGTGTTTGCACTCCACGGATATTACAATTTACCAGCCTCAGGTTTTGAACCGGTGATTCCTGGTATGCATGCACAAACACACCATATTTTCCACCTTTTTCCACATCCATATTCTCCACCCAGATGTTTCGGATGGTGGGCATAAAATTACCGGGCTGCTCATAGAACATATCACAAAGCACTGCAGCTTCACGATAGGTTCCTACCTGTACATCCTTCATGAAAACATTCTGGATAATGCCGCCACGGCTCGAACTGGTCTTTAACCGCAATATCCTGTCAAGGTTCGGGCTATTCATCCGGCAATTGATCGCATAGATATTTTTAGCACCACCCGAGATCTCGCTGCCGATCACCACGCCACCGTGACCATCCTTCATCTCGCAATTCTCAATGATGTGATTTTCGGCGGGCCTGTTGATCCTGCGCCCATCTTCATCCCTTCCCGATTTGATGGCGATGCAATCATCGCCGGTATCGAAGTAGCAATTCCTGATCAATACATTTTTACAGGATTCGGGATCAACACCATCTGTATTTGGACCATGCGCAATGATCTTAATATTTTCGATGGTTATGTTCTCTGATAAAACCGGATTTATATTCCACATGGGTGAATTGATCATAGTTACACCTGAGATCAGGATATTCTTACAGTTATAGGGCTGTATGAAATTGGGACGTAAAAAATACCCGTCGCCAAATATCCGCGTGCGTGGATCGGTTTGCTTATGGTTCAACACATGCAGTGAATCTCTTCCTTTTTTTTGTATGGCCGGCCTGGCTGCATTCCATGCCCACCAGGTTTTTTCATTAGCACCGCCATCCAAAATACCATGACCGGTTATGGCAATATTCTTTTCACCATATGCATAGATCAATGCCGAATAATTCATCAACTCCATGCCTTCCCAACGGGTAAAGACAACGGGATAATCTTTTGGGTTGGAACTGAAAACGATCCTGGCGCTGTCAACCATATGCAGGTTAACATTGCTCTTCAAATAAATGGCGCCTGTTAAAAAAATCCCCAGCGGAACGATCACGCTACCTCCACCACGCTTATTGCAATCTTCAATTGCTTTTTTAAAAGCTTCGGTATTCAATGTTTTGCCATCACCCACTGCGCCGTATGCGGTTATTACAAATTCTTTGTTTGAAAATTGAGGCGCTTTTATTTTTTTCCTGAGTTTCTCCATTTCTTTCAATGGTTCAGCAGAAGAGTTCCATGCCTTTGTGCCGGTTTGAGCTATTGCAGCAGCCGTAAACAGCAGTAGCAGCAAACTAATTAAGAACCGGGCCATTGCTATGTTTTTTATTATACGCATCTCAAGTGTTTAAGGCAGATCTTCTGCAGGTTATTATTTTCCCGGTATCCAGCCATTGAAAATATTTTCTAAACTATATTCCTTCGCTTCTTTATCTGTTAGCTGCTTTGCCCATTTTACACGACCACTCGTATTGCTTCCCGGCCCCGTGTTTTTATATTCAGCGTAAAAAACAGTTTTTTCATTTTCGGTATTGCCCCAGTTATTCCAACCTTCGGTTGCGATCTGCTTTGGCAGATCGCAATGCATAAATACTGTTTGTGAATAAGCCCGCCAGGGCCTTCCCAGGAATACTTTATTGATGGAGGAATCGGCAGTAATCTTACAATCCATAAATACAAAGCCGAATTTTTTACCAGGGGTTGTATTGGCAGCTGTGATATATGAATTGGCTTTGCAGTGTATCCTGCAATTCCTGAATACGGCTGTAGCAGGGCCAAAAAGAAAATCGGTCGTGCCTTCTATATAGCAATCTTCAAAATACTGGCGGGATGATTCGCCTGTAAGAAAGATGGTATCCTGGTTTCCCAAAAAGCGGCAGTTCTTAAATACAGCTTTATCTGCGTTAACATACAGTGCAAGGGCTTGTCCAACCGGACCCGCCGAATTGGTGAACGTAATATTCTCGGCACGGAAACGGTTCCCCGAGATCTTTGCGGTGTAGGATGTAAATGTGGTGAGTTTGCCCCTGCCGGAATAGTCGTTGAAATTGATGATGGTCTTATCAACACTTTCACCAATGAAGATCACATCGGTATTATCTGCGGGCAGTTCTATCTTTTCGGTGTACACACCATTTTTGATATGAAGTGTTATAGAGGCCAGTGGATATACCCGCATGGCATCAATGGCGTCCTGTATGTATTTATAATCGCCGCTGCCATCTTTGGCAACTGTGAAGACATATTTGTACTGCTGTGGATTTGCCGTTTGAGCAAATGACCCGCTGCCAACAAATAACAACGCAACAAAAAAGATATTTCTCAACTGCATCGTGTAACAGGATTAGTTCTTAAAAATTTTCTTTAAAAAATCATCAATATATTTTACAGTGGGTTCAAACCATGGCTCGAACATGCAAAAGCCATGAGGTGAATTTTCAAACTCTTTTGTTTCCGTGTAAATATTGAAGCTGTTCAATATTTTTATATAGTCATTCCTGCCTGCATGCATGCGTGCCACCGAACTGTTAATGAACAATGTGGGCGGTGTTTGCTCACCAACATGTGTTAATGGAGATGCCTGCACCCATAATGCGGGATTTTCTTTCTTCGAATATCCAAACCAATAGGTAGCTGCAGATGTTTTCCTGCTGTCGTCGCCTTCCCCGCTTTCGGGGTGTACAAAAGAAAGGGTACCATCAATATTAACCACCGCGTTTACATGAGTTGGGTAATTCACATTACAGGACGTTCCGTCAAATGCCGGGTTTCCATTGGTGGAGCCTGTAAAAGCAGCCAATTCACCCCCGGCCGAAAAACCCATCACCGTTATTTTGTTTGTATCAACATCATATTTGCGTGCATTTCTTTTAACCCAACCTACTACTGTTTTAATATCATTGACTCCGGCAGGGTATAAAGCTTCGGTTGACAGCCTGTATTCGGGCGTAAAGCAAACATATCCCAGGCTGGCCAGTTTTTGCGCCAGGGGATAATGCTGCGTGCGATTGCCGCTTCTCCAGCCGCCACCATGAATGATAAGGATGGCAGTTCTTTTTATTTTTGATTTGGCTTTTGGACAAAAGGCATCCAGCAACAATTTTCTTTTACCCATGGTGCAGTAAACAATATCTTTTTTTTCTTTTACGAGATCAAACCTGAATTCAGGTACGATCTTTATGTTTGGATATGTTTTTACCGTAGAGCGATAAGCACTGTTGGTATTATAAGAAGTATCGGGCTTACCCGTAATACCCGCAAGCGACTGCGAAAATATTCTTCCCTGCAGCAAACAAACCAATATGAACAGCGTAAACTTTTTCATTTTATTTTTTTACAGGCGACACAACGATCCTTTCTGCCAGTTCCAGTTTTAAATTCCTTATTTCAGCCAAAACCAGCTCAGCCATCCGCCTTGCACCGAATTCATTAAAATGGGTGTTGTCTTTCTGGCCACCCGGATAATTCGGATGCTGCAATGAATCCAGTTGCATAAAAAACATTTTTGAATACTCAGGTCCAAATTGCTGCAATAAATTCCGGCTCTTTGCATCAAGATCAATTACCGGTGCCTGGTAAGTTTTCCCGATCTCCCAAACTGCAGCAGTATATTCTGCATGGGTCTCCAGTGCCTTTCCTTCCTTATCAAAGCGCATCCTGGTAACCGGCGTAATTAAAACAGGTATTGCTTTTTTTGCTCTTGCCTCTGTAATGAATTTAATAAGATTGGTTTTATAATCCGGAACAGAAGTATAACGCTCTTTGTATTTTTCTTCTTTGGCTTCGTCATTATGCCCAAACTGTATCAACACATAATCGCCTTCCTCCAGGCTGTCGGCAATGGGTTGCCAGCGGTTCTCGCTGATGAAGGTCCTTGTACTTCTACCACCCCTTGCTTTATTTTCTATCTTAACTGTTGAATCAAAGAAAACAGCAAAGGGCATACCCCAGCCTGCCAGCGGGGCCCTGTTGCTTTCATAAATGCACATGGTAGAATCGCCGATCATCCAAACCCTGATCTTCTTTTTTGGCGTAATGCTAAATGCCATTAAAGTAAAGAGGCAAATTATACAAGCAATTTTCTTCATCCTGTTATTTTAAGATCCCGTTTAGGTATACTTCAATATTAGTATAGGTCTTGCTTAACCTAAAAGCAACTGCATCGGCTGCATCATTGGCATTTAACTTATACTTTTTCTCCCAATCATCAGGCATGCCATCTTTATCGGTATCAAGAGCTGCCGGTAAGGACTTTAATGCCGGCCATGCATTGATGGTTAATTCGTACGCAGTACCATGTGGGTAGCCACCCTGCACATTAATAAAACCACCGGTACCGTTTTGCACATCATTGATCACCCTTTCATCGAGCGTATCTCTTTTAGGTAATACTGCGCCAACATTTTTCAGAACCTCGTAATAGGCTTCAGATGCTGATGTGGTTTGTATACCGAAAGCTGTAAAAGGATGATCCAGTTTTGCAGCCAGTGCATCTGCTTCAGTTCCTTTATTCATGGATACGCCTAACCAGTTATTTGCTGTTACCTCAAGGGCTCCCTCTACATAATTACCTCCAACATAAAATTTACCAAAAGGTATAGAAGGCAGTTTGTTGTATGGATTTACAATTTTTGTCCTTGCATTTTTATTTGTAGAAGGGCCCGGCTTGTAATAGTTATTCACGATATTATAATTGCCTCCCTCTCCTGCATATACATTATTCTCGCCCCAGTTGTAAATAACATTATTGCGATAGTCAACATTTTCTTCAGGTGCATTGCGGATACCATCAAAACGCGGTGTACGGTTGTTGCAGTGTGCAAATAAATTATGATGTGCAGATAAATGCCTGCCACCCCAGATACCCCCAAAGCCATGGTGCTCATAATCTTTGTCTCCCGTCTCAAAATGATAGGAATAATTGAGTGGTTCCGAAATTAAATTCCATTGCAGTGTTGTGTTGTCGCCAGCATACACCGAAAAAACTTCATCGGTGCTCCAACTCATGCTGCAATGATCAATGATAATATTTTTTCTTCTCACTCCGCCAAATGCATCATCACCACCATTACCATCAACCATACCGCCGCGTTGATATTTATCTCCCAATCTAAAACGCAGGTACCTGATGATGATATTATCGCCTCCCAATGAAACGGAATTATCTGCAAGGCAAATACCATCACCGGGCGCTGATTGGCCCGCAATAGTTACATCACCTTTAATGGAAAGCTTTGTTTCCAGGTGAATGGTACCTGATATTGCAAAAACAATGATCCGCTTTTCTTTTGCTTCGGCTGCTTCACGAAAACTACCCGGGCCTTTATCCTGTAAGTTTGAAACGATATAAACTTTCCCTTCCCTGCCGCCTGTTGTGAATTTACCAAAACCTTCGGCACCCGGAAATGCTGGAGGCCTATCCATTTGTACATCTGCCGGCTGCGTGATCTTTTGTGCGCAGGAAACCAGGCAAAGGATGCAAAACCAGTTTGTGAAAAGGAATATTATTTTCATTTCAACTTTTATGTTTCTGTTTTAGTTTTAATTCAATAACTGACTTAAAGAAAAAGATTTTTTTCTCAGCTTCGCTGCGAAAATGTTAGCCGCTAAACAGGCTGTCAGACTTTCAAAGTTCAGAATTAAGTAAGGCTGCAAAAAGCAGCCTTACTATATGAAATCAAAACTAACATGAGAAAAAATTAATACCCGGGATTCTGTAATAAAAGTCCCTGGTATGAAGTGATCACGTTTTGATGATAAGGATAAAGCTCACTTTTGCCTGGTACAAAGAACGAAGCAAAACCCTGCCATAGTGGTTTATTATCTATAGCAGTAGCCGACGTTAAATTTTGTGCCCAGTCAACCCTTGTCCAGCCGGTTGCTGGTACGGGTATCTGGGTTGGGCGCCAGAATGGTTGTGCAGTTGATGCAGTATTAGTTCCGGCATAATACTGGATTTCTTCGCCAATATTTTTCCAGTAAATATATTGGGGCACATAAGTATAAGGGGCAACCCTGTCACGGATCTGTTGGATCCTTGCCCTTGCATCGGCTAGTTTTGTTCCCAGCAAATTCCAGCGCAGCAGGTCATACCTGCGGATACCTTCGTGGCCAAATTCAAGAAAACGCTCATTTGCAACGGCATCAAAAAAACCGGATTTTGTTGTAGGTGTAACACCGATCAAGCCTGTATTACCGCGGTAACCTCTTTTTCTTACCTCTTCAAATGCAGCAATGGCGGCGGCTGTAGGGGATCCGTTGATCTCGTTAACAGCTTCGGCATACATTAATAATACATCTGAGAACCTGATAACTGACCAGTTATAGCCAACGTTTAAAACTACACCGGGCAATAATGGCACCCTCCAGTCTCTCCTGTATTTACCTGTATTTAATTCGCCAAGGCGACGTTGAGATTTAATATTAGTTGCTGATGTAACCTGGTAGTGGGTGATGGTTATATCACGCCTGGTATCAACAGAATCAAATGCGTAGAAATAATTTGGTAGCATTTGTATACCCCCACCACCTGCTCCATAGCGTGATGCATTGTTCAAGGTTGGACCATCATAATTTCCCATCCGGCTGTCACTGTTTCCGTTACCGCCACCGGCACCTATTTCAAACATGATTTCCGCCTGCGGATCATAAGTAAATGAGGTAACTTTTCTCCAGATATCTTCATAGTTGGGATTCAACGTATGCTGGTCTCTCCTGGCCATTAATTCTTCACACTCTGTTTTTGCTATATTATAATAATTCAGGTAATCAGCCCTTCTTTCCATTATTGCATTGCTGCGTAAAGAATACCCTCCACGAAACAAAGCGATCCTTGCACGCAATGCCATTATAGCGCCTTTGGTTATCCTTTCGTTTCTTGGGCCTGCATCTGTTCTCCATGGAACCAGTCCTTTTGCAGTTGCCAGGTCGGCCAGTAATAGGTCGTAAGTAGAATCACGGTTGGTTTTGGGTATAAAGAGATTGGTTTGTTTGTATGAAGGTATCATGGGAGCAGGCACATCACCCCAATTTAAGATGAGTTGAAATAAAAATTGTGCCCGCAGTGTTAATGCCTCGCCATATAAACGTTTTACCGCTGCCTGTTCTGTAACTGAGCCTGCTGTATATTGTGTCATCAGGGGAATCTGTTCTATACAAAGATTCGCTTTTTCAAGACCACGGTATAACTGCTGGAATGGGTTAAGTACTTCATTGTTGTTTAATAACAACTGGTACCGGCCTACGCCTCTTCTTCCATTATCTATATTACCGCTTACAATTCCTTCATCACTATCATACGGGTAATACATATTTATCCTTATTCCATAACCGTTATCGCCCTGTAGCTCATCATACACGCCAACAAGCGCCGTGGTTGCATTGGATACATTTTCAAAGGCTTCAGGAATGGTATATTGAGACACCGGTCCAACCTCTGTGAATTTTTTACATCCGGCAGTGAACAATAATGTTATCAGCATTATTGCAACTGTTAATGATTGATAGATCTTATTTTTCATATTAAATCGTTTTATTTTTTTAGAAAGTAACATTTACACCAAACAACCATGTTTTTGCTCTTGGATAAGCAGCAAAGTCAACACCGGGGGTTAACGGATCACTTCTTCTTGCAGTAACATCGGGATCGTAACCAGAATAGCCGGTTAAAGTTGCCAGGTTATTTACTGTTCCATAAAACCTGATATTTGAAATTCTGATCTTACTCATCAGGTTTTTAGGTAATGAATAACCAAGTGTCATATTATTGATACGAAGGTAAGAACCATCTTCTACAGCCCATGAATGCAGCCACCAGCGTTGTACACGTACAGGTGTCCATATTTTAGCATTGGCATTCAAAGCTTTTAATTCTGTTGGGTCGGTTACTACCTGTCCAGCTGCATTGATATTTGTCCAGCGGTCCTTCATTTCTCCAAGCATATTCAGGTTTGAGAAAGCACCGTCTGTCCACTCAATTTTATTCGCATTGTAAATATCATTCCCTACTACAAAGTTCACAAAAATTGAAAGGTCGAAATTTTTATAAGTAAACTGGTTTGTCCAGCCACCTGTAAATTTAGCATTTGCATTGCCAATTACCTTCCTGTCCTTATCTGCCGTGATAGCACCATCGCCATCCAGGTCTTTCCACTTTAACATACCTGGCTGTGGTGTACCATATACACCATTAGCAGCAATGCCCGGCTTAATAGTGTAAACTTTGGTGGTAGCATTATAATTAAAATCATCAACGCCATAAAATCCATCGGTAACAAATCCATACATCAAACCAATTGGCTCTCCAACTTTAACCAGGTAATCATCAACGCCATCAGAACCCTGCCATCCCGAATTCCTGGTTTGCTCCTGGAGGCCTCCCAGGCTTTCCACTGTATTTTTATTAAATGCAATATTGAAGTTTGTGTTCCAGGTAAGATTCTTCTTTTGTAAAGGCGTTGCGTTTATCTGGATCTCCAAACCTTTATTGGAAGTAGCTCCGATGTTTTTAAGTTGTGAGGCATAACCTGTTGTTGGAGGAATGGCTACAGCAAGCAATAGATCTTTAGCAGAATTCTTGTATGCATCAACAGTTAGCTGAACCTTATTATTGAACAACCCAAGGTCGAGCCCAAAATTAAGCGAAGTGTTATTTTCCCAACGCAGATCAGGATTTGACAATGAGATCGGGGTAAAACCCGGTACGATAGAGTGGTTAAAAGCGTATTCGCCGGTAACACCATACAACTGCTCGTACAATAAATTACCAATACGGTTATTACCTACTGCACCATACCCTACCCTGAATTTCCCTTCATTGAGCCAACTGATATTATTTAAGAATTTTTCTTTGGTAAACCTCCATGCTACTGAGCCGGAAGGGAATACAAGTGTTCCGTTCTTTGAACTGAATTTAGAAGAACGGTCAGATCTTAAATTAAAATTCATCAAATATTTATCATCATAAGCATAGCTGATCCTGCCAAAAAATGAAGCGATACGGGCAGGAGGCTCAACAAATGAAGAAGGCAAAGGTTGCGAAGAGCCTGTAGGAGCAATACCCAGCCCCATATTTGCCAAAGCCTTCTCCGCTGTAATATCAGCAGGCATATACCTTGTTGTAATAGAATTTTGTTGTGAACGTGCATCTACTACTTCCTGTCCAACCAGCACCGTTATATCATGATGCTTTTTAAAATTGTTAAGCGTGTATTGCAGCGTATTGGAATTACTTAGCGTGTAGTTAGCCTGCTGGCCGATAGAAGCTACCGGTAAGGAAGCAAAATTCCTGGCGGTACCGGTTATCTTACTGTAAAAAAGATCTGTTCTTATCGCTGCATTATCATAACCGATGGTTGTTCTGAAAGTCAGGTTTTTAAGTATGTTATAACTTGCATAACCGGTAAGGTATAAAGCTTTACTGGTTTGTTTCCTGTATTCAGCATAGGTTAATACAACGGGGTTGGTAGCACCCGATGATGCCAGGTAATACGCTTCATCAAAATCATCAACACCAAAGCCGGGTTTAGGCAGCTCAAACGGACGATAATTAATGGTATGACGAAGGCGGTTTGTTGACCTGGTACCGCTATTGGTTGTACCCGATCCATCAATTTCCTGGTCAAGATAACGTGCCGTAAAACCAATTCTTAATTTATCATTGGCCTTGTGGTCAATTTTAAAATTCACTAATTTTCTTTCAAAACCTGTTGTGATCTGGATACCTTCTTCTTTATTAGCGGTAAGGCTTAAATTAAAAGTGGTAGCCTGGTTTCCGCCACTAACAGCAACATTATGACTTGAGAATTTAGCACTCCTGCCAAATACTTTATCCTGCCAGTTTACAAAGGGAACGTTTTGATAATTTTTTAGCGTATCCCAGGTAGTACCATAGGTTTGTGCAAAACTGGCACTGTCTGCAGTAGCGGCACGGCTTCTTTCCCACTGCCATAATACAAAATCGTAAGGCTGCATTACATCCTGGAATTGGGATAACTTGCGAACACCATAAGAACCATTATAAGTTACCTGTGTTTTACCTGCACGACCACCTTTAGTAGTTATAATAACAACACCATTGGCACCCCTGGCACCATAAATAGCTGTTGTAGATGCATCTTTTAAAACATCCACTGATGCAATATCCTGGGGAGAGAGTACAGACAAAGCATTTTCAACCTGTACCCCATCAACAATGTATAATGGAGAATTGTCCTGCGTAATCGAGCCTCCGCCCCTTACCCTTACTATAATCTCGGCACCAGGGGCACCTTCAGTAGAAGTAAGTTGAACCCCAGCCAATTTTCCCTGCAAAGCTTCTGCAGCAGATGACAAAGGAAAATCTTTAAGTTCTTTGGAACCTACTGAAGATACAGAGCCGGTAAGGTCTTTCCGTTTAATGGTAGCATAACCTACCACAACCACGTCTTCCTGGGTTACTACATCCCTCACTATTTGCACTGACCCGGCATCATTACCGGTTACGGTGATCGTTTTAGAAGCATAACCAACAGACGATAGCACCAGGTTAGTGGTACCTGTTCCTGGAACCGAAATGGAAAAGTTTCCACTATTGTCGGTTTGCGCTCCCCTTGTAGAGCCCTTGGCGAGCACATTCACACCAACAACCGGGTTCCCCGATTCATCAACAACTTTCCCGGTAATGGTTTTGTTTTGCGCCATTAAAGAGAAAGGTATCAAAAACAATACAATCAAAGACAGCAGTAATTTATTCATATAGCAATATTTAAAAATTCAAAAAATGATGCAATCTGTTTAAAATCGTTTCACGGGTCGAAACTTCTTCGTATTTTCAGGGAGTACTGAGAACAATTCTACATAGTTTATTTAACAAATTATTGTTATTGAATTGATTTTTTTACGCAATCGTTGCCGAGAACGATTGCAGCGGGAATGGAAAAAACAAAATCATGAAAAAATGTTCATCGTTTACTAAAGAACAAGAATTAAAATTTTAGAAAATAGACGTCAGCCTGAGCTTGTCGAAGGCGGGTTAAAAATAAAAAATGCCGGCTTCGACAAGCTCAGCCTGACAACTTTTTGAAAACTGAACCCAAACAAAAATGTACGAGGCCATAACCATAAAAGATATTGCAAAAGCACTTGGATTATCCACTTCTACTGTATCCAGGGCACTGCGTGGAAGCCATGAAATAAGTTCGGAAACAAAAAAAATGGTGATTGAATATGCTGAACAGTTCAATTACCGCCCAAACCCGATCGCCCTCAGTTTGAAAGAAAGACGCAGCCATTCTATTGGTGTGGTGGTTTGCGAAATTGCGAATAACTTTTTTTCACAGGCCATCAATGGTATTGAATCCGTTGCGTATAACAGGGGTTACCATGTTATTATTTCACAGAGCCATGAATCTTATGACCGTGAGGTAGTGAATGTTGAACACCTGGCATCCCGCTCGGTAGACGGTTTATTGGTATCTATCTCTGCAGAGACAGATCGTTTTGAACATTTTAAAAATCTGCATGATAAAGGATTTCCCATTGTATTCTTCGACAGGATTACTGACGGCATCGAAACTCATAAAGTGGTAGCAGATAATTATAAAGGAGGTTATGACGCCACACAACACCTGATCGATGCAGGATATAAAAAGATCGCTCACCTTACGAGTGCATCGCATCTTTCCATTTCACGGGAAAGGCTGGAAGGATATAAAGCTGCTTTAAGAGATAATAATATTACCATTAATGAGTCGTATATAAAAAACTGCAACCACGGCGGCATGATCTATAAAGAACTGGAAGACGCCGTTAAGAACCTGGTGAACTTAAAAGATAAACCCGATGCCATTTTCAGCGCAGGAGACAGGCTTACGGTAAGCTGCCTGGCTGCACTAAAAGCCATTGGTTTAAAAATACCGGATGATATTGCATTGGTAGGTTTTTCAAATTCGCCCCTGGTTGAATTGATGAACCCCAGTTTAACTTCTGTAAAACAACCTGCTTTTGAAATGGGGCAAACGGCAACAGAATTACTGATCAAACTTATTGAAAGTAAAAGAGCGGTTACTGAATTTGAAACGATCGTATTACAAACTGAAGTTATCGTGCGGGATTCATCGGCAGATAAGATTACTGGAAAAAATAACAAATCAAAAAAAGCTGTTAGCTAGGTAGTGTATCATTTTGAAAAAATAAATCTAAAATGTATGTCAGGCTGAGCTTGTCGAAGCCGGTTTGCTACTCCGTAACCCGCCTTCGACAAGCTCAGGCTGACAGTTTTTTTCAAACTGAGACACTATCGTTATCTAATAGCCGGTAAGCACTACTCTAAAAACAATTATCTTGCAAAAAATAAAACACGATGAGTAATCCTTTAGTTGGTATTGTAATGGGCAGCGAGAGCGACCTGGAGATCATGCAGGGCGCAGCTGAAATGCTTCGCCAGTTTGAAGTGGAACCCGAACTCACCATTGTATCTGCCCATCGTACGCCCGAGCGCCTGCGTGACTATGCCATGAAAGCAAAAGAGCGTGGCTTAAAAGTTATTATTGCCGGTGCCGGTGGTGCTGCACATTTACCCGGCATGATCGCCGCACAAACCATTTTGCCCGTGATCGGTGTTCCTGTTAAATCTTCCAACAGCATTGATGGCTGGGATTCTATGCTCTCTATTGTACAAATGCCTTACGGCGTACCCGTTGCAACCGTTGCACTTAATGGTGCAAAAAATGCCGGTATTCTTGCCGCACAAATATTAGCACTGCACGATACTTCCATTGCCGGTAAACTTGAAGCCTTTAAAGAATACCAGGATGATATTGTAATGGAAAGTGTGAAGAATGTAAAGAGTTTTGGTTTCAGGAATGAGTTTGATTAGTCCTGAGCGCACTGAGCGAAGTCGAAGTGTCGAAGGAAGCGGCTTGCACTGAGCGAAGTCGAAGTGTTGAAGGATGTACTGAGCGGAGTCGAAGTGCTGCTAATTTCGAGCGAAGTCGGGAAATGGCTTACATTACGGTCGGTGGGGACACCCACCGATAAGAAAAGAACAGATTATTTTAGAATACCTGGATCAAGGCTGCGGGTATAAGATATTGCAAGACAGGTATGACATCGGTCACACCAGCATTTGCAAATGGGTACAAATTCTCCCATGATTGAGAATTCAAATAGACCTACTTTTACCAGTGAGTCATCATTGACTCAATAAACAATTCAAAAAAGAATCATTCACCCGTAACTAAATCAAATAATTATGGCCAACAGAAAATTTATGCCCAGTGCACCCAACAAAACACTCTGGATCCTTGCACTCATCGTCGGCTTTTTAGGCATTTTGGGACATTATTTCAACATAGATATATTGTCAAAATACAACTATGAAATGTTGCTAATTGGCTTTATTTTACTCGTCATTGGTACGGCATACCGAAGGGTATAGTACCACAAAAATACTCCCAACTTATAATATCATTCAATGAAAAAAACAGTATCTATATTATTGATTGTTTTAACTGTTTGTACAGCCTGTTTTGCCCAGGCAAAAATGACAAAAGCACAACTTGAGAAGCATATCATCGCACTTGATAAATTGGGCTGGGAAGCATGGAAAAATAAAAATGCGGATTGGTTCAAGACGAACACTACCGAGGAATTCTTATCGATCAATTCCGGAGGGGTCAGTAATAAAGCCCAGGTCATACAATCAACGCCGGTTGATTGCGATGTAAAAAGTTTTTCATTTGACAATTTTAAGTTTGTCATGTTAACCGAAACTGTAGTTCTTTTAACCTACACAGCAACGCAGGATGCCGTATGCGGGGGCAAAAAAATTGCCCCCAGGATTAGGGCATCAGTTAATTATGTTAAACGTAACGGAAAATGGCTTGAAGCTTTATACATGGAAACTCCAATAACTGAATAGCATTAACTATTTTGGCCATCAACCTGATAATGTATATTAGTCCCACCAAACAATCATTTTTTTAAGAGTTCAGGAAGGAGTAAATTTAAGTTACATATCTCCTTCTATGCCTACACAAAACAAAAATGAATCCCGAAGGGATTTTTTGAAAAAATCAACCGCCATTGCAGCACTTACCATAGCTTCCCCCATTTTGGTAAAAGCAACAGAACAGGATGAAAAGATCGCTGCACTTTTTGAAAAGATCCCGCTCAGGCTGGAGGTTAACGGCGTGGCTCACAGCTTATCAGTAGAACCAAGGGTAACACTGCTGGACCTGTTACGTGAACAATTAAAACTGATGGGTACCAAAAAAGGTTGCGACCATGGCCAGTGTGGCGCCTGCACCGTTCACGTGGATGGTAAGCGCATCAATTCCTGTTTATCATTGGCAGTGATGAACGATGGAAAAAAGATCACTACGATCGAAGGCTTAGCGAATGGTGATAAACTGCACCCCATGCAGGAAGCATTTATCAAACATGATGGATTTCAATGCGGCTATTGTACACCGGGACAGATCATGTCGGCCGTTTGCTGTGTAAAAGAAGGCCATGCAAATTCTGCAGATGAGATAAGAGAATTCATGAGTGGCAATATCTGCCGCTGCGGTGCTTACCCCAATATTGTTGACGCCATTATGGAAGTAAAAAAAGGAGGGCAATCATTATGATAAACTTCGACTACATCAAAACCTCCACAGCCAAAGCTGCTGTTGATGCCAAAGCAAAAAACGCTTCTTCACAATTCATTGCAGGCGGCACCAACCTGGTTGACCTGATGAAAAAAGGAGTAACAGCACCCGAGAAATTAATTGATATCAATGGATTGCCTTTAAAACAAATTACTGCCGATGCAAAAGGAATATTGATCGGCGCATTGGCATTGAACAGTGATGTTGCTGAACATCCCCTCATCAAATCGAAATACCCTTTGCTTGCCATGGCATTAAATGCAGGCGCTTCTGCACAGCTAAGAAATATGGCAACCGTTGGCGGTAACATGATGCAGCGAACCCGTTGCACTTATTTTTATGATATCAACATGCCTTGCAATAAACGAGAAGCCGGCAGTGGGTGTGGTGCATTAAAAGGTCATAACCGGATGCACGCCATATTCGGAACATCGGAAAAATGTATTGCAGTTCATCCCAGTGATATGTGTGTGGCACTGGCAGCGCTTGATGCAAGCGTACACATAACAGGGCCAAAGAGTGAGCGTAAAATTTTGTTTACTGATTTTCACCGCCTCCCCGGCGAAACACCCGAACTGGATAATAATTTACAAAAGGGTGAACTCATTACCGGCATTCATATTCCTGTCAACTCATTTAATAAAAACCATTACCTGAAAATAAGGGACAGGGCGTCTTATGCTTTTGCACTGGTATCTGTTGCGGTTGCTTTGGAAACAGGGGGCAATACCATAAAGAATGCAAAACTGGCCATGGGCGGTGTGGCACATAAGCCCTGGCGCTTAACGGAAGTGGAAAAATTCTTAATGGGCAAACAATTCACTAAAGAAAATTTTACCGCAGCAGCCAACATGGCCATGCAAGGCGCCACCACTTTCGGTTATAATGATTTCAAAATTAAAATGGGCAAGGCTGCTGTAACAGAAGCCTTGCAGCAGGCAGCACAAAATATTTAATCACGTGTTTTAATTTATAACGTAACATGGATAATTCTCAATTTACCGAAACCCATTTTGCCGACGACCGGGTAGATGGTATTGATAAAGTGACCGGTAAAGCTACTTATGCGGCAGAGCATCAACTGGCCAATATGGCTTATGCTGTTTTTGTTTGCAGCACCATTGCCAAAGGTACCATCAAAAACATGCTGCTGTTCGATGCAAAAAGAGCGGCTGGTGTTTTAGATATTATTTATTATGGCAACTGCCCGGCTGTGCCTGGCTATAACCCTTATGCAAAAGACCCGAATAAAAAAGGTTTTGAATGGAGGGGGTTGAAACCCTTTAGCAATAATATCGTGTATAGCAACGGACAGCCCATTGCCATGGTAATTGCCGATACCATGGAAAGAGCTGTATATGCCGCATCGCTTGTAAAAGCCGAATACATAAAGGAAGAAAGTGATACGGATTTCGACAACGCAAAAGCCGATGAAAAGAAATTAAAAAAACCGGCTGAATATAAACGTGGCGATGTTGATGCCTATAAAAAAGGTGAAGTAAGCCTGGAGGCAGAATATACGATCCCCATCGAAACACATAACCCCATGGAACTGCATGCTACTATTGCTGTATGGGATGGTGATGATAAATTAACCGTGTATGATAAATCCCAGGGACCAAAAGGTACGCAGCGTGACCTTGCCCAATGCTTCGGGCTTGATGAAAAGAATGTTCGTGTGGTGGTAGAATATGTTGGGGGTGCTTTTGGCAGTGGCCTGCGTAGCTGGCCCCATGTACCTGCCGCCTGTATTGCTGCAAAAAAAGTAAAGCGCCCGGTAAAACTTATCGTTACCCGTGAGCAAATGTTTACCACCGTTGGTTACAGGCCGCATGCCTGGCAAAAGATCGGTATCAGCGCCAATAAGGATGGAAAGTTCACTGGCATAACCCACCAGGCCGTAAGCCTAACCTCACGTTACGAAGATTTTGGCGAAGGCATCGTGAACGTGTCGCAGTTTTTATACAACTGCCCCAATGTAAACACCAACTACAGGATATTACCGCTTGATGTTAACACGCCCACCTGGATGCGTGGCCCCGGCCCTGCAACCGGTTGCTTTGGATTGGAATCTGCATTAGATGAATTGTCGTATAAATTGAATATTGATCCCATTGAATTAAGATTGATCAATCATGCAGATATTAACCCCGTTAATAAACTTCCCTGGACAACCAAATTCCTGAAAGAATGTTATGCCCTGGGTAAAGAAAAAATTGGCTGGCAAAACAGGCCAGCCATTCCCGGTAGTTTAAAAGAAGATGGTATGCTGGTGGGCTATGGCATGGCCGGTGGTGTATTTGGTGCAGGACGTGGACAGGCTACTGCTAAAGGCATTTTAAAAAGCGATGGTACTTTAATATTACAAAGCGCTGTAAGTGATATGGGGCCCGGTACTTCTACCGCTATGGTAACCATTGGCGCAGCAGCGATGGAACTGCCCCCAGGCAAAGTAAGCTTTGAACTGGGAGATACAGATTTTCCTACGGGGCCAACACAGGGCGGCTCGGGTACTACGGCTGCTATTGGTACTGCTATCACCGTAGTTTGTTCAGCCTTAAAAGATACCTTAAAAGAAATGGCCATTGCAAATATTCCTGGTTTTGCAAACCTAAAAACCGAAGCACTAAAATACGAGAAAGGTATCATTTCCGTTTCTGATAATGCACCTATCAATATTTCTTTTACCGATCTGCTTATAAGATCCGGAAAGCCTGAAATTGATGTTATAAAAGACTCTGCCCGCGCCACCGCCGAAGCACAGAAATATGCTATGAATTCTTTTTCGGTGCATTTTGTAAAACTGCATGTGAACCCTGTAACGGGTGTTATTAAATTAAAACAAATCGTTTCTGCTGCTGATGCCGGTAAAATAATTGCAGAGAATACAGCCCGCAGCCAGATGGTTGGCGGCGCTGTTGGTGGCATTGGCATGGCATTAACAGAAGAAACATTAATTGACAACCGCTATGGCCGCTATATGAATAGTAATTTTGCCGATTATCATGTGCCGGTAAATGCCGATGCGCCACCCATTGATGTTGTGTTTGTAAACAAAGCCGATAATATCATTAGTCCTACCGGTGCCAAAGGTATTGGCGAAATAGCCCTTGTGGGTGTGGCCCCTGCCATTGCCAATGCGGTGTATAATGCTACAGGAAAAAGAATAAGGCAATTACCTATTACACCGGATAAGTTGATCTGATAGTCCGAAGGAAATTGGAGTCGCGTGCAGGGAGCGAAGTCGATATCGCTTGCAGGGAGCGAAGTTGAAGTCGCTTGCACTGAGCGAAGTTGAAGTCGCTTACACTGAGCGAAGTCGAAGTGTTGCTAATTTCGAGCGAAGTCGAGAAATGGATTTAAAATTAAATTTCGGTTGGTAGGGACATCAACCGATAAGAACTAAAAATTAAAGTTAGAACTGATCTTCTTTACGAGCCCGCAATATACTGCTCCATGTGCCCGATGATGGATTTTTGTTCCTGTATGATACACCTTACCACATCGCCTATAGAAATGATCCCGGCCAGTTTATCATTTTCCATAACCGGTAAATGACGGATGAATTTTCCGGTCATCAATTGCATACATTCATCAATGGTACTATTTGGTGAAACCGTCACCAGGTCTCTTGTCATGATCTCACCTACCAATGTGTCTTTTGAAGATTTTCCTTTGAGTGCTACTTTACGTGCATAATCCCTTTCAGTAAATATGCCGGCCAGTTTTTCGTTTTCCATGACCAGCAGGGCGCTTACATTTTTTTCAACCATTAATTCCAGGGCATGATAAATTGATGTGCCAGGCTCAATGGTAAAAGTTGCATTCCCTTTGGTTTCTAAAATATTCTTTACGGTTGCCATAAATTTTTATTTTTCAACCCGGTCATTAAACCAAGGCTGATTAAATATAGGAAATTTAAATGAAAATTAAAAGTAAAGGCAAGGAGTTAAGAGATGTATAGATGATATTAAAAACTCACTGCTCTTCTACGATCACAAACTCCTGCTCCAGCCCTAAAGAATTTTCATAAACTGATGCGAAAAGCCCCTTACCCCATTTTGCATAAAAGGGCATAAAGTTCTCAATGCGTTCCTGTAAACTATTATGAGGAAATAATTTCGATCTCAGTTTGTTCAACTGCCGTTGTTGTGCTTCAAATTTTTTCTTTTCAGCTCTCAGCATTTTCTTTTCCAGTGCTTCTATTTTTCTTAAAGCCAGTTTTTCAAGTGCTTCTGTATGTGGCTGAAGTGTTTTATCTACAGCGCCTGCTGTGTTTTTTAACCCCGCATAAAACGTATGGATCGCCTCCCTTTCTTTTGCTAAACTTAACTGCACTTCACTGTCTCTTTTCACCAACACATTCATCAATTCATTTTCCGGTTTAAACAGGTCGTTGATGGAAAATCCTAAACGCTCTGCCTGTTCACTATCCCTTTTTTCAACCAGTAAAAAAGAATTACGCAAAACCAGGACCGGGAAGGGCACCTGAACGGCTGCAAAAACCTGTTTCAGTTCCAGCCAGTATGCGATCTCTCCACCGCCACCAATAAAAGCAATATTGGGCAATATCATTTCCTGGAAAACGGGACGAAGAATTACATTGGGGCTAAAGTTTTCCGGATGCTGTTGTAATTCCTTTATTATCGTAGTTTCATCAAATTCCAATTTTGTCCCGCCAGGGGCGGGATGAATTTTGAATTTTGAATCCTCTTCAACAATGCGTTCCCGTAAATTGTCTTTCAAATAAAACATATTCAGTTCCCTTCCACTTGCCTGTACTTTATATTCTTTTGGAAATTTGGCAACCGTGTCTGCTACAATGGGGTGTGAAAACTTTTCTTTTAATTCCTTTTCAACAACAGGAATAAAAGTTTTTTTATGATCTGCATCGTCTGGTAATAGAACGATCAGCCCGTATTCACCAAACAATGCATTGAGCAGTTTAAAAGTAGCCTGCTCAATAGTGGCACCTTCGGTATAACAGGTTTTCATTAGCTCCATGATCTCCATGCCAGATGGATGAACAGCGATCTCTCCTTCAATATCAGCCAGCATTTTTACCAATGCTTTATCCACTTTCATACGGCCCACAGCACCGGCCTGGTTTGTTTCCCATTCCTGTTTAATGCCGTTGATATATATGTGTCCAAGTTCTTCCAGGTCAGCATCTTCACTGCCCATATAAAATACAGGCACATAATCATTTTCGGGCATTGCGGCTTTCAGCTTTTCACAAAGCTTTATCGCATGCATGATCTTATAAATAAAATATAGATGCCCTGTAAAAATATTGGGTTGGTGTGCAGTGGTAATGGTAAAGCAATTATCATTGTTTAATTGCTTTATGTTTAATTGTTGTTGTGCGGTGATCTTATCTTTAGCATAATGTTTTTCCAAAACCTCTACCAGTAATTTTCTATCGGTAGGGTATTTTTTTCTTTCAGTGATCGAAGCTTTAATTCCATCAACGGAAACCGGGTGAGCATAAAAATCTAAAAGCTTTTCATCTCCTTGTATATAATCCAAAACAATTTTTGAGAACCTGCCTGTGGCTTCGTATGAAATATGCTTTGCTTTATCAATCATCATTCAATAATAAACAATTTTAGCTAATCAGCTTAATACTCAAAAATAATTGCGCTCACAAGTCTCCCCTTTCGGGGTTCTCTGAAAGATAACGAGCGAAGCTCTTAGAGGGGGCTTACTTCTCCTTCAATATCATAATCGTAAGCCTTGGTGATCTTTACATTCACAAATTCGCCGATCGTTAATTTCTTTTTGGATTGAATGATCACTTCATTATCCACTTCCACACTGTCAAACTCGGTACGGCCCAGGTAACGGCCGGCTTCTTTTTTATCGATCAGTACTTTAAATGTTTTACCAACTTTGGCCTGGTTTTTCTCCAGGCTTATCTCCTGCTGCACTTCCATTATTTCCGCTGCTCTTTCTTCTTTTTCTGCTGCAGGTATATTGTCAACCAGGTTGTGGGCACTTGTACCTTCTTCGTGGCTATAGGTAAAAATACCAACCCTGTCGAAACGCATTTTTTGTAAAAAGGTTTTCAGTTCGTCTACGTCATCTCGTGTTTCGCCGGGGAATCCTGCAATTAAAGTAGTCCGTAAACAAATATCCGGCATCCGGTTACGGATCTCACCAACCAGGTCTTCCATCTCTTCACGGGTGATATGCCGTTTCATCAATTTAAGCATATTATTGGCAGCGTGCTGCAAAGGCATATCCAGATAGTTGCAGATATTTTCTCTTTCTTTTATCGCATCAATGATCTCTATGGGAAATTTAGAAGGATATGCATAATGTAAACGGATCCATTCCAGGCCCTTTACATCAGCCAGGGCGTGCAATAATTTAGGAAGTTCTCTTTTTTTATAAATATCCAAACCGTAATAGGTCAGTTCCTGTGCGATCAGCATCACTTCTTTAACACCGCGGTCAACCAAACGTTTGGCTTCATCAACCAACGATTCAATGGTTCTGCTAACATGCTGGCCCCTCATTAAAGGAATAGCACAAAATGAGCAGGTGCGGTTGCAGCCTTCGCTTATTTTCATGTAAGCATAATGCTGCGGTGTGTACAACAGGCGTTCGCCCATCAGGTCACTCTTATAATCAGCCTCAAAAGTTTTTAAAATATTGGGAAGTTCCATGGTGCCGAAGTAAGCATCCACTTCGGGTATCTCTTCTTCCAGGTTATTTTTATACCGCTCACTCAGGCAGCCGGTGACATACACCTTATCCAATTTACCCCTGCGTTTTAATTCAACCTGTTGCAAAATGGTATTGATACTTTCTTCTTTTGCTTTTTCAATAAAGCCACAGGTATTTACCACAACTATATTATGATCCTTCTTTGCATTTTCATGCACCACATCAATGTCATTGGCGATCAGTTGTCCACTCAGCACTTCACTATCCACCATATTCTTACTGCATCCCAATGTGATGATGTTTACCTTATCCCGTTTAATTGACTTTGTCTTCATAATAATTGGCGGCAAAGTTAAGCTTTTACCATTGCAGTTTTTGTTAGCATTTTTAAAATAATTGCTGTTAAACTGTGATTTTATGCACCCTGCTGCGAATAATGAAGAAAATACTGTTACTTAGGATCGATGGCCATGCAAAACAATAAGAAAGAATTTTTAGAGCGGATATCAGCGCACGAGCTTATTATCTACAAGATATGTAATGCTTATTGTAAAAACCGGTACGACCGGGATGACCTGGCGCAGGAGATCAGTTACCAACTCTGGAAATCGTATAATCATTTTAACGGCAGCGTTAAATTCTCTACCTGGATGTACAGGATTGCTTTGAATGTGGCCATAACTTTTTACAGGAAGACAAAGAAAAGCGAAGCAATCATTCAGCTTACAGAAGCAGATACAGCCGTAGAGGATAAAAATGAAGACAAGGTTGAACTGGAAAAGAACATTATTATCCTGCAACAATTCATCAATGAATTAAATGAACTGAACAAGGCAATGATGATACTTTACCTGGAAGAAAAAGGATACAACGAAATAGCTGAGATCCTCGGTATTACGGAAACCAACGTGGCCACCAGGATCAGCAGGATAAAAGATAAATTAAAACAAAAATTTTCAACAATAAAATAATCAGATCATGGAAGACACTGCATTAAAAGATCTTTGGAAAGCACAGGATGAAAAATTAGAAAGGAACATGAAATTGAATATGTACCTGCTGGAATCTTTACAAAAACAAAAGGCAGAATCCAAACTGAACAGTTTAGCGAGGTTTAAAGGCTGGGCTGTAATGCTCGGAATTGTATGGGTCTTATTTTTGGGCATGCTTATTTATGGCAACCAGTTACAGAATATTTATTTTACGGTCTCGGTTGGCATGATCATGATCTTCTCCATTTTCGCCGTTGCTGTTTATATAAAACATATTGTACTCATCAGGGAATTAGATTACAGCCAAAGTATTACCGATACACAAAAAAAATTATCCAAATTACAGGCTTCTACTTTTAACGCCCGTTTTCTTTTCCTACAAACGCCCTTTTACACTACCTGGTTCTGGAGTACAGGAATGATTGAAAGCAGTGGTATTAAATTCTGGCTGATCTCTGTTCCCATCACACTGCTTTTCACACTATTGGCTATTTGGTTGTATCGGAACCTGACACCCGGGAACATGCACAAAAAATGGGTGAGGTCCCTGATCATGAGCACAACCGAACATACTTCGGTTATAAAGGCACAGGATTTTCTCGATGAGATCGAGGAATTCAAAAAAGGGTAATGGAATTTCAAAATATCTAAAACATGCTTTTCCAACACTTGTCTTTATTGATATGAAAGCAGCTTATGGACTTTTCTTGCGGAAAAGATAGAGAAATGGTTAGGAAACGGCAGATTTTTGAATATTCACCGTCCAGAAAACCTCTGTTTACCAGAAAGCGCTATAAGTAACCGAAAAGTTACCATTCATCCTTAAAATATACAATTCATGAAATATGACACTGCCATTACAATTGAACTTAATTAACTTGCGCCCGAAATCGAAAAAAACAAAATTAACGTATAACCATGAAACTAAAATCACTACTTATCGCAGCGATCAGCCTGTTGTCTGCTTCAGGTATCAAAGCTCAAAGCCCCTCAATGGTCACGGGACAGATCAATGACAATACAGGAAAAGCCCTCTCAACTGCAACCATCATGCTGCAGTCTGCAAAAGATTCTTCGCTGGTAAAAACTGCCGTTACCAACAACAACGGAAGCTATGAAATGCGTGCCATTAAGCCCGGCAGGTATTTTGTAAGTTCCTCAGTGGTAAGCATGCAAAAAGCAAGTTCAGCTGTATTTGAAGTTAAAGAAAACGAAACAGTAACAGCCCCTGTATTAACTGCTCAGCCTTCAGCAAAAAGTTTGTCGGGAGTAACTATAACCACTCAAAAGCCCATGGTGGAAGTGAAAGCTGATAAAACCATTTTAAATGTAGAGGGAACGATCAATGCGGTGGGCAATGACGGGCTTGAATTATTACGTAAATCACCCGGTGTTATGGTGGATAAAGATGATAACCTGAGCCTTGCCGGAAAGAACGGCGTAAGGGTTTATATAGATGGTAAGCCGAGCCCGCTGGCCGGTTCCGATCTTGCCGCATATTTAAAGTCACTGCAATCTTCCCAGATAGAATCCATCGAGATCATTACCAACCCCTCTGCCAAATATGAAGCTGCCGGAAACGCAGGTATCATTAACATCAGGCTGAAGAAGAACCTCACTATTGGTACCAATGGATCAGTGAATGCCGGGTATAATATTGGCATCTATGCGAGGTACAATGCTGGTTTTGCTTTAAACCACCGGAATACCAAGGTGAATATTTTTGGAAACTACAATTTTAATGAAGGTATAAATGAATTTAGTATCAAGTCAAAAAGAACCAGCCCTGACAGTATCTTTGATCAATCAAATACCATCATCAACCACAATAAAGGGTCGCACAACTTCAAGACTGGGCTGGATTATTTTATAAACAAAAAAAGCACCATTGGGGTGGTTGTGAACGGAAATATCGGGAACAACGAAACACTTACCGAAGGGCCGCTGAAAATTTATGATGCCCCTACTTATACACTTGACAGAACATCCATTGGCAAGGGAGACAATAAATCGAAAAGGACGAATGTTAACTTTAACGGAAACTACCGCTATGCTGTAGCAGGCGGCAGCGAATTGAATATTGATGCTGACTTTGGCATATTCAACCTGCGAAGTAACCAGTTGCAGCCAAACGATTATTATGATGCTTCGGGCACTTTTCTTTACAACTCATCAAACCTTATGGTATCGCCAACCGATATCAGGATCTATTCTTTGAAAGTTGATTATGAGCAAAACTTTAAAAAAGGAAGATTGGGATATGGAGCCAAGATCGGTTTTGTAAACACCGACAATAATTTCGATCGCAAGAGTGTTGAGCCTGGCAAAACTTCCAGTGAGAACAACCTGTTTACTTTTAATGAAAACATTAACGCAGGTTATGTAAACTATAACCGTGCTTTTAAAGGATTTATGATACAGGCCGGCGTGAGGGTTGAAAACACCAATTCGAAAGGACACTCTACGGGCACCATTAATAATGGTATCCCCAATAGTTTTGATTCTTCTGTAAAACGCAACTATGCAGATGTGTTTCCGAGTGCAGCAATCACCTTCAACAAAAATCCGCTCAATCAGTGGGGCCTTACTTTCAGCAGGCGTATTGACCGGCCTGCATACCAGGATCTGAACCCATTTGAATTCAGGTTGAATGATTACACTTCTATGAAAGGTAATACACAGTTAAGGCCGCAATACACCAACAGTTTTGGTATCACCAATACTTATAAATACAAGCTGAATACAAGGCTTAATTACAGCCACGTGAAAGATATGTTTGCCATGTTACCTGACACATCCGGACAAAAAAGTGTTAACACAAAAAAGAACCTGGCAACCCAGGATATTGTAAGCTTCAACATCAGCTATCCGTTTCAATATAAATGGTACAGTTTCTTTACTAATATGAATTCAAGTTATTCAAGATACAAAGCTAAATTACCTGACCTGGCCGGCAATATCAGGAATGTTGATCTTAAGGCAACTTCGGTTAGCTTTTACATGCAGAATAGTTTTAAGCTGGGCAAAGGTTTTACTGCTGAGTTGAGTGGTTTTTATAATTCGCCTTCTGTATGGCAGGGATCTTTTAAAAGTAAATCTATTTATAGTATAGATGCCGGTTTACAAAAAACCCTCTTCAAAGGAAAAGGCAACATAAAAGTTGCAGTAGGCGATATATTCAATTCATTAAAATTCAGGGGTGATTCAGATTTTGCCGGTCAGCAAAACACTTTCTATGGCAAACCGGAAAGCAGACAGTTTAAATTAAGTTTCACTATGCGCTTTGGCAGTACCCAGATAAAAGCAGCACGTCAGCGCAAATCAGCCATTGAAGAAGAAAATAAAAGAACAGAAAATAGTGGCGGAATGGGCGGTAGCTAAGTTACCATTCATAAATAAAAAGCCGTCACATCTGAAGTGTGACGGCTTTTTTTGCCATGCTTTGGTAAAAATCCGCTGCCTCCTTAAATCGTTTTAACTCCACTTTAACTGGGTTTTGTTTTTTCTTAACAGCAGGATAAAATAAATGTTTGGATATTTGTTTTGTAAAAATTAAACAATAAAGATTTTCTCATAAGCAGTTAGTTTTGGTAACCGGCCCCTGTTTCTACAGGGGCTTTTTTATGAGGTACTGCGTGCTAATATTTAGCATAAAGAAATGGAAGGGACTGAAATTATTCGGCCGCAAGTTTAAAAAGGCTGTCAACAAAATCCTGCTTATCAAAAACCAACAGGTCTTCGGCCTTTTCTCCAACACCAATGAACTTAACCGGTATTTTAAATTGATTGGCAATGGCTAATACAACGCCTCCTTTTGCAGTGCCATCCAGTTTTGTTATGGTTAATGCGGTAACATCGGTAGCTGCAGTAAAATGCTTGGCCTGTTCCAAAGCATTCTGTCCGGTACTGCCATCCAATACCAGCATCACTTCATGCGGAGCATCCGGAATCACTTTTTGAATAACCCTTTTAATTTTGGTGAGCTCTTCCATTAAATAAGCTTTGTTGTGCAGGCGGCCTGCCGTATCAATAATAATAACATCAACATTTTTGGCAACCCCGCTGTTAACGGTATCAAAGGCAACGGCTGCAGGATCGCTGCCCATTTCTTTTTTTACAATAGGCACACCTGCACGTTCACTCCAAATGGTTAATTGGTCAACCGCTGCTGCCCTAAAAGTATCAGCAGCACCCAATAAAACAGATTTCCCCGCCAGTTTAAAATTATGTGCCAGTTTACCAATGGTTGTTGTTTTTCCAACACCATTAACGCCTACTACTAAAATGATATGTGGTTTATACCCTGCAGGCAATTCATAGTTTTGGTAACTGCTGTCCTGCGGCGCAGCCACCAGCATATGCTGTATCTCTTCTTTAAGTATCCTGTTCAGTTCAGAAGTATTCAGGTATTTGTCTTTGGCAACACGCTGTTCGATCTGTTCAATTATTTTAACCGTGGTTTCTATACCAACATCTGCACTTACCAAGGCATTCTCCAGGTCATCCAGCACTTCCTCATCAACCGTACTCTTACCGGCTATTGCTTTTGTTATTTTGCTGAAGAAGCCTTCGCGGGTTTTCTCAAGCCCCTGGTCAAGCGTTTCCTGCTGTTGTTTTTTTCCAAATAGTTTATCGAATAAACCCATGATTGATGTTTGAAGCTGGATACCGGATACTGGATACTGGACATCCAGGATCAAGCATCAAGTATCGTAAAAAAAAGCCTCCCGAGTTACGGAAAGCTTTATTAAATATCTTGATGTAGAAAACTTAGCTGGCTAAGTAATCTTTGATCTTGTCTTTGTGTACGATAGCTTCCTTA
>JBDSGK010000177.1:0-6069 GCA_039919015.1 Ferruginibacter sp.
ATTGCATTACGGGTTGTTTTACCATAATAACGGTTACGTTCGTTACGCTTAGTACTCTGTCTTACATCTTTTTTGGTTGCTGCGTGATTTGCCATTTAAATCTATTTTTTGGGCTGCAAAGATAGGGGAATACATCCTAAAATCTCAAATGGTTTGCGAATAATTTTTAATAAACCCGTGTATTTCTTTAATTTGAACTTAAAACAGGTTTATGAACAGGTATATTTTGATCATTTTACACGTAATCTCTCTTGTTTTGCTGGGATTTGGCTGGGTACTTGATATTTTACACATCGATATCTCAGTACATTATATTGTGGATTTTAACCTGTTCAGTGAAAAAAGAAGTGTATTCGGTATGCTTGAAAAACTGTGGAAAGATGGCAGCTACTGGCCTTTTTCACTGATCTTTTTTTTCGGCATCATCGTTCCTTTGATCAAATCGGGCATCATCTTTTATTTGCTCCTGGCTAAAAATCCTGATCTGAAATGGCAACGTTTTGTTAGTGCCATCAGTAAATGGGCCATGGCCGATGTGTTTGCCATCAGTATTTTTGTTGCTTTTTTAGGTGCCAATGCTATGGAAAGTACCAGGGCATTTATCCAACCCGGATTTTACTTTTTTTCCGGATACGTTATTTTAAGCGGCATCGTTGCTATGTTTTGCGGAAAAATGCTTTCAAATTCCGCAACAAATAATGCATAATTAACCGATATTTGCAGCCAATTTCAGCTCAAATTTCTACATTTTTATGAAGGATTTCCAATACATCACCAATTCGCACCCTGGTTATATAGAAGGCTTATACAATGATTTTGTAAAAGACCCAACCAGCGTGGATGTTGATATGCGTAAGTTTTTTGAGGGCTTTGATTTTGCAGTTGCAAGTAATTCCATTTCGACTCCGCTCAATGGCACTTCGGCTTCGCTCAGTACTTCCAACCCTTCAAATCTGGATAAGGAATTTGCAGTTTTCCGTTTAATTCGTGCCTACAGAAAAAAAGGCCACCTTGTTGCCAAAACAAATCCCATCAGGGAAAGAAAGAACAGGCACGCCAATCTTGAACTGGACTTTTATGGTTTAACGGATGCTGATCTTACAACTGATTTTCAAGCCGGGAAATTTGTGGGCCTTGGAAATACATCATTGCAAAACATCCTCGCTCATTTGGAAAAATGTTATACCGGCCACGTGGGTGTACAGATCGGTTATATCAATGATGAGAAAAAACAGGAATGGCTTACCCACGCGGTTGAAAAAACTTTGTTGGAGCCCGTTACGCTGAAACAGAAAAAAAGGATCTTACAAAAACTGAACGAAGGTGTGATGTTCGAAAAGTTTTTGCACACCAAGTATATCGGGCAAAAACGTTTTTCACTGGAGGGTGGTGAAACTGCCATTGCAGCTTTGGACGCCATCATCAATACATCGGCCAATAACCAAGTAGAAGAAGTGGTGATCGGTATGGCGCACAGGGGGAGGTTAAATGTACTGGCCAATATCATGGGTAAAACCTATGAGCAGATATTCAGTGAATTTGAAGGTAACAGCGTTCCTGATACCACCATGGGCAGCGGCGATGTAAAATACCATTTGGGCTTTGGCAGTGATGTGGAAACTGCAGATGGTAAAAAACTGCACTTAAAACTCAGCCCTAATCCATCACACCTGGAAGCTGTTGATCCGTTGGTGATCGGTTTTGCCAGGAGCAAGGCGGATGTTCTATACAATAGCGATTATGATAAAATCCTTCCCATACTGATACATGGTGATGCATCTATTGCAGGACAGGGTATTGTTTATGAAGTTTTGCAGATGAGTGAGCTGCAGGGATATTATACCGGTGGAACGATTCATTTTGTGATCAATAATCAAATTGGTTTTACAACAGATTTTGATGATGCCCGCAGTTCAGATTATTGTACATCTATCGCTGCTATGGTTCATGCTCCCGTATTTCATGTAAACGGCGATGATGCCGAAGCCGTTGTAAAAGCCTGCGAAATTGCTACCATGTACCGCCAGGAATTTAACAGCGATATTTTTATTGATATGGTTTGCTACCGCAAACACGGACATAACGAAGGCGATGAGCCTAAGTTTACGCAGCCACAATTATATGCACTGATCGATAAA
This sequence comes from Ferruginibacter sp., assembly GCA_039919015.1. Classification (GTDB taxonomy): domain Bacteria; phylum Bacteroidota; class Bacteroidia; order Chitinophagales; family Chitinophagaceae; genus Ferruginibacter. The sequence continues at coordinate 2,139 of JBDSGK010000177.1, forward strand.
CACCTGAATCCACGGGAAGTGTATACACAGTTCCTGATACAGAACGGAGAGCCCGATGCACAGGCGCTTGCTAAAGAAATGGAGCAAAAGTTTTTGGCCGATCTGCAGGAGAGGCTGGATGAAATAAAACAAAATCCACTGCCATATAGCTACCAGCCACCCGAACTGGCCTGGAAGAGTTTACGCAGGGCAGCTGCTGCAGATTTCGATTCTTCGCCGGTTACAGCCATTGGTGCTGATGCATTTAAATTATTGTTTGAGGGGCTGATGAAATGGCCTGCCGATTTTAAACCGCTGCGTAAAGTTGAGAAACTGATCAATGATAAACTGAAATTATTCAGTGATGAAAATAAAATAGACTGGGCCACTGCCGAGTTGATGGCTTATGGAAGTTTATTGGTAGAAGGCAAAGATGTACGCATGAGCGGGCAGGATGTAAAGCGGGGCACATTCAGCCACCGCCACTCTACACTGTACGATGAGCATACAAATGAAGAATACAACAGGCTGAATCATTTTACACAAACACAGGCGCCGTTCCGCATTTACAATTCCCTGCTAAGTGAATATGCCGTACTGGGTTTTGAATATGGTTATGCCATGGCCAATCCCAATGCCCTGGTAATTTGGGAAGCGCAGTTTGGTGATTTTTGCAATGGTGCCCAAACTATTGTTGACCAGTTTATAACAACTGCCGAAACCAAATGGCAACGTATGAATGGCGTTGTATTATTATTGCCTCATGGTTATGAAGGACAGGGTCCCGAGCACAGCAGTGCACGTATGGAGCGGTTCTTACAAATGTGCGGCGAACTTAATTTTATAGTAGCGAATGTTACAACTGCTTCAAATTTTTTCCATTTGCTACGCAGGCAGTTGACATGGCCTTTTCGCAAACCACTGGTTGTTTTTTCACCAAAGGCAAATCTTCGTCACCCCGGTAGTTACAGCCATAAAAATGAATTTACCAGCGGAGGATTTAAAGAAGTGCTGGATGATGCAACAATTACTGATGCAGCCGGTGTAAAAAAAGTTTTGTGCTGCAGTGGTAAAATTTATTTCGACCTGGCAGAACGCCAGCAAAAGGAAAAGCGGACTGATGTTGCCATTATAAGACTTGAGCAGATCCATCCATTACCCCAAAAGCAATTGGATCTATTGTATAAAAAATACAGTAAGGCCATCTGGTACTGGGTACAGGAAGAACCGTTGAATATGGGTGCTGCCACATTCTTAAGAATGAATTTAAAAAATATCAACTTCTATATCATCAGCCGCCAGCCAAGTGCAGCAACTGCAACCGGCTATAATAAAGTGCATGTAAAAGAGCAGGAACAGATCATAGATACAGCTTTCTCAATTTAAAAACACAGATAAAAGTGAGATAAAAAACGCAGATTGAATTGATGAGATGTGATTTCGCTGATTAATTTTGCTACGCAAAATGTTGGCATATCATGGAAGATTATAAATACTCAGAATTAACAGGAAAGATAATCGGTTGTTCAATGAAAGTTCATCGGGTTATTGGTCCGGGATTTCCGGAAATAATCTACATGCGTTGCTTGTGTATCGAATTAAAAAAAGCAGGATTGAATTTTGAAACAGAAGTTGAAAAGGATATTTTTTATGAAGGAATAAAAGTAGGTTCGAGGAGATTGGATTTAATAGTAGAAAAGAAAGTGATTGTAGAGTTGAAGGCAGTAACAGAAGTTGAACCACGATTTTACATTCAAATCATTAATTACTTAAAAATATTTAAGATAGAAATAGGTCTTTTAATAAATTTTGGAAATACCAGCTTACAATACAAACGTTTTGCAAATTCAAGATGACGTAGTCATCAATCTGCGAAATCAACATTAATCAAACAATCAGCGTTTCATGTTTAATTCGTTAAGTGAAAAATTAGAATCAGCGTTTAAGAATATTAAGGGACAGGCCCGCATTTCTGAACTCAATATCGCCAATACCGTAAAGGACATCCGTCGTGCTTTGGTGGATGCCGATGTGAATTATAAGATAGCCAAAGAATTCACAGATAAGATCAAAGAAAAAGCACTGGGAGAAAAAGTGTTGACCGCAGTGAGCCCGGGCCAGGCCATGGTTAAGATCGTGCAGGATGAATTGACCGAATTAATGGGCGGTACTGAAAGTGAATTTAATATTACCGGTAACCCCGCCATTATATTGGTTGCAGGTTTGCAGGGTAGTGGTAAAACCACTTTTAGCGGCAAACTTGCCAATTATCTTAAAACAAAAAAAGGTAAGTCGCCTTTGTTGGTTGCTGCTGACGTGTACAGGCCGGCGGCGATAGACCAACTGGAAGTACTGGGCGGACAAATAGATGTGCCGGTTTACAGCGAAAGAGAAAATAAGGATGTTGTATCCATTGTTCAGAATGCCATTAAAGAAGCGAGGTCAAAAAATAAGAATGTACTCATCATAGATACCGCCGGCCGTTTAGCTGTGGATGAAGTGATGATGACCGAAGTTGCCAATATAAAAGCAGCCATCAATCCACAGGAAATTTTATTTGTGGTGGATAGTATGACAGGACAGGATGCTGTTAACACAGCTGCTGCATTTAATGAGCGTTTGGATTTAAGTGGTGTTGTGTTAACCAAACTGGATGGTGATACAAGAGGTGGTGCAGCATTGTCCATTAAATTCACTGTAAACAAACCGATCAAGTTTGCCAGCAGCGGTGAAAAGATGGACACGCTTGATGTGTTTTATCCCGACAGGATGGCCCAGCGTATTTTAGGCATGGGCGATATTGTGAGCCTGGTTGAAAAAGCACAGGAACAGTATGATGAAAAAGAAGCAGCACGCCTGGAAAAAAAGATCCGCAAAAATCAATTTGATTTTGAAGATTTTAAAACACAGTTGCAGCAGATAAAAAAGATGGGCAATATCAAAGACCTGATGGGCATGATACCCGGTGTTGGAAAGCAGATAAAGGATGTGGATGTAAATGACGATTCATTTAAAGGGATAGAAGCGATGATCAATTCCATGACGATGGAGGAACGTAGAAATCCCGATCTGATCAATCCTAACCGCAAACTCAGGATCGCCAAAGGCGCCGGTAAGGATATTGCCGAGTTGAATGCTTTTTTGAAACAGTTTGAACAAATGAAAGGCATGATGAAAATGATGAACAAAATGCCCAAGGGTATGATACCGGGCCTGGGCAAAAGATAATATTAATATGAGTTTTTTTATAACCGACCAACTGGCTGGAAATAGAAAAAATATTGCAGCTTGTTAAGAACCGTGAGGGAATAAGATCGGGTATTAAAAAATACAAATTTGCAACGGTGCCCGCTGCAAAAGCAGCCATAGCCAATTCCCTTAAAAAAATGATCAATGAAGATTCCAATATGGATTTTTGGAATGAGATCGGCAGTGCAAATATTTTATTATGTTCCTGGTTGCTGGAGGGAAAAAACTCAAAAGAACTTACTCATAAGATGGTGGTGGATGCTTATAAAAACTGTGGGATACTGCCGGCTCTCAAAAAAAGAAAATAGCAGAAATAGCGCATTTTGATTTCCTGGTTTCAGTTTATTCGGGCCTGGTTAAAAAGCCCGCCAGCGTAAAAACTATGCTCAGGATCAAACAGGACCTGGAGAAGGCAATTAAATAATATCTATTATTTGCTTAAAAACAGGGGTAATATCAGCGGGATTTCTATTTTCCCTGTCATTATTATGAAAATTGTCTGTTTTTTGTAAACTAAATTCAATTATTTGGGATTTCTCATCCAGCTAAGTATCTTTGTCATCCTTTTTTAAGGACAAACCCTATTTAATAACAACCAAAAATTTCTATTTATGGCTGTAAAAATGAGACTGCAAAGGCATGGCTCAAAGAAGCGACCCTTTTACTTCATCGTTGTAGCAGATGGCAGAGCGCCACGTGACGG
>JBDSGK010000178.1:0-11318 GCA_039919015.1 Ferruginibacter sp.
CGGCCAACCACCACGAGAGCCTGCCCATTTTTATATAAACTTTCCAGGCAATATCATAAAACAATTGAGTTGCTGTTTCTTCACTTTGCCCTCTTGCGGTTAATTCCTGATAAAAGGCGGTTGACATTGCTGCAAGGTGAACCATAACAGAACCTCCCAAAGTAGGCATGGCTGGAACTTCCGGTTTTAACCTTTGATATCTTTGCCAATAACCGGAAAGTATTTGTTTTATGGACTCCGCATTATAGAGAGGCGTGAGTTCCCTCTTCATGAATTTGGAAGCCTGCATTTTAAACCAGTATAATAAAAGATTTTTCATCGTCTTATTTCTTTGAAGGAGCGGCCAGATTATTTATTGATTTTTCAATTTTACCAATGCCATCCTTCATTTTACTCTTAAATGATTTCCAATCGGCTTTTCGTCCCACTTTATAATCACTTAATAATTTTTTTAAGGACGAAAGCTCCTTTTCCTGACTTGACTTCTCTTTTTTCGAATTATCTTTCAATTTTGCTTTGTGTAACATTGTTTTAAATTTTAAGTGTTAAAAAATTATTTCTTTTTTAGTATAAATGCATTATAAAATCCGGCAATGCAGGCACCGGTGAGCCAGCCGAGAATAAATATTTGTATAATACCAATACCTGCTTCCCATAGCGGTACACTCGTACGCATAATGGAAGAAACATCAAGGCCATGCAGCAGGCTGTTGAAGAATTTTATGCTGTTGTCATGTCCCGCCGTTCCCATTACCAGCATGCAACCCAGATAGAGTAAAGCCCCTGTAAGGCCAAATGCAAGCCCTAATTTTTTTACATTAATGCTGGTGCTCATGATTTTCGGTTTTAGTGGTTGCTGAATCTTGTTTTTGCTCATGCGAATTGCCATGATGATGCATGGGCATGAGTAAATGGCAGGCGAACATGCCCACTATAAAAATGAACAGGGAAGTACCTGAACCAAGCCCTAATGCCGGTGCAAAGAAGATCAGCAGCAGGGGAACCCCGCAACCAATAATCATCCAGAAAATATGTTTTTTCATTTTTTGATTTTGAAGTTTAATGTTTAAGTGGACAGGGGGAGATAAACAAAGGCATGTGCCCCTGATTCCTGTTTTATACTATTACCAAAGTGAGTAGCTGATAACATCTTTTGTCTACCCTACAGGATAATCAAAAAATGCATATATAGAAGTGCATAGTTTCTTACACTTTGATAATCATTAAACCAAAATCAAATTAGGAAGGACTGAATAAATACACGAATGTCGGGTGGAGAATGATCCGGTATTTTGGGAGGAATTCTTACAGGTTCAACATAAATAATATACTTAAACGGGAGCGTTGAATGCAGGATAAATGGGGTAATTGCAATTTTGATTTTTGCAAATGATAATTTCTGAGCCAATTGTTTGTCCAGGTTTTGAAAACCAACTACGAAATTCTTGCAGCAGCCTTCCTCGTCTTCGGAGGTAGTTATTACAGGACCATGCTCTACATAAGCGACAGTGTAAGCATGGTTGAGTGAATGTTTACCATGATGGTCAACTTCTTGTACGCCTGAATGATTAGGTTGCTCTTCGTCATGGTCTTCATGATGGCCTGAGTTGAACCCCATATCAATCCCCAGGGAACAGGCAAATCCAACTACTGTGTTCATTGAAAAAGAAACCAGTAGAAATAATGCTTTATATTTTATCGTTCTGGAGGTGTTCATTTTTTAATTAAAAACTGGTAACACTATTTATTTTGTCAAAGATATTTTCCTGCCTTTTCATATTTTATGACTTTGGTTAGTCTTACTTGTGATTTTAACTACCTTTTACATTTACATATTCATGGATTGAAATAAAACAAATAGTTTGTTACAATTAAGCTAACATCGAGGTTTTGGATTGGTAATGTTTAAAGGTAAATTTCTTTATAATGAAAAACATTACACATTTTAGGAAATAAGTTGCAGAATTCACTCATTGCCAAAGAAAGCTATTTTGTCTTTTTATAAAATTTAAGGAAAGAAAGAAACAGAACAGTAAGTTTTGAGTGATGAGATAAATAAGCCACTGGTGCCATATAGAATTATGCGGATTTTGTAACCTTATGCCTCTGTGATGCGGTAACGTCTATTTTTTAAAAAGCATAGGAGATACATAAAAAATTAAACCAGGTAACAACATAAATTGTAGAACAGGAGAAAGACCTTCATTAACGAAAGGTAGAACTGGCATTGCTGGGGCATAAGACCAATTGCCAAGTGATAAATGTCTCATCTCTGCTAATATTGCGCCTATACCGCCAATCAGGATAAGAATTAAAGCACGTTGAAGATTTATATTTTTTATCCATAAAGGGTCTTTATAAATGATAGTCATAACAAAATAGATCAGAAGGACCATAATAGCATCCGCTACAGAAGCTAAACCACAAAAAGCTATATGAGATATGCTATAAGTAAAGCCTGTGTATAAAGTACCTTGTATTATTTCCCATACAAAATTTAGTATAAAGGCAAGTAAGAGAGTAATAAAAGTAAATCGTTTGAAAAGTGATTTATCGGTTGCTTTTTTTAGAATAATGAGATAAAATACTACTGCCAATATCAGGGCAATAACGGGGATTAAAAATATAAGAGGTTGCAGTGTTTTCATTTCTTATAAACTTTAGTTCTATAACTGATTTGTAACTATTCTACATCTTCATTCCCGCCATGGGATCGGCACCCTTCTTGAAAATATATTCACTGTTCAACAAATAAGCGCCACTTATAACCACTACATCCCCGTTTTTTAATCCCGATTTAATTTCGATCCTGTCATCCGTTTCCAATCCGGTTTGCACCATTACGCTTTTATAGGTTTTATCTGACGTCTGTATCCATACAGTTGCCCCTTTTCCGTCGCGGATGACTGCTTCAACAGGAAGCGATAATGTTTTCCGCAGCGGACTTTTCAGTAATACATAGGCTGGCATACCGGGTTTTAGCTGGTTACCGGGATTAGGGATGGATACACGAATAAGATTGATCCTCGTATCAGGATTGATCTCGGGGTTCACAAACTCAATCCTTCCTGTGATCTCTTTACCATCAAAATCAGGAAGCAGTACAACCGCAGCACTGTTCCTGTCTAATTCCGCCAATTGAGAAGTATATACCTGCGCCTCAGCCCAAAGGCTTGAAAGGTCTGCCAGTTTTACGATAGTGCCCCCCTCCATTACATAATCACCTTCCCGAATATCTAATGTGGTTATATATCCTGATGCTGTGCTGTAAAAGGTGGTAGTGGGAGTAGCTCTTTTGTTTTTAGCCAGTTCAAGAATCTGGCCTTCAGACATACCCCATAATGACAATTTATTTTTAGCACCTTGCAAAAGCTGATCAAAGTCAATGATTGTTTCATCAGCGAATACTTTCCTTTTTTCCAGGGCAAGCAGGTACTCCTGTTTGGCATTGTTCAATTCCTCACTATACAACTCATAGAGTGGAGAACCGTTTTTTACATAATCCCCCAGGTTCTTAAAATATAATTTTTCTACCCTTCCCATCACCCTTGAGCTTACTGAAGACGATCTCATCTGGTCAAAATTTAATGTAGCTGTCAATACCAACTGGTCTCCAATTGTTCCGTTACGGATCGTATCGGTGTGTACATTACCCAACTGTATCTGCAGTTCACTTAATTCTATTTCATCTTTTTGCTCACTGTTTTTTTGCTGCACTGATACTGATTCAGATCTTAGCCTGCCAGTCATCTCTTTTTTATTGCCGCAGGATGTAAATAACAAACAAGCTGTGGCTAAAATAATATACCGCATGATCAATTTTTTACTTTTATAAAACTTTCACTGTCCATTAAATATTGTGCATTTACTGCAACGGAATCTTTTTCAGTAAGACCACTTAAAATCTGCGTAAGATTATTATAGGTGATCCCTGTATTAATTTTCTTTACGGTAAAGCCGCCTTCTGTTTTTTTAAACACTACTTTATCCAACCCCAATGAGACTACTGCATCTTTAGGCAACCAATATGCTTCTTTGTTATTACCAAATATGGTGGCCCTCACCTGGCTGCCAATGGGAATTTTTAAAATGCTGTTATCGAAATAAACCCTTGCGGTTAATGTTTTACTTTCTTTACGATAGAAAGGTTCGATAAAATTGATCGTTGCCCTGAAGTCTCTATCCGGTGCTGTTTCAGGAACCACCCTGACTATGTTGCCTGTTTTTACCAGGTGCTGGTTCTCCCCATAGATATTCAGGATAGCCCAGGCCCTGTCAGGGTTATATACAGTGAAAATGGACTGTCCCTTTTGTAAATACATCCCTTCTTTTAATGAAAGCTCCTCTGTCAGGAGTGAAATATCATTCATTGTACCGGGTGTTGTATTCATGCTGTTATTAACGGCAGCTTCATGAATATGTCCACTGTAATTGCTATATACAGCAATCCTTAGTGATGGTTTACCAGATTGGATTACCTGCTGCACCTGCTGGCTGCTTATTCCAAGTAGCAGCAACCGCTCTTTAGCTGCCTGTATGAATGTTGTATTCGCAGGGTCGTTCTTTAAAAGAAATAATACGTTTTGCTGTGCGATCATTAATTCCGGGCTATACATATCCAGTATGTGCTGGCCTATACTTATTTTTTGAAAGCGATGCCGTACATATAGTTTTTCAATTCTTCCGGAAACTCTTGATGAAATGCTGCCTACCTGCCTTGTATCATAAACAATATTTCCCAGAGCCTCAATCTCTAATTGTTGTTCTTTTTTCGCTATGCCGGTAACGGGAATTGATGAAATAACAAACTCATTGGTAGGTTTTAATAATGATTCCAATTCTACATCAGTTGATTTTTGACCGCCTTTTTCTTTCTTTACTAAAGCCATACCGCATATAGGGCAATTGCCTGGTTTGTCCCTTATAATTTCCGGGTGCATGGGGCAGGTATAAATATCCGGCACGGCTTCAGATTTGTGTATAGCATGAGGGTCTTTATTATTGTTACAACTGCATGCGGTAATAACAAAAAGGAATATCGGTATAAATATTAGTCTGTTCATTTCTTTTCTATTAACCGGTCTATTGACACCTGCATTTTTAAAGCCTGATTTAATATCTCGGTGTATTCCATTTGCGTCATGTATAAAGTTTCCCATGCATCATATAGCATAAATAATTCTTCGGTGTTCTGTTCATACCCTAACTGCATTGTTTTGTAATTATTCTTTAATGCAGGAATAATATTTTCTTCATAAAGCTTTAATTGTTTCTTTTTTAACTCCAATTCATTTCGCATACTATAAGCCATGCCGCTATACTCATTGAGCATCATTTCTTTTTGCGATTGCAGGGCGTAAGCCTTCCATTTAAGACTTTCAATATTGGCTTTATTCATTTTAGAAGACCACCTGGCCAGGGGAAGTTTCACCATACCCATCAGTGTGTATTGCATCGGGAACCCACCAAAACCAAACATGTGTTCATAACGGATACCGAACTGCGGTTTAAGGCTTTGTTTTTCTGTTTCCTGCTTCAGCCAGGTAAGGTTAATGTCTTTATCAATGGCTTTCAGGTCACTGCGGTTTGTATAAAAAAGTGTACTGTCGAAAATAACATCAGTATAATCTTTTAACGTGTAAACAGTATCAATATCAAACTCAACCATAGTTTTTCTACCCATCAGCGCATTGATCCGGATACGTTTTTCTTTAATGTCGTTTTCATACATCAACCGCATATTCTGCAAATTACCCAGAGCCGCTTTGGCTTTATAATAAGCATTTATTTTACCCAATCCATTACGGTAACGGATCTCAGCATTTTTTATCATGAAGTCAACCAGTTTTTCATTTTGCCCAAGAATGGCCAGTTTCTTTTTCAGGATGGCCCATTCGTAATAAAATTGTTTGGCATCATTTATCAATTCATTGAGTGTGGCATTCTTTTTTTCTTTTTCCACTGATGACATAGCCTGCATATAAGCGGCATCAGCATTTTGTTTCTTCCTGTTAGGAATCATTTGCTGGCCGCCGATCATGTACTGACCCATTCCGGTTGCTCCCATATCATCCTTCTTCCACAAATTTGGATTATACGGAACCATCCAGAAACCTGTGCTGAATTCAGGAGGCATCCAGCTTTTAGCTCCTTTGGCTGCTTCATCCATAGAACGGATCTCATGGTTATACATTTTCACAACAGGATGAAATGCGGTGATGCTGTCAATGACGGCATCCAGCTTCAATGTTTGTGCTTCACTGCTGAAAGCAACAGTAAGCGCAAGCATTATTACGGGTAGTTTATTCTTTAACATCTACTAATTCAATTTTACCTTTACGTTTTAATTCTCTTTCTTTTATAATTCCAAATATTACCGGTGTGATAAGTAATACATAGATCGTTGAAGTGATCGTTCCGCCAATTAAGGGAATGGTGATAGGCCGCATAATATCACTGCCTACACCAGTTGACCATAAAATAGGGATCAAACCAAATAAACCCACAGAAACTGTCATCAGTTTAGGCCGTAACCTTTTTGCAGAACCTTCAATAACAAATTCTTTGATAATATCCGGGGTTAATGTTTCTTTTGAATTGCCATGTTTTGCCACCATATGCTGCATGGCTTCGTTGAGGTAGATCGTCATGAGCATAGCCGTTTCTATTGCCATCCCAAATAATGCAATGAAACCAACTGCAACAGCGACCGATAAATTAACCCCATAGAAATACACCATGAAAACGCCACCAATCAATGCGAATGGTACAGTTATCATTGTTACAAGTGCTTCTTTAATGGAATGATAAGTGAAATACAATATCATAAAAATGATAATGATGACAATGGGCATGATCGTTTTTAAAGTACGGTTGGCTCTGATCTGGTTCTCCCACTGGCCGCTCCATTCCAGGAAATAACCCTTTGGCAATTTGGTGAGCATCTGGTTCAGTTTCTTTTGCGCTTCCTTTACCGTACTGCCCAAATCCCGCTCTCTTACATTAAATAATACGGTGCCACGCAGCATGGCGTTTTCTGAATTGATCATGGGTGGGCCATCACTCAATTGTATATCTGCAACAGCCTCCAAAGGAATGGGACCAAAATTCATAGTCTGTACCTGCAATCTTTTTAGTGACGAAAGGTTGTTACGAAAATCCTGACCATATCTTGCATTTACAGAAAATCGCTGGCGGCCTTCAATGGTGGTAGTGAGTTTCATACCACCCAATGCACTTTCAATCACTGCATTCACATCATCCACACTTAAACCATACCTGCCAATTTCGGCTCTTTTTATTATGATGTCAATATACTTACCACCGGTGATGGGCTCAACATACAAATCTTTTACGCCGTCAATACCCTCCAGTTGTTTTTTGATGGTTTGTGCAAAACCATAAATACTGTCGAGGTTCTGACCATATAGCTTTAAGCCTACATCGGTGCGGATGCCGGTGGAAAGCATGTTGATGCGATTGATGATGGGCTGTGTCCAGCCATTAGTGATGCCTGGTATTTGCAACTTTGAATTCAGTTCATTAATGATACCGTCTTTGGTCATCCCTTTCCGCCATTCAGTTTTTGGTTTCAATAGAATAATTGTTTCGATCATGCTGATGGGTGAATTATCCGTTGCTGTATTTGCCCGGCCTGCTTTTCCCAATACATGGGAAACTTCAGGCATTGTACGGATAAGTTTATCCTGTACCTGTAATAAACGTTTGGCTTCAGAATTGGAAATATCGGGTAAAGTAACAGGCATGAACAATAAAGAGCCTTCATCCAACGGAGGCATAAATTCAGAACCAAGCCTTGTCATCATAACTACTCCAATAATCAATGCAATTAAGTTGATACCTATAACCGTTTTACGCCATCTTAAACATAATTTCAAAACCGGCGTATAAATCTTCTCCAATGTTCTTGTAATGGGGTTGGCACTTTCGGGTTTTAAGCTGCCTTTCAGAAAAAAGGAAATCAATACTGGTGTTAAGGTGATTGCCAATACCGCATCAATCAATAGAATAAAAGTTTTTGTCCAGGCTAACGGGCTGAATAGTTTTCCTTCCATTCCGGTTAACAAAAAAACCGGCAGAAAAGAAGTAACAACAATGATGGTTGAATAGAAAACTCCCGGCCCTACCTGTTTGGATGACTTTTCAATGATGACCATCTTTTCATCAGGTGTCAACGGATCCTTTTTTTGTTTAAACCATTTTGCCATGACTACGTTTTATTAGATACCTCCAGCTTTTTTGTTTGGGCTTCGCTGATATGCCGGTAGGCATTTTCTACCATTACAATCCCATCATCTACCACTACCCCAATTGCCAATGCAATACCGGTTAATGACATGATGTTGGAGGATATACCAAACATTTGAAGGAAAATGAAACCTGCTGCTACTGAAATGGGTAATTGAATGAGAATAATAACTGCACTGCGCCAGTGAAAAAGAAAAACAAGTACAACAATTGATACGGTAATTATTTCCTCTATCAATGTGCCCTTTACGGATTGAATGGCTTCCTGTATCAATGTACTCCTGTCATAAGAAGTTTTAAATGTTACTCCTTCAGGCAGGCCCTTTTCTACTTCTTTCATTTTTTCTTTTATGGCTTCAATTACTTTATTGGCATTTTCACCATATCGCATTACTACAATGCCTCCCACCACTTCCCCTTTTCCATCCATGTCAAAAATGCCAAGGCGCAAATCGCCCCCCATCTGTACTGAGCCAATATCTTTTACTCTAACAGGTATCCCCTTATAATTACTCAAGGCAATGTTTTCTACATCCGCTTTGTTTTTGATATAACCCAGACCCCTGATGATATAAGCCATGTTGGCCATTTCAAATTTCCTACCTCCCACATCATTGTTATTGGCCTTTACCCTGGCCATTATATCCATCAGTGAGATATTGTAATACTGCATTTTCACGGGATCAACAATTAACTGGTATTGCTTTTCAAATCCCCCAAAGGAAGCAACTTCTGCTACCCCCGTGACTGTTTGCAAGGCAAACTTGATATACCAATCCTGCAAAGCCCGTTGCTCACCCAGGTCCATTTTTGGTGCATCAAGGTGATACCAAAAGATATGCCCTACACCAGTTCCATCGGGGCCCAGCGTTGGAGTTATTCCCTGTGGTAATAATCGCTGTGCAAAATTCAATCGTTCCAAAACCCTTGTTCTTGCCCAATAGATATCAACATTCTCCTCAAAAATCACATACACAAAACTCATCCCGAACATGGAGGAACCACGTATGTTCTTAATTTTAGGAATGCCCTGCAAATTGCTCACCAATGGATAAGTAACCTGGTCTTCTATTACCTGCGGGCTGCGGCCCATCCATTCTGTGAAAACGATCACCTGGTTCTCACTCAGATCTGGAATGGCATCAATTGGGTTTTTCCCCATGGAGTAAATACCATAGGCAAACAGGCCAGCTGCAAAGAGCAGGACGATCAACCTGTTGCGTAAAGCGAGTCCAATTAATTTTTGAACCATGATCTTTTTTATGTTAGTGCATTAAATACATACGGATACTGTAATGCTAAAGCCCGGCAAATTATTTGCCCGGTCAATGCCTGGATGTAAATCTTAAATTAAGAACACACAATTGCGGATGTAAACAGGTTTTCTGCCATCTGCGGGTGGGGGGTGGTTTATGGGAATTACTACTGATCCTGCAGAAAAATTATTAGAAAGCGCCTCCTCAAAAAAATGATGTGGAACTTTATAAATTAGCTGTATAAATTGAAACCCTGGGTCGGTTGTTTTTTGATCGGTATCATTTTTCACAAATTTCGCTTCATGCCTGCAGCATCCATTACCTGTTTCCTCCATGCCACATGTACTGCATGTTTTAGAAGTATTTTTTGTAAGCCCCGAGTCAGCGAGTTTACCCATGCAATAATGCATGTGAAACGTAACCCCCGCGGAGGTACTGATGTACAAAAATGCTAATATGGATAAGAAAAAACTTTTCATTCACTATAAGATTGTAAAATATTTTTAAGCTGATATTAACTTCAATTACGAATATTCAGCAAAACATAAAGAAACAAAATACATATAGTAAAAAACCTGATTAGAATCATGCTAACACATGATTTAGAGGATTCCATTCTTTAAATGGCATTGAATGACTTTGGGTGTATACCACCAGACTTTTAAAATGACTTGTATAAGTCCGGTCACTTTTTAAAAATCAACAGAAAAGGAGCTTTAATTTTTTTGTGGACTTGAGTGAAAAAATGTCGAACCAATTATGGATAATTTTCAAGGCGTTATATGCCTTGAAAGGTATTGAGCTTGGACTCATGAAGGTTAAGGGCAAAAGATTCTAAGGCAACTGCCCCACCCGCTCCCAAACTGTATCCTTATGATTTGGTTTTTTATTCCATCATTGGGTTAAAAATCATGGGAAAAGTATTTAAATAAAAATTTCGATAACGATATACCTACTATCCACAGAAGTAAATTTGACCTACGTTTAATAGGATGCATTGGGTGCCTATGGATGAGGCAGGAAAATTAAAAAGCTCACCCGATACCACCCTTGGACGTTTGCAAAACAACTAAGATACCTGCGGTTATAGAATTTACTTTTACTATTGTCTTTTACTCTCATCCTGTTTTGACATGACTGAAATAGGATTTGAAGCGTCGTAAAATTTCAACTCAGTAATATTAGCCGGAAGATTAAACCCGTTTTCTTCCAGCTTTGTTTTCACTTTCTGAATTAATCTTCCACGGGTTTGTAAGGTGCCACGCCTGAAGCCTTTCGTGGTCACCCAAAAATATACTTTCAGATTTACCGTACTTGCGGCAAGCTCATCTTCCGCATGAAAATTTGTTTCGGGCCAATGGCTCATATCAAAACCAGGCGCCTTTTCAAGCATTTCCTTACTTTGATTTAATATAAATGCCTTTTTAGCCGGATCAACTGTAAGCAGCTTCCAGGGAATAGCAAAATACTTTTCGTTGATAGTAAGGAATCCACCGAATTTTATTACCACATACTCAACTTTTCCTGAATTGATGTCTAACATAATATCTTCGATGGTACCCATGTGTTCATCTTTATCATTATGAACCTTATCACCGATTACTGAGGTTGCCGTAAGGAATTTAACTGGGCTGTTTGGATGCGCCCCCTCTGTGTTTACTCAGGCTAGATTTTCATTTGTTAATGTGTCCATTTGAGTTTGTTTTTATGTTATAAATAACATTGGTTGTTATTGACGCAAATTCATCATTGCAGCGCTCACTTTAAGAAGCATATAATTTTCTCCTGCTTTTT
>JBDSGK010000179.1:0-3162 GCA_039919015.1 Ferruginibacter sp.
TGTTGATTAAATAATCTGCCTTCAAAATCATATATTTGAATAGCTCAAATTTAACGGAATACTCCAGTAAAAAGCAATTCATCATTCATTTATGGCATTATTGCGAAAAATAAATTCAAAAGCTAAAACTGAAATCAACACCGGTTTTGGTACCAATACAACTGACTATGGCGGTCGTTTCGTGAACAAGGAAGGGAAAGCGAATATTGAAATAAAAGGTATTCCTTTTTTGAGCAGGACCAGCTGGTATCATACCATGCTTGGTTTACCCGGGTGGAAATTCCTGGCGATCATTTTGTCTTTTTATATCGTTATCAATTTTGTCTTTGCAACTATTTACTATGCTATTGGAGTAGAAAATTTAAATGGTATTACCAGTGCTACTGAACTTGGAAAATTTGGAGCCGCCTATTTTTTTAGTGCCCAAACTTTTACAACTGTTGGTTATGGGCATATAAGCCCTTCGGGGTTTTTAACCAGTGCTATCTCTGCGGCAGAAGCACTGGTAGGCCTGCTTAGCTTTGCCATTGCCACAGGTTTATTTTATGGCAGGTTCAGTAAACCCAAAGCTTATCTCAAATTTTCGCACAATGCTTTGATTGCTCCTTATAAAGATATTACTGCGTTGATGCTTCGGGTGGCGCCATTTAAAAACACTACACTTACCGATGCAGAAGCTAAATTAACGGTGGGTATGCCTGTTGAGGAAAATGGAAGAACTTTTAATCGTTTTTTTCCGCTTGAACTGGAATATTCAATAGTAAATGCCCTTACCCTTAGCTGGACGATCGTTCACCCGATCACAGAAGATAGCCCGTTCTATAATTTTACAAAAGCAGATTTTGAAAATTTAAACGGGGAGATAATGGTTTTCGTGAAAGCCTTTGATGATATGTTCAGCAATACGGTCGTTTCCCGCAGTTCGTATACTTTTAAAGAGATCGTTGTGGGTGCAAAATTCAATCCCATGTATCACCGTAATGAAGAAGCTAATAAAACTATACTGGACCTGGAAAAGGTCAACAGTTTTATACCTGCCGAATTAAACGGGAATATCATTGCCCTTGAAAAAACAATTAATTCCTGAAATAAAATTTCGGGATCATTTTAAACTGTTGATAATTGTTGCAAAATCGGCCGCAACAAGGCTGGCTCCTCCTACCAGGCCGCCATCCACATCAGGCTGGCCAAAGATATCTTTTGCATTGTTTGCTTTTACGCTGCCTCCATACAAAATAGAAATACTGTCTGCAACTGCAGCACCATATTGAGCAGACATAACGCTTCGGATATGAGCATGCATTTCCTGGGCCTGTTCGGTACTGGCGGTTTTGCCTGTACCAATTGCCCAAATGGGCTCGTAGGCAATAACAAATCGGGTTAACTGTGCACCAGTTAAATGAAACAGGCTTTCTTTTAACTGGGTTTCAACAAAACTGTTTTGCGTTTCAGCTTCTCTAATTGCCAATGGTTCGCCGCAACAGAAAATGGGCTTCAAACCATTTTCAAGGCATATATTAATTTTTGCCGCAAGCATGGCATGACTTTCATTAAAGTATTCACGGCGTTCGCTATGGCCGAGTATTACATAATCAATGGTTATACTTTTCAGCATTTCGGCACTTACTTCCCCGGTGTAAGCCCCGCTTTTTTTATCATAACAATTTTGTGCAGCAACAAAAACCTGTTTCTTTCCGGCTAATTTATTTTTTATGCTGATCAGGTATGGAAAGGGAACCCCAAAAACAGCTTCCTGGTTCTCATCAAGATTATGAGGTATTGAAATTAACTCATCCATTAAGGTCTCTGCCTGTTGCAGGGTTAAATTCATTTTCCAGTTTGCAGCTGCAATTTGTTTACGCATTGTTTTATTGATTTAGGATTGTTTGTAAATATCTGTCAAAATTTGTTTTTCCCTGTCAGAAATAGCCAGGCCTTTCAGTTTTTTCCAGTTATCAATATCAACCAAAGCTTTATTTAACCTGTATTTTGTAATTCCATCGGCGGTCCAGGAAAAATTGGGTATCAGTTTTGGTGTAAGCCCGGCAGTAACTACATTACAACAAATACCAACCACAGTTCCTGTATTAAAGGAAGTATTGATCGCTGCTTTTGAATAATCGCCCATTAACAAGCCGCCTTTGATACCTGCACTCATCTCTTTCTTATCCGCATCAACACAATACTTTACCTCGCCGGCATTATTCTTTACATTGCTGTTGCTGGTACCTGCACCCAGGTTACACCATTCTCCCAACACACTATCACCCAGGTAACCCTCGTGAGCCTTGTTGCTGAATCCGAATAATATAGAATTTTTTATTTCTCCTCCAACGGTACAAAATGGGCCGATGGTGGTTGCGCCATAAATTTTTGTTCCCATCTTAACTGTTGCTCCTTCACATATGGCAACCGGGCCTCTCAGCAAACTCCCTTCCATGATGGTTGCATTTTTACCAATGTAAACAGGGCCTTCGCTGGCATTGATGATACAATGTTCAATATTAGCCCCGGCCTCTACAAATACCTGTGAAGGCCTGATCAGTTTATTTGTTTTGGAGATGGACTTGCTTTTTCTGCCTGCTGTGATCAATTCAAAGTCCTGTCTTAATGCCCAGTCATTCATTTGAAATATATCCCAGGGAAAATGAAGTGCTTTCATTTCACCCTTAAATTCAACAGACCGGATGACCTTGATCTTATGAAGCCCCAAAACCTCTTTATTGGAAAATTTATAGGCCATTCCACCTTCCTTACCGGAAGTGAGAAATTCCCCGTGTTTCAGTTTCCTGATCTTGCTAATGATAGATCTTGTTGGTAAAACATTTGCATGCACTAACAGGTAATCATCTTTCCCAATTCCATTATCAATTTTAATGGACTGCTCATCATCCAGGTAATACCCCTCCCATTTATTTGCTGAACTCACTTTTAAATAACGCTCCCACTTTTCGCGGATGGTTAAAATGCCAATACGGATATCCTGTATATGACGGATATATGTAAAAGGATGAAGGTTCTGCGGTTTACAGTACTCTTCTGTAAAGATGATCTTTTGCATGGGGTAAAAATAAGCAAAATAAAAATCCCCCCGGAGAACCGAAGGGACTTAAAGTATAGCCATGAAAAACAAACTTTAAATAAAGATAATGATCTCTATTA
>JBDSGK010000180.1:0-6822 GCA_039919015.1 Ferruginibacter sp.
TTTTAGGATTTTAAACAGATTAATAATACCGTTAATGAATATTTAAAGTACGATTGCTATATTTGCTGTCTTCATTAGGATACCAAGATTATGTTTAATTTGATTTTATTTGGCCCTCCGGGGAGTGGCAAAGGAACGCAAAGCGAAAAATTAATAGCCAGGTATGGTTTAAAACACCTGAGTACCGGTGATCTGTTGCGTAACGAGATCTGCCGTCAAACTCCGTTGGGAAAAGAAGCACAGAATTTTATGGACAAGGGCCAGCTGGTTCCGGATGAAGTGGTGATTGGAATGATCAGCTCAGCTTTGGACGAAAATCCTGATGCCAAAGGTTTTTTGTTTGATGGATTTCCGAGAACCCCGGCCCAGGCCCAGGCATTGGATGAGTTATTAAAATTGAAAAAAGCCCCTATTAAGGCCATGTTGTCTTTGATTGTAAGTGAAGAGGAATTGGTAAAAAGATTATTAAAAAGAGGTGAAACCAGCGTAAGAAGTGATGATAATAATGAACACGTGATCAGGGCCCGGATAGTTGAATACCATACCAAGACGGCTGTTGTTGCAGATTATTATGAGCAGTTCAATAAAGTGGTTTTGGTAAAAGGAGAAGGGTCGATAGAAGAAATTTTCGAAAGACTTTGTACAGAGATCGACAAAAGAGCCTGATAGATCAATCATAAAAATATTGAGCACCCCGATCTTTTGGGGTGCTTTTTTGTTTTACATTGTGCAACTAAATAAAATGTTATGGATGATCAGAAATTTAATTTTATAACTAAAGAATATATCCCGTTGCTTAAAGACCTGGCTGGCGATGCGGTGGGAAAGTGGGGTAAGATGAATGCCCAGCAGATGGTGGAGCATGTAGCGGCATTTTTTTATGTATCAACCGAAAAAATAAAATTTAACCTGGTAACCCCTTTGGAACACCTGCCAAAGTATAAAGAGTTTTTGCTAAGCGATAAAGAATTCAGGGAAAATACAAAAGCGCCCCTGAATGTAATTGGGGAAGAAGCTTTGCCGCTGCGATATGCAACCATGCATGAAGCGCTGGAGAACCTGGAAGGTTCCATCAGGGATTTTGAAAATTATTTTAAAGAAAATACGGATAAAGCAACCATGCACCCGGTCTTCGGAGATCTAAATTATGAAGAATGGGTATTGCTGCATTATAAGCATATAACACATCATCTCAGGCAGTTTGAATTAATAGGATAAGACCAAGCGCTGTTTGCCTGTTTTCTTTTTAGGTTAACTTAGCAGATCAAATTACATGCAGAAATGAAACTCGAAAACTACATAATCGGTAACTGGATAACAGGCGATGGGGAAGGGCAGGAATTATACAACGCTGTGACCGGCGATCCAATTGCAGCTGCCACTACAAAGGGATTTGATTTTAAACAGATCCTTGAATACGGAAGAACCATTGGCAACCCCGCCCTTCGTAAAATGACCTTTCATGAACGCGGAAATATGCTGAAAGCCCTTGCCCTGCATTTAAGAGATCACCTGGATAAATTTTATGCGATCAGTTACAAGACCGGTGCAACAAAAGCAGATAGCTGGGTAGATATTGAAGGTGGCATAGGAAACCTTTTTGCCAATGCATCGCTTCGGCGCAAATTTCCAAACGAAGTTTTTTGTGTTGATGGAGACAGCCATAACCTTAGTTTAAACAACAGTTTTATGGGTACGCATATTCTGGTTCCCAAAGAAGGCGTTGCGGTTCATATCAATGCATTTAATTTCCCGGTATGGGGCATGCTTGAAAAAATCGCGGTTAATTTATTGGCCGGAATGCCCTGCGTGGTGAAGCCCGCAAGTGTTACCTGTTACCTGACCGAAGCCGTTGTAAAAGAAATTATTGCATCGCGGATCTTACCTGAAGGAGCGCTACAACTATTATGTGGCAGCGCAGGCGATATGCTTGATCATGTTACCTCGCAGGATGTAGTAACATTTACAGGTTCTGCATCAACGGGGTTAATGCTAAAATCAAACCCACACATTTTAAGGGAAAGTGTTCCGTTCAATATGGAAGCCGATTCCTTAAACTGTATTGTACTTGGCGAGGATGTAACACCAGGCATGCCCGAGTGGAATATATTTGTAAAAGAAGTAAGAAAAGAAATGACCTTAAAAGCCGGGCAACGCTGCACCGGCATACGCAGGATATTTGTACCGGAGAATAAGATGGAAGATGTATGGAAAGAGATCAGCATCTCCCTTTCGCAAACTACGATCGGTAACCCGTTGAATGCAACGGTTAGGATGGGTTCACTGGCAGGACAAATTCAAAAGTCAGAAGTCAAAATTCAAATTCAAAAACTTTTAGCCTCTTCTAGAATAGTGTATGGATCGCTGGATAGTGTAGAAGTTGTTGATGCAGACGCAAACAAGGGGGCTTTCATGTCGCCGGTATTATTGATGAATGAAGATCCCTGGGCAACTGTTCCGGGGTATTCAACAAACCCTTCACACGAAGTAGAGGCATTTGGTCCGGTTAGCACCATTATGCCGTATAAAAAAACAGAAGATGCCATTACCCTGAGTAAGCTCGGCAAAGGAAGTTTATGTTCAACCATTGTTACTGCCGATCATAAAATTGCAAAGCAATATGTAATTGGTGCCGCCACGCATCATGGAAGAATGCTGGTATTAAATAATGAATGTGCAAAAGAAAGTACAGGTCATGGTTCACCCCTGCCTTTGCTTGTACATGGCGGTCCGGGCCGTGCCGGCGGCGGCGAAGAAATGGGCGGACTGCGTGGTGTAAAACACTACCTGCAGCGCACGGCCATACAGGGGTCGCCAACAACGATTACCGCCATCACCAATATTTACCAGCAATATGCTGCGGGAAAAGATCCGGGTAAGCACCCGTTCACCAAATATTTTGAAGAGCTGGAGATCGGGGACCAGATCGTCACTGCAAAAAGAACGATCACATCTGAAGACATAGATAAGTTTGCAGACCTGAGTGGCGATCATTTTTATGCACACATCAAAACCACCGATTTTGAAGGCACCATGTTTGAGCAGCAGGTAGCACATGGATATTTTATCATGAGTATTGCTGCAGGTTTGTTTGTTGACGGCTACGAAAAGAACCCGGTGCTGTTGAATTATGGAATAGATGAATTAAGATTTACCAAACCCGTTTACCCGGGATCTGAAATTCATATACGCTTTACCTGCAAACAAAAACTATTGAATGATAAACGTATTGTTGAAAAAACCGAAGATTTTAAGCGTGGCGATGATATTGACAAAGGCATTGTAAAATGGCTGGTAGAGATGATCGATGAAACGGATGAAGTAACAGGTGTGGCAACGATCTTAACCATGGTTGCTAAAAAGGCGCCATAAGATCTATACATGTATAATTGAAAATATTTTTATGAGCACAGAAGCATTTGTAAAAAGCCATATCGAGCACGGTATCAATACCATCGAATTTTATCATCCGCAAAGCAACAGCCTGCCGGGAAAGATCCTGGCAGAACTTGCTCATGAAATTCATTTTGCCGGAACGCACGAAGAAACCAAAGTGATCATTTTAAAAAGCGGCGGCGAAAAAACTTTTTGTTCGGGTGCCAGTTTTGATGAACTGGTCTCGATAAAAAATGAAAAGGAAGGATTACAGTTCTTTACCGGCTTTGCCAACGTGATCAATGCCATGCGCAAGTGCCCAAAATTTATTATTGGGCGCATACAGGGACGTTGTGTTGGTGGCGGTGTTGGCCTTGCATCAGCTGTTGATTATGCAATAGCTACCACTAAAGCCGAAATTAAATTGAGTGAACTGGCTGTTGGCATTGGTCCGTTTGTGGTTGGCCCGGCAGTGGAAAGAAAGATCGGCACAGGCCCTTTTAGTGCGCTGGCTATTGATGCAACAAGCTGGCGCAGCACAGACTGGGCCAAAAAGAAAGGTTTGTTTGCAGAAGTGCATGAAAGCATTGAAAATATGGATGAAGCTGTTGACCGTTTGGCAAATACTTTGGCTCATTCCAACCCGGAAGCCATGGCTAAAATGAAAAAAACTTTCTGGGCCGGTACCGAACATTGGGATGATTTATTAAAAGAAAGAGCAGCAATTAGTGGTAAACTGGTATTGAGCGATTTTACAAAAAAGGCCATTGAGAAATTTAAAAGCCTCGCTAAGCAGTAACACAGCTACACGAGCTCATTGTTTATTCTCTGTCATTTTTTTATATAGTTCCCATACGAATGTTGTTTAAAAAAATAAGATGCACTATATTGCAGCTCTTTTATGAAGAAAAGCCGTAAGATATATAGTGGTTATCAACTCTTCTCTGCCGTTATTATGATACTGGCATTGATGTGGCTTACGGTGAGCACTCCTTTTGTGTTAGCCAGCCAGCAGGAAGTGGCTAAACAGCATAAAATGGAAAAGCCGGCCCCCCCGCTTGCCGGCTGCGAAGAAGAATCAAACCCCCTTGGCAACAACACCGAAGAAAAAACACCTCCAGGCAGTACAAGTTTATCTGAAGAGTACCTGCATCATTATCATATAACAACTCATTTTCTTATCGAAGTTTCGCAATATCATAAAAACGAAAATTCAGATACTTACATTGCCTTTCACGGCGAGCTACTCGTTCCTCCACCCAACGTGTTATAGTTTTATTTTCTTTATTCTTAATGGCACTGCGTAGTGTCATCCTCCTTATTATTTTAAGTCAACATTATTATCATGTATGGTGGTAATAATATTATTGTATAATTAAATCAAAACATCTTCTCATGAAGAATAATAATCTTTTTAAAGAATTTAAAAGCGACCTGCCGGCGAGTATTGTTGTATTTTTTGTAGCAGTTCCTTTGTGCCTGGGTATTGCACTGGCATCGGGAGCCCCACTTTTTTCCGGCATCATTGCCGGCATTGTAGGTGGTATTATTGTAGGTATTGCAAGCGATTCGCCATTAGGGGTTAGTGGGCCTGCCGCCGGCCTGGCAGTAATTGTATTAACTGCTATTGCAACCCTTGGTTCCTGGCCTGCTTTTTTACTGGCGGTTGTAATAGCGGGGGTTATACAACTTGCGCTGGGCTTTGCCAAGGCTGGTTTTATCGCCTACTTTTTTCCTTCTTCAGTTATTAAAGGAATGCTTACCGGTATAGGCCTGCTTATTATCTTAAAACAAATTCCACACGCTTTAGGCTGGGATAAAGACACTGAAGGGGATGAATCTTTTATCCAGGCAGACGGGCAAACTACTTTTTCTGAGATAACAAAGGCATTTGATTTTTTTACGCCCGGAGCTGTTTTGATAGCAGTCATTTCATTAGCAATCCTGATATTGTGGGATTCGGTGTTAACAAAGAAGCATAAAATTTTTCAGTTTATACAAGGTCCCATTGTTGTAGTAATATTTGGTATTGTTATGAATTATTTGTTTAAATCCGGAACGCTGGATTTTAGTTTAGCTGAAGACCAGGTTGTAAGACTTCCGGTTGCAAAAAATTTAGCTGAGTTTTTCAGTCAGTTTACTTTCCCGGATTTTTCAGCGATAACAAATCTTGAAATTTGGAAGACAGCTATTGTATTGGCCATTGTTGCAAGCCTCGAAACATTATTATGTGTAGAAGCTACTGATAAAATGGACCCTGATAAAAGAGTTACACCCACCAACCGTGAATTAAAGGCGCAGGGCTTGGGTAATATTGTTTCGGGATTAATTGGAGGTTTACCAGTAACACAGGTTATTGTGCGAAGTTCGGCAAATATAAATTTTGGGGGCAGAACAAAATTGTCCGCAATACTTCATGGTGTTTTTTTATTAATCTCGGCTATAACAATAGCGGGCTTATTGAATATGATACCACTGGCAAGTTTAGCTGCCATTTTACTGATGGTGGGTTATAAATTAGCGAAACCTACGCTTTTTAAACAGATGTACAAGTTAGGCTGGGAACAGTTTATTCCCTTTCTAGCTACTGTTGTTGGTATTTTGGCAACCGACCTGTTAAAAGGAATTACCATCGGTATACTGTTCGGTATTTTTTACACCCTTCGGCATAGCTATCGTAATTCTCACTACATGAAAGAAACGGTTACAACAGAAGAAGGCCATGAAGTGCATCATATTGTTCTGGCAGAAGAAGTTTCTTTTTTTAATAAAGCAAGTGTGATAAAAGAGCTGGAAGAAATCCCAAAAGATTCAAAAGTTATTATTGATTGTACCAATTCTAAAGCGATAGCATACGATGTAGTGGAACTCATCCGTGATTTCAGAAGCAATGCAAAAACAAGAAATATAACGGTTGAAACGGTCAATTTTATTGAGCCGGCTTAAAAACAAATTTTTATAAAATCATAAAATCATATTTAAAAATGAGAGTTCATACAAAAGAAACACAGACAAGTTTAACACCCAGGATGGCGTTGGAAATTTTACAGGAAGGGAATGGCCGTTTTGTAAAAAACTTAAAAGCACAAAGAGATCTATTAGCCCAGGTGAATGCTACCCGTGATGGTCAATGGCCATTTGCCACCATACTTAGCTGTATTGACAGCCGCACTTCTTCCGAGTTGATCTTTGACCAGGGATTGGGTGACGTTTTTTCTATCCGGATTGCGGGTAATATAGTGAATACAGATATATTGGGCAGTATGGAGTTTGCCTGTAAATTAGCAGGTTCCAAGCTGATCGTTGTTCTTGGACATACGAAATGCGGTGCAGTAAAAGGGGCCTGCGACCATGTTGAAATGGGGAACCTTACAGAGTTATTATCTAAACTGCAACCGGCTGTTTATGTTGAATCTGAAACGGTTGCTGTAGATAAAAGAAATTCGA
>JBDSGK010000181.1:0-6842 GCA_039919015.1 Ferruginibacter sp.
ACCACTTATACCCAATAATATTTTTTTTCCCTGTAGCATAAAAAGACCCCGCAACAAGTAAATTGTGTGCGGGGTTAAAATTATGATTTCTTAATTAAATAAGATGCTAAAATATTAGTAACTATTAACTGAAAAGATCTTCATCATTCCTGCGGAAGTAAACTTTATCTTCCATAAATTCCTGTGTAGCTAATAAAGCCGGATTGGGCATTCGCTCATATGCTTTTGAAATTTCTATCTGCTCTTTATTTTCATGAATTTCTTCCAGGCTATCGGTATGGCTGGCAAATTCTTCCAGTTTATTATGCAATTCTTCTTTTAGCGTAATATTGATCTGGTTTGCTCTTTTTGCAATAATGGCAATAGATTCATACAGGTTACCGGTTTTCTCTTTAATATCCGATAACTTTTTAGGTTCTACTACACTGCTGGTATTAGCGCTTAGCTGACGTCTGAGTTTGCTCATTTTTTATTACTTTAATGTGATTTTGACTTAGGTTATTATAATCCTGGGCATCTTTCAATAGTTTGCTATCTGGAAAACGATCAACAAAATCCTGGTACTCTTCTATCACTTTTTCATAGCGCTCAATTTGCTTGTCTACGTAACTCATTTTGGCAAATTTGTAATAGGCTTTTACTGTTTTTAATTTGTATTCCTCTGCTTTTGCTGATTCTGGATAGCTATTGGTCAAATTGGTAAACGCGAGAGCAGCAGCCCTGTACTGTTCCATATTATAATATAGTTCGGCAGCCCTGTATTCCTTCTGCTCCAGTTTTTCCCTGCACTTATCTATAATCTCAGATGCTTCTTTGTTTCTTTCCGATCCCGGGTGTGTATTAATAAAGGTTTGCATCATTCCCATTGCCTTTATTGTATTTACCTGCTCAAGTTCTATTTTAGGCGATTGTTTATAAAAACAATAAGAACGCATATAATCAACTTCCTCTGCTTTGGCACTATTAGGAAAAACCTCTAAAAACCCTTTGAACAGGTTTTCGGCACTGGCATAATCCTTCATATAATAAAAACAATAGGCATCCTTAAAATACAATTCTTCAAACTTTATTGAGCCTTTAAATACCGGAAACAATTCTTCGTATAATTGCTGGGCAACTTTGTATTTCTTGTTTGCAAAATACTCGTCAGCCATTTTAAGTTTATACTCATAATCCTTACTCTTGGAAACTTTATTGTATTTATTACAGGAAGTTACCAGGGTAAGTAAAAAAGCCGTTGCCAGAAATAATTTGATCACGCTCATATAAGGGTTGCAAAATTAATGTAAATAACTCAAAAATGCCCGTAAATAAACTAATTGCCAAAAAACCACAGTTAATGATTTGATAAAGAAGGCTTTTGGTCCCTAAATAAGAAAATAGCCCCCCAAAACGGGAGGCTATTTATATACTAAGATCTATTATTAGTTACACTTAACATCTATTGTATTCTTATCGCCACCGGCTACTTCACAATTGGTTGTGATCCTGTCAGCGCTAATACCTTCTTTTTCAATCAGGTATATTTTAATTGCATCTAACCTTTTCTGGCAATTGGCCTGAGATGCTTTTGAAGCTTCCGGATAACCGTTAATGGTAATATTACATGTTGGATTTGCTTTTAATTTAGAAGCAACAGTTGCCAGCATGGCTCTATTATCGTTATTTAAAGCAGTAGTATTCCCTTTAAACAACATGCTTGGATAATCACAAGGGCAGTTAACCACTGGAGGTACTGGATTTTTGCAGCACTCGGGATCAGGGCATTTACCTACGCCGTCAGCATCTACCGGTTGACACTCTGTTGGAGTAATCAATTGTTTATCCTTACAATCAGGTACGCCATCACCATCAGTATCTCTTGTTACACCATGTGTATCAACAGGGCAACCTGCAGGTGTATTCGGTTCTCTATCCAGGTGATCGCAAACACCATCGCCATCAGCATCATTACAATCGTTCTTAGGTATTTTAACATTGCGGTGATTTCTTAACTCATCATAAGCATAATCCAAAGGATTAACCCACCATAATGGTTCAACAGATCTTCCGCCAAGATTTACATTTACACCAAGTGACAGATAATTGTATGAGTCATAATCCGGTGTTAGTACTGCATCTCCATAAGCATGCTCCTGCCAGCGTTGTCCATCTAACAGATCAGTTTTAACAAAGGTAAACCTGTCTTCTAAAGCGATGTTTATTCTGCTGCTTAATTTAATGGCAATACCTGCTAATACAGTTCCTGAAGGCTTTAATGTATTGTCGCCCAATTTAGGACGGCGGGTAAGTTCATTATCAGCAGGAGTTTCATAGCTCTTGTCCATTCCGGCTTTTAAAGCTTTTATAATATCTTTCCGGTTCTGATATACCTGGCTTGTGGTGATAGAACTATATAAAGCACGGTAGTTAGTGCCGTTATCGTTTAAAGCATTTACCATAGTTTTAAACCATGATGCACCAATACCACCACCACCATAGATCACAATACCTGTCTTTGCTTTGTGAAAGCGGATATTATTTAAAGTAATAATTCCCTGCAGACTAAGGTCCTGCATATGAATTTTGTAATTATAAAATATTTGATCCTGTTGTTGTGAAAGATGTCCGTCACGATCAGAATAAACTATAGTACCATTATTCATCCTTTCAGGTGAATAATATCTTTGTGCCAAGGGTAAATTCCTGTTCCATGCAGGGTTTTTTCCGTAGTTTTCACTGGCCAGCCAGTTCAAACCCTTACCCGTACCATTTAAATACTGCAGACGCATGGAAAATACATATCCAAAGGCCTTTCTTACATGAGCAGCGAAACCTAAAGTTGGTATCCTGGCAGCTACATCACCACTTACTGAGAACATACCTGCTGAAACTCCAACTTCCCACATATTTCGTGGTTTTGCAGGAAAGTTATAGGAACTGTTCCAAAATTCATTTTGCTGAGGCATTCTTTTAGCCGGGATAACAGAGGAGTCATAAACACTTCCTTTTCCTCCAACCTGGGCACTTAAACCGGTTGAAAGTAATAAAAAGATTATCCCTAATAAGAATTTGTACTTTGTGCTTATCATAACTTAATAATTAATAAAAATTTTGAATGTGTATTGTTAACTTAATGCAAAAGTATCAAAAGCAGCCTAATAATCAAAGTTTTTTATAATTTAATTTAAGTCGCTAATTGATATTTTCTCCCATATTCAGAGGCAAGACACGGATATTAGTATTTTCGTTGCATTTAAAATTATCATTTTAAACAGCTAAGTCTGATTATTTAAATATTACGTTCTATAACTGTAACTTTATTTAAAAGCCGTACTTACTGCCGTATATTACCTGAATTTTACAAATGGACTTTATTAATAACATTATTGGAGAAGAATTAAAACTTTTTGAAAAAAAGTTTACAGACGCAGTTAAAAGTGAAACCCGCTTACTGGATACGATCTTGAAATACATTATTAAGCGTAAAGGAAAGCAGCTCAGGCCCATGTTTGTTCTGTTAAGCGCCAAGCTGCACGGAGAAATTAATGAAAGTACGTATAGAGCGGCTGCATTGGTTGAATTATTACACACGGCCACTTTAGTGCATGATGATGTAGTGGATGATTCCCTGGAACGCAGGGGCTTCTTTTCGATAAATGCACTCTGGAATAAAAAGATCGCAGTCCTGGTAGGTGATTACCTGCTTTCAAAAGGTTTGTTATTGGCAACTTCCAATAACGATTTCCAACATTTACACATTCTTTCGGAAGCTGTAAAACAAATGAGCGAAGGTGAATTACTGCAATTACAAAAAACCAGGAAACTGAATTTGAATGAGGAAATTTATTTTGAAATTATCCGTAATAAAACTGCATCACTGCTATCCTCAGCCTGTTCAGTTGGGGCTTACAGCACAAGCAAAGATGAATCAATAACCGACAAAATGAAACTTTTTGGCGAAAAAGTTGGTATCGCTTTTCAAATAAAAGATGACCTGTTTGATTATGGGAAAGAAGATATCGGTAAACCTACCGGCAATGATATCCGGGAAAAAAAACTTACTCTGCCGTTGATTTTCACCCTCAACAATATAGATGCTACATTAAAAAGAAAAATTATTTTTATAATCAAGAATGAGAACAAAGATCCCAAAAAAGTAAAATTTGTAATTGATAGGGTTGTTGAGGCCGGGGGTATAAGATATGCATCTGAAAAGATGTTGGCTTACCGGGATGAAGCACTGGAAATTTTAAACAGTTTTGAGGAAACCCCGGTGAGAAAAGCACTTGAAACCCTCGTAAGATTTACTACGGACAGGAAATATTAGTATGGAGAAAAGATGGAAAATATTACAGGCAGATGAAAGTACAGTTGATGCTTTACAGCAATCCCTGAAGATTAACCGTACGCTTTGCAGCATTTTGGCAACAAGGGGCTTTGATACTTTTGAAAAAACGAAACACTATTTCAGGCCTGAATTAAATGACCTGCACGACCCGTGGTTGATGAAGGATATGGATAAGGCTGTGCAGCGCATCCTTACTGCTTTTGAAAAAAAAGAAAAAATACTGGTCTTTGGAGATTACGATGTGGATGGCACAACGTCTGTTGCCTGTATGTATAAATTCCTTTCCAAAATTTACGAACCCCAATCATTGGATTTTTATATCCCACACCGGTACAGGGAAGGATACGGGGTAAGCAAAATGGGAATTGATTTTGCCAAAGAAAATAATTTTACACTGATCATTTCCTTAGACTGCGGTATTAAATCTGTTGACCTGATCGCCTATGCAAAAGATATGGGTATTGATTTTATTGTTTGCGATCATCATTTGCCCGATGCAGAGATCCCTACAGCTGTAGCCATTCTAAACCCAAAACAAAAAGATTGTAATTATCCCTATAAAGAACTCTGTGGTTGCGGCGTTGGTTTTAAATTGATCACTGCACTTTCAACCCATCTGAATATTGATGAAGAACATTATTTCTGTTACCTGGACCTGCTGGCCGTTGCCATTGCGGCGGATATTGTACCTATGACCGGTGAGAACCGAATATTGGCTTATTATGGCATGGAAAAAATAAACAGCGTTCCCAATCCGGGCATTAAAGCATTGATCTTTTTAGGTGGACTTCAAAAAAAATTATCCATCAATAACGTGGTATTTGTTATTGCACCCCGGGTGAATGCTGCAGGCAGGATGGATGATGCAAAAAAAGCTGTTCAATTATTCATTGAAGACGATTACAATAAAGCACTTGAATTTGCTGAAATGCTGCACAGCGATAATACCGACAGGAAAGAGGCCGACAGCAGCATTACAGCTGAAGCGCTGGAAATACTTAATGCGGATCTTGCACTTCATAATAAAAAAACAACCGTTGTATTCAGGGGCCATTGGCATAAAGGAGTGGTTGGTATTGTAGCCAGCAGGCTTATAGAAACCTGGTACCGTCCTACTGTTGTGCTAACAGAAAGTAACGGCGTAGCCACCGGGAGTGCCAGGAGTGTACCCGGTTTTAATTTATACGAAGCCGTACATGCCTGCAGGGAATACCTGTTAGGCTATGGCGGCCATTTTGCAGCGGCGGGGCTATCCCTGTTACCCGAACATGTGGAAGCCTTTACCAATAAGTTTGAAGAAGTGGTGTGCGGTAGCATTGAGGAACGTCTTTTAATTCCTGAAATAATCATTGATACACCCGTTTCCTTTACAGATCTCACACAAAATTTTTACAATATCCTTTGCCAGATGGAGCCCTTTGGTCCCGAAAATATGAGGCCTGTCTTTGTTGCAAAAAGGGCACTGGATACCGGCTTTTCAAAAATTGTAAAAGAACAGCATATCCGTTTTGTGGTTAAGCAGGATAAATATTCCTTTACCGGCATCGGTTTTAACCTGGCCGCCAAATTTGAACTGCTGAAGCATCCTGTTGATATTGTTTTTACACTTGATGAAAATGAATGGAACGGCAATATAAGCTTACAGTTAAAAGTTATTGATATCCGCAAAAGTGAATAATGAAAATATTCACCTACATACAATATTTCTATTTCCTGCTGGATAACTGGGATTTTAAAATTGCATGGTACATGATCAGGCAGGAAATAAAAGGTGAAAATAAATACGGCATAAATACTACAGGTGCCGATGAATTACAAAAACTTGATGAACTGGGTGTTGATATAACGCATGCCACCATTTATATGCCGGTGAGTTTTTTATTGCTGGAAGAAATCTTTCAGCAGTTGTCTTCAGCACCGCGTAATCATTTCCTGGATATCGGATCTGGCAAAGGCCGTGCCCTGTGTATTGCTGCTCATCATGGTTTCAGGAAAGTAACCGGGATCGATTTCTCAAAAGATCTCTGCGAAATTGCAAAAGAAAATCTTAACCTTACCAGGCAAAAGATGCCCGCACTTGAATTTACAGTTATCAATAACGATGCGTTTTATTATGAGATCCCGGATAGTGTGGATTGTATTTTTATGTTCAACCCTTTTGACGATATAATTATGAGTGCAGTAGTCAATAATATTTTTGAAAGCTTACAAAACAATCCCCGCAGGCTTCATATCATTTATGTAAACCCATTGCATAAGGAGCAGTTTTTAAAAGCTGGATATTCTGAAAAATGGTACAGCAAAAAGATGAAATACATTGAAGCTGTAATTTTAGAAAATTGACTTTAGGTGTCAGGCCACTACAAATACCCCGTGTATTTTAAGAGAACATTTTTATCTAAAAACTTCTGAAAAATCAGAGACTGTGTAGTGGCCAGGCACCTATGACATCAACTCCACACTTCGGTTTATAAAACTGGTCAGGCTGTTTCCTTTAAGTAACCCCTGCGAT
>JBDSGK010000182.1:0-32138 GCA_039919015.1 Ferruginibacter sp.
CATTTGCTTTTATGGTTCCTGTAAGATTGATATTACCGTTTACATCCAGCTTTTCAGCAGGAGAAGGGTTACCAATACCCACATTTTGAGAAAATATTTCCTTTGGTAAAACCAGCAAAGAAATAAGGGGTAAGAAATAAGAAAAAAAGATTATTTTTTTCATCATGCTGTTTTCAGATTAAATGTATCACCAGTTTGTTTTGGATAATTACAGGTTTTATTTTACCAGGTTGCAATCAATTTTGTCGCCGCAAGTGTTGCAGCTTCCTCCGCCGGCTATCAACGGCCCGTACTTACCCCCGCCCTGGTATT
This sequence comes from Ferruginibacter sp., assembly GCA_039919015.1. Classification (GTDB taxonomy): domain Bacteria; phylum Bacteroidota; class Bacteroidia; order Chitinophagales; family Chitinophagaceae; genus Ferruginibacter. Next base: position 313 of record JBDSGK010000182.1, read on the forward strand.
CCTGCCAGAGCCGCACATAACCTATATAACAGGTGTTCTCAAATCTGAAGACGACATTGATATCAGGGGTTACATAACGTCTCAAAATAAGCCCCAGGTCATTTTTCTCGATCTTCCACAAAGGCCCTGTATAACTGCCCACAGCAAATTTTAGTAAGGTCATGGAACGGCCGGGTAAATCTCTTTTCAATATTGCACTGATTTTTGCATTGCTCAGCATGGGATCACTGAGTTTGGTGGAGTTGGCAAAATAATCGGGTAGCTTGGTTACCCTGTTGCTTCCGTTTTGTACTACTTCCCCAACTGCTTTCTCGTTCTTTTTGATAGTTGCTATATCATTTTCATTGAAAGCAAAATCGAACTCACCCTCTATAACAGGCCATTTTTCCATGTCTTCCATCCTGCCCCATGCATCATGCGATTGGGAATATAATCTTATCCTGATGGTGTAATTGCCATTTTCAGGAAATTTTTCCGGCCCAATGCTTCTGTAAAGTGGTGAAGTTATTAAACCAATATTAAACTCCTGAACCATTGCCATGAGGCTTGTTACCTGGGCCGGACTGGGAAGTACATCAAAATTAAATGAGGTACTATTCTTGTCTTTGGCCAACACATAAATATAATTCAAGTCATTACCCCAATATTGTTTTACTTTTCCATTTTTTAATACGGTTATGGAATATCGCAGGTAAGTATCATTTTTATTTTTCATGGTTGTTTCACCATCGCTTGGAAGTTTGAAAGCTTCCTTAAGTGTTTGATTTTGGATCTCCAGCCGGCCATAAATAAACTCGCTCGATTTAAAGGATGTTTTACTGCTCGCATTACCGTTAGTGAAAGGCTTATCAGAAAAATACATTTTTCCAACAGGGGCCTGTGCTTTACTTTGCAGCATACCGGTCAACAAAGAAAAGACAAGCACAAAAAGTTTCATAATATTATTCATAGTCTGTGTTTTAATGTAGTTAAAAATCGTGTCCTGCTTATTTCACCAGGCTGCAATCAATTTTATCACCGCAACTGTTGCAGCTTCCTCCGCCGGCGATCAGCGGGCCGTACTTGCCTCCTCCCTTGTATTCCTGCCAAAGCCGCACATAGCCTATATAACAATCGTTCTGGAATTTAAAGGCGACATTAATATCGGGCGTTACAAAACGTCTTAAAATAAGTCCAAGGTCATTTTTTTCGATCTGCCACAAAGGCCCTGTATAACTTCCCACCGAAAATTTTAGCATGGTCATGGAACGACCGGGGAGGTCTCTTTTGAGTATTGCACTTATGTTTGCATTGCTCAGCATAGGGTCGCCGGTTTTATTGGGGCTAGAAAAATAATCGGGTAGCCTGGACAAGCGGAAGGCATTCCTGCTTATTAATTCACTGGCGGCCTTACCATTTTTTTCAAGCGCCTGTATATCGGTTGAATTAAAATTGAATTTGAAATCGCTGATCACTTCGGGCCATTTTTCATACTGCTGACTTTTGCCCCATGCATCAAAGCTTTCTAAAAATAATCTTACCTCTATTTCATATTCACCATCCTCCGGAAATGTCTCTGGCTTAACAATATGATAAAGCGGCCCGGCTGCAAGTCCGCTTGAAAAATCTTCGAGGCCGCAAATTGTACTGGTAGCTGCTGTTGGGCCTGGCAGTATGTCGAAATTGAGATAGCTCTTTTTTACATCCTCCTCATTTTTAATAAGCAGGTATTCCCAAAAATTCTTCGAACCTTTTTGTTTACCATCTTTATACGAGCATACCCAAAACCTCAAATAATAATACTTGGTTTTTATGCTGCTCATCTTAAATGCATCCAGCAACGTCTGGTTATCGAGTTCAATACGGCCGTAAATAAAATCACTTGATTTAAAGGATGTTTTACTGCCATCATGATTGTTGGTGAATGGCTTGTCGGAGAAATACATCTTCGCCCCGGGTATGGGGTTCATTTTTTGGTATTGGCTTTTTGCATTGAGGGCAAAACAAAGCAGGCATATGGCGATAAGGAGCTTATTCATGTTTATAAATTTATCCGTTAATCCGTTTATTGGTTAATCCGTTAATCCGTGGGGAGTATACAATTTACCAAACTTTTGAAGTTGCTTACTGCATACCAATTAACGTATTAACGGATTAACAGATTAACGTTTTATTTTCCTTCAGACTTTCCCTCACAGGCTTCAACTGCTACACCAACTTTACGCATAAAAGCAGTGTCACTCTTGTACTTTTCTTCCATTTCGTTCTCATATTTTTTCCTGGCTTCCTTGGCAGCATCTTTTTCTGCTCCATCAGCAGCCCGGTACACCTTGCCATTCAGGTCGCACCATTTTTCGGCAATAGATTCCGGAGTACTTTTACTGTCGCAGGAAATAAGCATAGCGCCAGTCATACAAAAAATGAATACAGTTGAAATGATCTTTTTCATATTTTTATTTTTATTGTTTTAAAATGAGAGGATCTCAAAGAGATGTACCCATGAAACTTAAAATTATTAAAAGGATAATGCTGTGCCAGCCAGTTTTCATTAACGGCGGGAATGATTGTGTTTACGGTAAAAAAGATCGGCCCACAATTGTTGAAACAATTGTGGGCCGATCTTCTGGAAAGCCCGGGAATAGCACGGGCATATATTAGTTATCTACGCCAAGGTATTTTTTTTCAATGGCATCGGCACGGTTGGCCACTTCATGCACCACGTCTGTGAATGCCTGTTTGTTTTGCATAGCCAGCTCCACGGGAAAAACGCTTTGCACATACACGCCCTCTACCTGGGTGCCGTCTGCTTTGGTATATGGCTTAAGGCACACACAACTCAGGCTGCAAAATTCGGCTTGACGCAGTAATTCCATGGCGTTGAGTTTATCACTAAAATCGGCTATAAAGCTTCGCACATACAGGTATTCTTTTTCAAGCAGTGTTACTTCTCCGAGATACACGAATTGCAACCTGTTGGTGCCATCATTATACAGCAGGGGATAGTCCCATACATACGTGTTTTCATTAAGCAGTTTAATGTTGTAGCCTTTGGCAAAATTATCTGCCAGTAATGCGGGAATGTGTTTCATTTAAATTTAGTTTTTAAGATTTATGATGAACTATATGTTTTAAAGCCGATGGTTGGTCTTTTATTTTTTTCGATCTCCTGCAATTGTGCTACGTCCTCAAGTGTTACCAGCCGCATCTGTTCCTGGGTGCGTTGTTCCCGGGCCATAGCCGCCATGCGCAGGTGTTGTTTGGTCACGATACCTTCAACTGTCTGCCGGACAAATCGTGCATTGCCAAAAAACTTGTCCCTGTTCTCATACGCACGTTGGAGGTAGCCCGACAGGTGCTGTGCAGCCTCAGGTTGTAGTGACAGGTCGTGCAGGGCCAGTAATTTTTGTGCAATGGTAAACAGTTCTTCATACGTGTAGTCGGGCAGGGAATAGGTGACATCAAAACGTGATTGTAAACCCGGGTTGGAACGTACAAATGCATGCATATTGTCGGGATAACCTGCAGCAATAACAGCAAACTTTCCCCTGTTGTCTTCCATCATTTTCAGCAGTGTTTCTATGGCCTCACTGCCAAAATCATTACCTCCATTATCCGCAAGTGAATAAGCTTCGTCAATGAAAAGTACACCGCCCATAGACTGTTTGATAGCTTCAGCAGTTTTTATTGCTGTTTGTCCTACAAAAGCAGCTACTAAATTCTGGCGGTCAACTTCTACAACATGACCCCGTTCCAGCAATCCAAGTGATTTATAAATTTTGCCAAGCAATCTCGCCAATGTGGTTTTGCCTGTTCCGGGATTACCGGTGAGTACGGCGTGCAGCGAAAATTTATTCAAAATGTCTTTACCGGTTTCCATATAATAACGCACCAGGGCCACCTTATCACGAACTTCCTGTTTGATCTGGTACAGTCCAACCATGCTGTCGAGTTCATGCAATGCCTCATCCAGTTCAACCTGGCTGATAGAGAGTACCAGCTTATTCTTATGGTCTTCCTCAAATACCTTCATCAGGTCTTCCAATTCAATTTTACTCAGTTCTTCCGGTGTAAGGTTTTCGAGATCTCCTTTTTTTAACAAACGAATACCCATGTGTCTTTTGGCTTCATCAATGATGCCGAATACCAAACGCCCGTTGCCAAAATTTTTATCACGGCTGCGGTAGAGGCTGGTGAGCTTTTTATTAAGCTCAAGTTCAGCCTCAGGGCTCAGTGTGGCCTGTTCTTTTTTTAGAGCAACATTTGCTATTTGCATTAACTCTGCGGGCAGGTAATCGTCAAAATGAAAGCGTTGACTGAACCGTGATTTTAACCCCGGGTTCGAATTCAAAAAAGCATTCACTTCGTTCGGGTAGCCTGCCCCAATGATGGCAATGTTACCTGGGCCATCGCTCATTTCTTTTAAAATGATCTCAATGGCTTCTGCACCAAAATCCCTGCTATCATCTCCACGTGACAGGGCATATACTTCGTCAAGAAAAAGAATGCCACCCCTTGCTTTCTCGATCATAGCTTTCACTTTAGGCGCTGTATGGCCAATGAATTCCCCGATCAGGTCAGCCCTGGTAGCTTCTACTACATGACCTTTGGTGAGTAGGCCCATAGCATTGTATATTTTACCAAGCAGGCGTACAACGGTAGTTTTTCCGGTGCCTGGGTTGCCGGTAAATACGCTGTGAAGACCTATCTGCCCATCGTCTGCAAATCCTTTTTCAATGCGTAGTTTATTAAATTTTAAATACTCGATGTTTTCCGTAATGCTCTTTTTCACGCTGGTCATTCCTACCAGTTTATCCAATTCTGCATGTGCATCTTCCAGTGTGGCTGCCTGCTTTTCTATGAGCGACTTTTTTACCTGGCTTAAAACAGATTGATCTATCTGCTGTACTGAACCTGCCTGTTCCGAATCGCCTATCGTAAACTGTGCCGAGGCAATAGTAACATCCATGAAATTGACATAGACCAGGTAGGTTCCGTTTTTCCAGTAACCGGCAGTGGCATTTCCATAACTGCAGCGGAAAAATTCGATTGGCGGAGAAGGATTGGCCACAAATGAAGAATCGTACTTGGCCGATGCTGCCACAAAGCCATTGGATATATCAATGATGTTCAGTTTCATTTCCAGGCTTTTGCTATCGGTGAATTTTCTTTGGAATGACAATTCAACTCCCACGTATTGGGTCTCTGCTCCATGAAACTGGCTTAGGTAGCGATAACCTTCTTTGGTTTCACGGTAATCGGCATAGCTTGGGTACATTTTTAGTTCTAACAGGTCAAAATAAGGATTCACTTCTTGTGTTACAACGCCAAGTTTATCTATTATGATGGTTTTGGAAAGTACTACCGCATTGTTGATCAGGATCTCCCAGAGGTATTGATCGGCTACCCAATATTCCGGGTTTGGTGTACCCCAGGAGTTGGAGGCTAAGGTGGAAATTTCAGTCGACTTAAAATTAATGACTTGTTCGCCGGAATACATTTCCTTCCGTGTAGTGAGTGCTGTACAGCGCACCTTCAGGGTAACCGTGTTGTTTTGTTTTTGATATAGCAGGTTGATCAGTTCAATTTCCCAGTACAGGTACTTGACCTCACCAGCTTCAAATCTTATCCGGTATTTGTTGATGGATGGCTTGTGTGTATAGTATTCTGACCTGGCAAAAAACTGTATGTCTTTTACCAGGCAGGTTGCCTGTATGTTTGCCGCGGGGTTTGGTGTATCAGTTGACATAGTTTGACTCAGTGAATTTTTAAACAGGTAAAACGAAAACCATTTTAAGTTTGGATCCGGGAGCAATGGGATCCGGAAAAATGATAACTAAAATTATTAAAATGATGATGAAATACCAAGAAGTTTTCATTAACGGTGACTTTGACTGTGTTTACGGTAAAAAAATGTAGCCTTAATGGATATTGTTTAAGATAGGATGTGGTGGGTTTTAACAGCATGCTTTCCGGGTTGTTTTTTTTTCTGCGTTATAAGATTAACTTTAATGCATTCAGCTATTATTTGTTATGCACTCACGGGTAATTCTTACATGGTTCCTGGTTATGTCGGTTTCGGCAATAACTTCTTCAGTACCATTATATGCGCAAAAGATCTTGTTTGAAAATTATTCTTCGGAGCAGGGCTTGTCGCAAAACAGCTGCTACAGCATTGCACAGGATGATGACGGGTTTATGTGGTTTGGTACACAGGACGGGCTTAACCGTTATGATGGCAAACAGTTCAGGGTTTTTTTACCTCAGAACCAGCTCGGCAAAAAGCTGCCTTCAAATTATATTTCTTCGCTTTTTTTTGACAGGAATAAAAAAATGTTATGGGTTGGTACCCTTCTCGGCACCTGTATTTATGTACCGCAGCGTGATTCGTTGGTGCGTATAGCTGAACTTTTTCCATTTGCCGCCCGACTTGAAAAAATGCCCGTAAAAAAAATTGTTTCTTTCAAAGCCAATGAATACTGGTTCATTACCTACAATGATGGACTGGTACTGATGAACACGAATTTACAGTCATTGACCTCCTTCTTTAATGATGACCTCAATAAGACCAGGGTAAGCAGCATTGTTGAGCACCAGGGAAAGGTCATTGCGGGTCTTTTACAAAACCTTTTTTACCTGCTACCCGAAGGATCGGGGTATAAAACACGGCCCATTCACCCGGAATATAATTTTGCTGAGATCAAGGAATTATTTTCTTACCGGGACAAACTATGGATTGGAACGCTGACAAAAGGATGCTTTTTTATGGATGGGGTTGACGGTAATATCTATCCTTTTAAAATACAGACAGACGGTATAGGGTGTTTTATGACCGATGCTACAGGTAAATTATGGATAGGAACCCGGGGCAATGGCATTATTCAATATGACCCGTATAAAGACATTGTACAAATAGCTGCCCATGATCGTTACGACAGCCGTTCACCGGGAAAGAATTTTGTTTTATCCTTATTCAAAGACAGGCAGGGGATCATCTGGTGCGGCCTTAGCGGAAGCGGCCTCGCCAAATTTGACCCCTTGAAATACCAATTCTCTGCCATCAGTAATGAACCATCAAACCCTGCTTCACTGCCGGATAATATGATCTTTGATATTTACAAATGCAGGGATGGGAGTTATTATGTGGGTACACAAAACCAGGGAATAGCTGAATGGGATGTTGCCGGCAACAGGTTTCATGCTTACTCGGCTTCCTCAAAAATAGGCGTAGTAAGCAATACCATTTACGACATAACAGAAGATGATAACAATAACCTGTGGATAGCAAGCTGGGGCGGCCTGATGCAACTGGACCGGAAAAGAAAACAGATCTTTTATAAAGAGAATAATGAGCTGTTGACGGCTAAAAAACTCTATGGAGTAATAAAACTTAAAAACGCCGACAGTCTTTTTATAACAGGAGAGAATGGCCCCGTATTTTTTTCTTTAAAAGATCAGCACTGGGCTGCTATTCCTGCTAACATTTCCTGGCCCACGGCCTACCTGGGCAGGTACATGTACGAAGACGAAAACAACATGGTATGGGTATGTACCGTTGGTGCAGGTTTAGGCAAATATGATTACCGGCACTCAACCTTTGAGATCATTGAACCCGTTAAGAAATATGCTATTTATGTACGGCACCTGTTACCCGATGGGCCCCTGTTCTGGCTGGCAACCGATAACGGGATCATATTGTATGATCATAAAAAGAATACCGTGGTAAAACATCTTACCCTCAACACAGCCGGCTTTTCAAGCGTGTGTTATGCAGTTCAAAAAGATGCGCAGGGATTTTTTTGGGTAAGTACCAACACGGGCCTCTACAAAATAAATCCAAAAAATGATTATTCAGTTCAGAATTACAACACCGGGAACGGCCTTTCTTTTCTTGAGTACAATACTTCCTGTACTTTAAAAGAAAATGATGGTTCACTTTTATTTGGAGGGGTAGGGGGCATCACCAAGTTTGATCCTGCTGCCTTAAAAGAAAATGATTTCAGCCCTGTGCCACTGATCACTTCCATACAGGTTAACGATTTTCCCTGGCAATCGAATACATCACCTGCACGCATCAGCCATATTTCGCTAAAGCACAGCCAGAATTTTATTACCATCAATTTTGCGGTAACCAATTTTTCCAACCAAAATAATAACCAGTTTGCTTACCGGCTTAAAGGGCTTACCAACAACTGGACAAATTGCGGCAACAGGAATTTTGTGAGTTACACGAGTTTGCCACCCGGCGAATATGTTTTTGAACTCCGCTCAGCCAATAGTGATGGCAAGTGGTGTAAAGGCATGACTGCACTGGCTATTAATATTGATGCACCCTGGTGGCAAACCTGGTGGTTCAGGATAACTGCGCTCTTATTGCTGGCCGGACTGATTACCTGGTTTGTAAGAAGAAGGATCCAGGTCATTCGCCGGGAAGCGACGCTGAAACAAAAAATAACCGAAACGGAGATGATGGCCCTGCGTGCACAAATGAACCCGCATTTTATTTTTAACAGCCTCAACAGCATCCGCGAAATGATCCTGCACAATGAAAATAAAGAAGCCTCTCATTTTCTCAGCAAGTTTGCACAATTAATAAGGATGACGCTCAACCAATCCGCTCAGCCCTTTATTTCGCTGCGTAACACCATAGAATACCTGCACCGCTACGTAGAAATGGAACAGGTGCGCAATGCAGATTTTACATGCCGGATACTGGCTGATGATGAACTGGATCCTGATGAAACCATTTTACCTTCGATGCTGATACAGCCATTCATTGAAAATGCTATCTGGCACGGCACTGCAGGCAATAAAAAAAATATCAATATCAACATCGATTTCAAAAAAGATAATGACCAGCTTGTTTGTATCATCGACGACAACGGTATAGGGATCGACCGGTCACTGCAAATGAAAAAAGAGAATACCGGCGGGCACCAGGCCGTTGGTATCAGTAATATCCAAACCCGTATTGACCTGCTGAATGAAAAGTACAACCTTCAAAGCAGTATTACAGTTGAAGATAAAAGCAACCTGCGGGGCCACCGGGAAGACGGCACACTCGTCACTTTACGCTTACCACTAGAAATGAAAAAAAATGAAAAAAATTAAGACCTTACTCGTAGATGATGAACCACGGGGGTTAACTTCCCTGCAACTGCTCCTGCAAATGAATTGTCCCGAAGTGGAAATAATTGCCTTATGCGGCAGTGCTGAAGAAGCAAAGGAAAAGATCGGTTCCTTACAACCCGAATTGGTCTTTTTGGATATTGCCATGCCTGGTAAGACAGGCTTTGACCTGTTGCATGATGTTAGGGAAATAAATTTCGAGATCATTTTTGTAACAGCGCATAATAATTTTATGGTACAGGCTTTTCATTTCAGTGCGGTTGATTATTTATTAAAACCTATTGATGATGAGTTGCTCATTGAAGCCGTAAAAAGAGCCGCGAAAAGGATTGAAGGAAAGGCAGGTGGGCAGCATATAGAAACATTGCTTCATAATATCGGGCACAAGAATGGGTCTCAAAAAATGAAACTCTGTATTCCATCATTAAAGGGATTCCAGGTGATTGATATACAGGACCTGGTATACTGCGAGGCAAGCGGCAATTATACCAATTTTCATTTTACCAACCACCCGGTGATCTGTGCATCCAAACCCATTCATGAATACGAGGAATTACTTGCCGACTGCAATTTTGTACGCATTCATAAATCGTATACCGTAAACCTGGAGCATATTAAGGAATATGTTCGTGGTGAAGGCGGAACTGTTATTATGAGCAACGGGCATGAAGTGGAAGTATCCAGGAGAAAAAAAGATATACTGATGACTAAAATGAAAACCTACTATAAGTTCTGAAACCAAGAGGACAAAGAGGAAAAGAGCCTGAAGCGAATTAAGCAATTTGAACCTATTTCTTTTTCCTCCTTTTCTCTTTTGTCCTCTTTGCCAAAAAATAAATACGCTTTCTGCAACATAAGAAATGGAACAATAATCTTTGATTTTCGGATCGTCTATTAAAACAGTTGTAACCCGTAATAACCAACGAGCGTAAATACAATACAACGGGTAATAACGCCGATACAGCACCAGGTAACCAGTTTTTTAATATTTGCATGTAAGCCAATGCCTATTCCTATACTTATGGGTGCACCAACTGCCACTGTTCCCAAAAAACCCAGTCCAATGATCCCGTATTTATTCCAGAGCTGGAGTATTTTTGGATGTTTCTTTTCAGCAACTTCTTTGGTGGGTTTGTTTTTATGAAACAGCGACCTGATCTTATCCCCCAGGAAAGCTGCAACAAATACACCGATCAAACCTCCTGTAAGGCTGGCAAAAAATATGGTCCAGGGCGATAATCCCAAAGCAAAGCCCGCAGGAATAGCTGCATATATTTCAAAAGTTGCAAGCCCGGCTACCGTGAGTATTTTTAAAAACATAATTTAATTGGTAAGGATTGATTTACTGAATGGCAAAAGTAGCTGATTAAGGCGAAGTAATGCCTGTAAACCGGGATAATTGTTGAACATCAAATTATAATACTACCTTAAAGGGTAATTGGTACTGCTGAATTTTCCACAACATTTGTTCCTGGCTTTGTCCGGGCATATTCACCTGGTCTTTAAAATAATGCTTATGAGATTTATTGCTTCAGGTTTGGCAAAAAATTATTATTGCTTATTATGGTTTTGTCTTTTTAGCATCATTGATTCAAAAGCCCAGGTTAGCGAAAATGACTCACTGCTGCATGTTTATAAAACAGCTATTCATGATTCAACTAAAATTAATGCGTTACATAGTTTAGCTATCTTTTATTATGAAACACATGCCGATTCTACACTCTACTATGCCAAAGCAGCATTACTGATCGCTGAAAAAAATAAAGACCTGCCCGGGCAGGCAAGGTCGCTTCAAATAATGGGTGTTGCTTTTGACTATAAAGGCAACCTGGATTCCTGCCTTCACTACCTGGGGGAATCGCTGAAAATTTATGAAAGCCTGAAACTCCCCGAAAAGCAGGCACACGTGATCTCAGATATTGGAGTAGCCTGGTATTACTCGGGAAACTATGAACTTGCTATCCGCAACCAGTTAAAAGCACTTGAATTCAGAAAGCAGGTTGGCAATAAAAAATACATTTCCAATTCGATGAATAACATTGGCGTTGCATACCGGGCAAAAAAAGATTATACCGCAGCGATAAACTTTTTCAGGCAATCACTGGCATTGAAAGAAGAAGCAGGCGATAACCAGGGGATATTGAATACGACCATGAATATCGGCAGTCTTTACCAGAGCAGGCAGGTATATGATTCGGCATTTTATTTTGCAGAAAAAGGTTTGCAGATCGCCAAAAAATTAAATGCAAAAAAAGATATTGCCAGTTGCCTGGCCAATATGGGCGATGCCCTGTTGAACATGAACCGGGTGCCGGAAGCAGAAAAATTATTGAAGCAGGCTGAAGAAATGGCTATCCCCCTGAATCATACACAATGCCTGATCACCGTATACCATGGCATGGGCAATATCCGGACAAAGCAGGGTAACCTGCAGGAAGCAATTTATTATTATCAAAAGGGATTGGATCTGTCTGCCGCTAACGGCAGAAAAGAATTGATGTTGAATTTTACCGATAAACTGGCAGAAACCTACAAGGCTTTAAGATCCTATGATAAAGCATTACGCTTCCGGGATAGCAGCACAGCTATTTCGGGAGGCTTATTGAACGCAGAAAATCTAAGGCAGATAAATGAAATGACAGCAGTATACCAATTCAATGAAAAAGAAAAGCTGATCATATTATTGAATGCAGAAAAAAATGTAGCCGCTTCCATGGCCGGCCGCAGAAAAAAAGAAAGGAACTATTTCATTGTGGCTGCAATAGGGTTCCTCGGCATTGCAGGTTTTGCATATAAAGCTTACGCTGCTAACAGGAAGAAAAAGGAAGAGTTGAACAGGAAGAATATTGTCATACAGAAAAGCCTGGCAGAAAAAGAGGTACTGATGAAAGAGATCCACCACCGGGTAAAGAACAACCTGCAGGTAGTTTCAAGCTTGCTGAGTCTTCAATCAAATTATATTAAAGATGAACAGGCCCTTGATGCGGTTAATGAAAGCCGTAACCGGGTGCAGAGTATGGCCTTGATCCATCAGAACCTTTACCAGGAAGACAACCTGACCGGGATTGATGTACAGGATTATATAAGCAAACTCAGCGATAATTTATTTGCTTCTTATAATATCCGCCCCGGCGAAATAAAACTCCTGAAAGAGATCGAACAGTTGAATCTGGATGTGGATATTGTAGTTCCCATAGGGTTAATTTTAAATGAACTGATCAGTAACAGTTTAAAATATGCGTTTCCCGGGAACACTTCCGATAAGATGATCAAGGTTGTACTTAAAGATATTAACGGCACACTCCTGCTGGCGGTTTATGACAATGGTAAAGGATTGCCCGTAAATATCAGTGCTGCCGGGAATGATTCCTTTGGATTTAAAATGATAGATGCATTCCTTAAAAAATTAAATGGAACCATCCGGAGGTACAATGAAGATGGCGCAAGAACAGAAATTGAGATCCCAGACTATAAAAAAGAGATAATATGAGTGAAGTAAGGGTGTTAATTGTTGAAGACGAACCTATCATTGCTGAGGATATTGCCGCAAGCCTTAAGAAAAATGATTTCCTGGTTACGGGCATTTGCTATACTGCTGTACAGGCAGAAAAGCAATTGACCGAAAATTTACCCGATATTGTTTTGCTTGATATTAATTTGAAAAATGGCGAAGAAGGAATAGAACTTGCTAAAAAAATAAATGCCGGTTATAAGATACCATTTGTATTTCTTACTTCTTACTCAGACAGTAAAACACTGCAACAGGCAAAATCAACAGGGCCGAGTGGCTATATTGTTAAACCGTTTTCCAGTGGCGGATTATATGCAACCCTGGAAGTAGCCATTCATAATTATGCCCAACAGCATAAAATAAAATTCCCCGAGCTGGATATGCAGCAGATCAATCAAAACCTGTTAACAAAGCTTAGCGACAGGGAATTTGAAGTATTGCAACTGATCTATAATGGTATAACAAACCGCCAGATAGCCGAACAGATATTCGTTTCGGTGAACACCATTAAAAAGCACATCAATAATGCATATTTAAAGATAGATGCCACTACCCGTACCAATGCAATTACCCGCCTGAGGGAACTTATGCTGAAATAGCTACACCTAAAAACTACCCCAATGGGTAATTAAAGATCGTTGATTGTTTTTCACTTTTGAACAGTTAAAATAATTCACATTAAAAACTGTTTTATGAATAAGTTAATCAACCTGTCTATCTATTTTATTTTGTTCTCAATTGGTAACCTGCAAGCACAAAATGTAGGAATTAATAATCCTAATCCTGCAGAAAAATTAGATGTTACCGGCAACATTAATGTTACTGGTACGATAAAGGCCAATGGCACTGCCGGGCAAACTGGACAAATATTAACCACAAACAATTTGGGCAACCTGGAATGGACGGATGCCTGCAACTATTCCAATAGGTATCTGCTGAAATTCACAACTACCGGTGGCGTACAAACCTGGACAGTGCCTGCAGGGGTTACCAAAATAGCGATAGAAGTTTGGGGCGGTGGAGGCAGGGGATATGTAGGAAATACTACTGCAACATTTGGAGGTGGTGGTGGAGGAGGGGGATATATAAGGGGATACTTTACGGTAACAACCAGCAGCAGTGTTTCAATTATTGTTGGTGGCGGCGGAGGCAATGATGCTCCGGGAAATAACGGAGATATGAGTTCTGCAGCAGTAGATGGGACTTACATTCGTGGTTATGGCGGATCTGCCGGTGGATTTGCGGTAGGCGAAGGAGGGATTTTTGAGGCATTATCAGCTTTTAAAAATTGGTTTGGAATTCAGGGGGAGCATGGAAAACCTAATATTGTACGTTATGACCAGGTATCGGCTACAGATTTTGCAAGATCCTGGTATTTAGGAAGTGGTGGAAATGCAGGAAATACGATGTTCACAAGTGGTACCGGCGGGTTTTATTCAATAAATACTACTACATCCACTATCACATATGATGTAAAAGGTTATTTCGGATCAATACCGGGAGGCGGAGGGCCGGCCTCAATAGATTTTTCTCCAAATATAGGCGCTACAGGCCAGGTGATCATTCATTACTAAAACTCCATTTGAATATGCAAATCACATCCTTTTACTAAGCAGAAAGTACCGTTTACTAAATACGTTAAGATACACTGTGTAAGAATTGATAATCTTGCTATTGGAAATTGGTAAAATAAGTGCGAAATTGGAGGTTGATATTAAACAATTGAAATTTTACAGTATGAAAAAAATATTATTTGCAATACCATGCTGCCTCTTAACAATCCTGGCCAATGCACAGCTAAAGATAGACAACGCCATTTTCTTTATTCAATCCGGCGCTACCGTAATCGTGCAGGGAGATGTAACCAGCAATGCAGATATCCAGGGGACCGGTTTACTGCTTTTAAAAGGCAGTACTTTGCAGAATGTTGATATGGGTGGATTTACAATTCCTAACCTGGAACTGGATAATGCAGCTAATGCAACTTTATTGAATAGTGATACCAGGATAGGCAGTAGTTTTGTTTTTACAAATGGTAAATTTCAAACGGGTAATTTTAATTTACGATTGAGCCCCACTGCAAATATTACAGGAGCAGGTACTACACGGTTTGTATGGACGAATGGGACCGGCCAATTGAGAAAAGAATTAACCGCTGATATTCCTGCCTTTCTTTTGCCTGTGGGAGAAAATGCCAATTACCGTCCTGCTTTTTTAACAACAGCAGGCAGTGCTTATTCCACCGCAAGTTTTGGAGTAAGGGTTTTGGGAACAGCAGATCCGAGTAAACCTCCCATGTCAGCATCATTTCTGAATACGTCTTGGCCAAATACCATGACGGGTATCACAGGCGGTACAGTAACACTGGAAGGCCAGTATATTGATCCGTCTGATGTTGCAGGAACAGAAGCAAATCTTTTCGGTTATTATTTTAATGGTACTGATTGGAGTTCTACAGGGGAAACACATAATGTTGTAACAAACAGGGTTTCGGCACCG
Source organism: Ferruginibacter sp. (assembly GCA_039919015.1). Taxonomy (GTDB): domain Bacteria; phylum Bacteroidota; class Bacteroidia; order Chitinophagales; family Chitinophagaceae; genus Ferruginibacter. Next base: position 15,428 of record JBDSGK010000182.1, read on the forward strand.
GTTACTGCAAATACAGGCTCATTGTCGGGGATCAATAAATTCCTGGCTGTTGGTGCACGGGCTTTTTTGCAGGGAGCGTATCAGGCGCCTATTCTTACTGCAGGATTTATGAATGATAATTTAAGAACACTTGCTCTTGGGCCAGCATCAAGTACTGCTAATTTTCCACAAGACGATCCTTACAGGCAAGCTCCATACGCTACAACTTTTTCACATGTTAATAATGCAATAACAGAATCTATACCGGGCAGTAGTGTAGTTGCTACTCAGCCGGATCCTGCAAATAATATAGTTGACTGGGTTTTTCTTCAGTTAAGAGATTTAACTGCTTCCCCGGGTAATGTAGTTTTACAAACACGAAGTGCTTTAATTCAACGTGATGGTGATATTGTAGATATTGATGGCGTGAGCCCCGTTACTTTTAATAACCTGGCTAATGGGAATTATATCATTACAGTGCGGCACAGAAACCATCTTGGATTAAGTTTTGACCAGGCAACACCGAAGAATTTTACAGAAACCAAATCAACAGCTTTTACAACGAAAGTCGCTGATTTAAAAGTGGCAACAGATGCGGAGTTGTTTGGAAATAGTACAGCATTTACTTCATTGACTTTACCAGGGCCCTTAACTGTAAAAGCTTTATGGGGAGGGAATTCTAATATTAGTACTGCAACTGCGGCAGCCGGGTTAAAATATGTTACCCCTAACAGTGATAATGGTACTATTCTAAGCCAGGTGCTGAGTTATCCAGGAAATGTCTCTGGCTTATTTAATTATTCAAGTGCAACTGGATATTTTTCCGGAGATAATAATATGAACAGAATAGTAAAATACATCACTCCTAATGCAGACGGCGCAATAATATTAGCAAATGTATTGTCTTTAAGCAGTTTATTTAATTATGCAGGATTAGTGCAACAGATACCAAATTGATTTTTACACATTATTACAATGTAACTCACATGAAAAAATTTTTTTTATCAATAGCATTAGCGATAAGTATAGCACAGGCATACTCCCAGACCATGTCACTTATTTTGCAATATAAGGCTGTTCCCGACAGCTTTTATGTCTCTATGGTGCCAACATTCAGCAATGCAAATTTTAATTTAGGGACCTCCCAGGTGACCATTGTTTTTTCAAATAATTTTGGTATTAATGCCCCTGCAGCAACATCCATTGCCACAACCAGCTCAAATACTGCATCTTGGACAGCCCAGGATTTTGCCTTGGAGGTAGCGGCCCCAAACAAAAAGTACGTTAGTTTTCAAACCACCGGTGCAAACATCGGCTCTTTGACTGCAAATACTCCAAAACCACTATTCAGGTTCAGGGTTACCGGTGCCGGAGGCAATTGTGTTGGAGGTATCGGTGTACTTCGAAATTATGTAAACGGTTTTGATCTACCAGATCCAGCTGTAACTGGAAGTGATTTTAGTACTGTCTTAACTGACGGACTTACCACTGCAGAATATTATACCACTAACTCAAATACTTCAATGCAAACCTGCGCACAATTAGTTCTTCCGGTGCATTTGCTTGAGTTTGATGTAAGAAGGGACAATAATAACGCAGTAATAAACTGGGCTGTTATTGGGGAAGAAGTTAATTCAAAATATTACGAACTGGAAAGAAGTACAGATGGCATAACATTTAAATCAGTTGCACAGGTTGACTGCAGGAGGGTTAGCGGCTTACAAAAATATGAATACACAGATTATAATGTAAACAACCTTAAAGCTCAAATTGTATATTACCGCCTCAGGCAATATGATCTTGACTTAAGATCTACTCTAAGTGGTGTAAGATATATAAGGATGGATGTTTTGGATAAAAATATCCAGGTATACCCTAACCCCGTTACAGAAGGATTTTATGTAAGTATACCGTTTAACAATCGTGACAACAGCATTGTAAAACTGAAGTTGATCAATGCCAGTGGACAGTTTATCGGATCAAAAGAAATAACCACTGCACAGGCATCAAATTATTATTTCAATATTAAAGATAAGGCCCTGGCATCCGGTGATTATTTCCTGCAGATCATGTATGAGGATAAAATAATCGGAACAAAAAAATTAACGGTAAACCGATAATAGGTATTTCAGATCTTAGGCAGCCCCCTTTTTATGAAGGGGGCTGTTTTTTTGTTGGATACCGGTACCTCCAAAGCCGATGACAAAAATACCAGGTCATGTTCCGTTAACCCTTTCCTAAAAAAAATGTAAAACCATTGCCCTGTAGGAGTTTGTGAGTATATTGCCGCCAAATAAAGTGCATGATGAAAAATTTATCTGTAGTATTAAATGTTATCCTGGTAGTGGCTGTTGGCTTCCTGTATTATTATGATTTTTCGGGTAAAAGGACCGAAGCTGTAGCAGCTAAACTCAATAACAATTATATGTCTTCGGATAGTGATACACACAGGCCACCGCTGGCTTATGTAGAACTGGATTCATTAAATGAGAACATAACTTTTATCAAGGATAAGCGCAGGGAACTGGAAGCAGAAATGAAAAAAATTGAACAGGAACAGGAAGATGGATACCGTGGATTACAATCGCAGAAAAATGAATTTTTAAAAAAGGGTGCTGCTATAACCGAACAGGAAGCACAGGTCTTCCAGGGCAAACTCATCGACCAGCAACAAAAGATCGACGCACGTAAACAGGAGCTCAGCCAGAAACTGAATGAAAGAAGTTTCAGCATCATGGAAGATATCCAGAAGAAACTGAAAGATTTTTTAACAGCGTATAATAAGGATAAAAAATACATGTACATCTTTACTACCGGTACCGGCCTGGATTATATGGTATTTAAGGATACCAGTTTAAATATCACTAATGATGTGATAAAGGGCATGAATGCCAAAATGAAAACCCTTACAAAATAATAATTACACCCGTATTCAGCATGTTCAAAAGATTGAACTATTTATCCGCACACCCGGCATAATTTCACACAATTTCTATATCTTGTTCCGATATAAACAGAATATTTATGTCAGATCAAACTACTGCATTTAAACCAACACTTGGTTTGTTGGATTCTACCATGATCGTTGCCGGCTCCATGATCGGCTCCGGTATTTTTATAGTTAGTGCCGATATAACCCGTAACGTAGGCAGCGCAGGCTGGCTGATTGCTGTATGGGTAATTACCGGGTTCATGACCTTAACTGCAGCATTGAGCTATGGGGAGTTGAGTGCCATGTTTCCCAAAGCAGGCGGTCAGTATGTTTACCTGAAAGAAGCCTTTAATCCGCTGGCCGGATTTTTATATGGCTGGAGCTTTTTTACAGTTATCCAAACTGCAACCATAGCAGCAGTAGGTGTGGCATTCAGCAAATTTGCCGGATACTTTATCCCGGCATTGGAATTGAAAGAAGAGAATATTGTATTGCAGATCGGAAGTCTTAAGATCTATATTGCCCAACTGGTTTCTATCGTTCTTATCATTATCCTTACGTATATCAATACAAAGGGTGTAAAAGGTGGTAAGACCATACAAACAAGCTTTACAGTTGTAAAATTATTGTCACTGTTTGGACTGATCGTGTTTGGATTTTTAATGGCAAAAGGCGACATATGGAATGCCAACTGGAGCAATGCCTGGGAAATGACAACAAGAAATGCAGAGGGTGCTGTTATTGGTGGCGTTGCCGGATCGGCCATATTAGGAGCGATAGCAGCTTCGATGGTTGGCTCAATTTTCAGCAGTGATGCCTGGAACAACATTACATTCATAGCAGGGGAAGTAAAAAATCCAAAACGTAATATTGGATTGGCATTGTTCTTAGGTACGCTCATCGTTACCATTATTTATGTATCAGCCAACCTGATGTATATAAGTGTATTACCGCTTAATGAAGTAGCTTCTGCTCCACAAGACAGGGTAGCAGTTGCTGCGAGCCAGGTCATCTTTGGCAATATTGGTACCTATGTTATTGCAGTAATGATCATGATCTCTACATTTGGCTGTAATAATGGGTTGATACTGGCCGGAGCAAGGGTATACAATGCAATGGCAATAGACGGATTGTTCTTTAAAAAAGCGGCAACGCTTAACAAGTTCTCCGTACCTGAATATGCTTTATGGGCACAGTGTATCATGGCTGCTATTCTTTGTCTCAGCGGTAAATACGGCGACCTGTTGGATATGATCTCCTTTGTAGTGGTATTATTTTATGTACTCACAATTGTAGGCATATTTATTTTAAGGAAAAAAAGACCTGATGCAGAACGTCCTTACAAAGCATTTGGATACCCTGTATTACCTGCGATCTATATTTTAATGGGACTTGCATTTTGCATCCTGCTGATCAACTATAAGCCACAGTATACCTGGCCAGGACTGATCATTGTATTGATCGGGATACCTGTTTATTATCTTGCGGTAGCCAATAAGAAAAAAGTTTAAAACTTTCGCTAAAATGGATCTTGATAAATTATTTCACCAATTCACACAATTAAAAGTTGCGGTAATTGGTGATGTTATGCTCGATACTTACTGGTGGGGTAATGTAGAACGCATCTCGCCTGAAGCGCCAGTGCCCGTTGTTGCCGTAAGTAAAAAAGAACATCGTATCGGTGGGGCAGGTAATGTGGCGCTGAATATTGCATCGCTTGGTGCAGCCGTAAGTATGATCAGTGTTTTGGGTAAGGATGATGACGGTATGCAGTTAACAAAACTGCTGCAGGAAAATAATATCAATACATTATACCTGGTATCCAGCGAACACCGTATTACCACCAACAAGATCCGTATCATCAGCCGCAACCAGCACATGATGCGGCTTGATGCTGAATTGACGGATGATATGAGGGGGGATGATGAACAGGCATTGTTGCATGCATTTGAAACTTATATTGCTGTTGAAAACCCGGATATTGTAATACTGGAAGATTATAACAAAGGTGTGCTTACCCCGAATGTGATCAAAAAGATCATTGGTTTATGTAATGAGTATGATATACTCACGGCCGTTGACCCAAAGCGGAAAAATTTCTTTGCATACGAAGGGGTTGATATCTTTAAGCCCAATCTTAAAGAAGTTAAAGATGGGCTGAATCTTTTGCGGGAGGAAATAAATATCAATGTACTTAAGGATATGCACATTTTATTGCAGGAAAAATTGAAACATGGGGTTTCCCTGATCACCTTATCCGAAAAAGGTGTTTTCTATCAACAGGAAAATAATGCGGCTATTATACCAACACATATCCGCAGCATTGCAGATGTAAGTGGTGCCGGGGATACCGTGATAGCCATTGCCTCATTGGTATTTGCCGCAACCGGCGATGCCAGACTGATGGCCGAAATAGCCAATATTGCAGGTGGTTTGGTTTGTGAAGAAGTGGGTACGGTTGCTATAGATAAAACCAAATTATTTGAGGAGTGTAAAAAATTATTGGGTTAGATTTTTTTTCTGTCATTTCGAACGAAGTGAGAAATCTGTTTTACTTATTCTAAATATGTAGATTTCTCACTTCGTTCGAAATGACAGATTTTATTTAAGTTCTGTTATTCCTTTCATTTTTCAAACGCTCTCTTTTTTCTGAAATCTCCAAAAACCTGTTGAAGTTCACAAATAATTCAAAGCATATTTTTGCCACTACAAATACCAGGATAAAAACCTTGCCTGCCCCAAAACTTAAGAATATACTGCCGAGTATTACCACCAGTTGCTGCACAAATATTCTCATGTAAGGTTCAAACATCAGCCTTCCGATGGAAATGTTTTTATACTTTCCCGACAGCAAAAATTCAAAAGCAGTCTGTAGGGTATAATAAGTGATAAATATCAGCAGCAGTAGTTTACCGCTATCGCCCAGCAACTCCGGTATTTTGGAATAGTTCTTAAAAAATGAACCATTGGGGATCAACCCGCTTACATTAAAAAATATCTGTGTCTGAACAAACACAAAAAAACCATAGTGTATAATAAAAAAGAAGATAAAGAACCACCCGCTTTGCATGGTTGTGCTGTCCCCATTTTGCCAAACATCTTTTGGTCGCACAAAAATGGTTACGCAGGCCATCTTAAGCACATTCACGATACCTATGATCACCGTTTCCAGGCAATAAACCAGGAAGACCTGTGAGGCATTCCAACCTTCGAACCAAACCCCGTACAAAGGGATCAGGTTAACGATGATCAGCATACAATCGCCTGCAGTTAGTTTTCTGTTAAACATGAAAATAAAATTGTGGATGGTTTATGCACGGAAATTAGATATTTTTGGGCAATAATAAATACCCAATAGCACGTATGCAACAATTTTCATTAGCCATTCACGGCGGCGCAGGCACTATATTAAAAACAGACATGACAGCCGACCTGGAACGGGCCTATATCAACGGCCTGGAAGAAGCACTGGCCGCAGGTTATGCCGTACTGGAAGAAAGCGGTTCGGCAGTTAATGCCGTTAAAGCTGCTATCGTTGTTTTGGAAGATAATCTCTTATTCAATGCCGGCAGGGGATCTGTTTTTACCAAAAAAGGTGTGCAGGAAATGGATGCGGCTATCATGGATGGAAAAGACCTGTCGGCAGGATCAGTTGCCGGTATCAGAAATGTACGTAACCCGATAGAATTGGCTACAGAAGTAATGCTGAACAGCAACCATGTTTTTTTGAGCGGGAAAGGTGCCAATGATTTTGCCATCAAGCAGGGTATTAAATTGGAACCCGATGAATATTTTTTCTCGCAGTTCAGGTACGACCAGTGGAAAGAGATCAGGGACAGTGATAATTATTCACTGGACCATACACACCAGGGACTGGAAGAATTAATGAAAGATAAAAAATTCGGGACCGTTGGTGCAGTGGCCTGCGATATGGAAGGAAATATTTCCGGCGCAACAAGTACCGGCGGCATGACCAATAAAAAATATGGCCGTATTGGCGACAGTCCTTTAATTGGTGCAGGTACTTATGCCAATAACAAGACCTGTGCAATCAGTTGTACCGGCCACGGTGAGCCGTTCATTTGTGCCGTGGCAGCTTATGATGTGAGCTGCTTGATGGAATACAAAGGCATGAGCCTGAAGGAAGCCATGCATGAAGTGGTGAATGTAAAATTAGTGAAGATGGATGGGGAGGGCGGTATGATCGGTGTGGATGCAAAAGGGAATGCGGCGATGATATTTAACAGTGCAGGTATGTATCGCGGGATGAGGAACAGCAGTGGAGAGCGGATGATCGGAATTTATAAAGATTAAAACGTGTCAGGCCAATACTAATACTTTTTTATTTTAGTTAGAGACCCGTTAGTGGCCAGGCAGGTAAATAACCAAAAAATAAACTAAGTTGTCTGGCCACTATTTGCCCTTTGTATTTTTTGCTACGGCCTGCTTAGTGGCCTGATAACTAAAACACCATGAAAAAATTTGCCATTATCGTTGCCGGAGGAACAGGTACCCGGATGAATAACTCAACCCCCAAACAATTTTTATTATTAAAGGGTAAACCCGTTCTATATTATACCATCCATAGTTTCCTCCAGGCTTATGATGACCTGCAGATCATTTTGGTTTTGCCCGAGGATCATACAGCTGCAGGCCAGGAGGTGATTGATGCATTCTTTGATTATGAACGTATCCAGCTTGCTGTTGGCGGCAGAACCAGGTTTCATTCGGTACAGAGCGGGTTGCAGCTGGTGAATGAAGAGTGTATGGTCTTTGTACATGATGCCGTGCGTTGCCTGGTAAGTGTGGACCTGATCAGGCGTTGTTATGAGGCAGCTATTGAGAACGGCTCGGCCATACCTGTTATCGATAGTAAGGATAGTGTTCGTTTGGTTACTGCTGATGATAATGAAGCATTGGAAAGAACTGCTATAAAACTGGTACAAACCCCGCAAACCTTTCACAGCAAGATATTATTACCGGCTTACCAGATAGATTACAAAGATAAATTCACCGATGAAGCCACGGTTGTAGAAGCTTTTGGCCTGAAAGTAAAATTAGTAGAAGGAGAGGAGAATAATTTTAAGATAACCAGGCCTGTTGACCTGGTTATAGCAGAGCACCTGCTTTCAGTAAATTAGAGCACTTTTTGGTTGGGTCCCCATAACATTATTATTTTAGCAGCAGGTGTCTTATAATTGGTTGAATTTGTCGATCCATTCAGTAAACGATTCTGCAATTTTTTCTACAGTGTCAAAGTCATGGTCAAAAAAATAAATAGCCGACGAGGCTTTTTGTCTCTTTAAATCATTTGCCAAAAAAGCGAAAATATTACCCATGCAGTCAGAAGCAAAAGGTATTATATCAACTGAAACACTTGATGTCCACTCATTTTTTTTGTCATAAATAATTTGTTCTACGTCCCAAAATTGTGAAACATCATTAAGATCGGATTCTTTATCTACAACAAGATCAAGAATACCAGGTGTCCAAATATCACCAAAATGTAAAAGAAATGTCTTAAAGTCACTTGGTAAATAAATTTTAAACTCTTTTTCAAGTAAATCAATTCCCGCCTGCGTCGATGTTTTTGAATCTTCGCTTTTATTAAATCTGTCAACAAATATTTTAAAAGTTGTCATTTTACAATTCCTGTTATTTCATTTTAACTTATTGGTTGTTGTCCCTACAACCGAAATTCGTGAATTTTACAGCCCAAGCCCGTGTTGACATCAGTTTACCAGTATGATTCATTTTATATTTTATTGTGCCAAATAAATTTACGATTATTTGCAATATGTTAATTAAGATTTTCCCACCTAGCGTCCAGGATTCATTTATTTTTATCAGTATGTATCATATTTTTAAGGTTTTCAAACTTAAGATTGAAGTAAGTGCTGTTTTTTGAACTTATTAAGTAAGTTGCAATATGGGAAAAAGTATGGTTTTGGTTTTTCATAAAGAAAACAACGGCCCCTTGTTCGAAAAAATAATTGTAGCGCTAAAGACAAGGTACCGCCTGGTTTCTATACATGAACTGGAACAATTGCTTAAGGAAAAAAAAGAATTGAAAAATGTATGCCACATCAGTTTTGATGATGGTGACCGGTCATTTTACGATGTAATATTTCCCGTTTTGAAGAAACACCAGGTACCGGTCTCGCTTTTTATATCGCCTGATGTGATCAGTAACAACAAAAATTACTGGTTCCAGGAAGTGCATGACTACGATGAAAAAACGATCAAGGAAATATTATCCGCACAGTTAAATATCTCACCCGGTAAAATAAGCAAAACCCCATTCAAGATAATTTTTAAAAGTTTATCTATACAGGTAATCGAGCAGGTAATGGAGCTATACCAGCAAAAAACCAATTGCGGTATCAAGCCATCAAGCAATATCACTTTAGAACAGCTACAGGAATTAACCTTATCGGACCTGGTAACCATCGGCGCTCATAGTTTAAAGCATCCTATTTTAAAAAATGAAAATGATACAGACAGCAAACACGAGATAACAGCTTCTATAAAAAGGCTTGAAGTGTTGACCGGCAAACCCGTTAAATATTTTGCCTTTCCTAATGGATTACCCGGCTTGGATTATGGTGAAAGGGAAATAAATTATCTCCGCGATAATAATATAAACATGGCTTTTTCAACAGAACTCGATACACTTTCTGCTAAGAATAATTTATTGAATATTCCAAGAATGAGTTTTGACCGGATGGGCCTGCACCCGTCGAACCCGCTTATATTTTTGAGCCTCAACCTGGGCAAAACATGGATGATCATGAAATCGATAGGGAAGAGATCAGAAAAAAAGAACAGGGAAAAAATAAGCAGGTTATTAAAAAGCAAAATTATTTTATAGCTGCAAGTAAATTCATATACAAGCCCGGCAAGGAGGAAATGCGTTATCTTTATTCTTTTTATGATCAATACATTTAATAAACCTATTATTCCCGAAAATGATAAACTACGGTTAAAGGCGCTTGAATATTTTAATATTCTTAATGAGCTGCCCGATAGGTATTTTTCAAACCTTGCCCAGATCATAGCCCGGACATTTAACTCGGAGATAGCCCTTGTTTCACTTGTAGGGGAAGAAAATGTTTATTTTAAAGGTAATGTTGGTATGGAAGGGGTTAATAAAGTTGACAGGGGAAGCAGCCTTTGTTCACTGGCTATCCTTGACACGGAGCCAACGATCTTTCCGGATGCGCTAAAAGAGCCATGCCTGTTGAGTAATCCACTTGTTATTGGTGATTTTGGGCTTCGGTCTTATGCCGCTGCACCCATCGTTACTGCCGAAGGCTTTAATATAGGAACCGTTTGCGTTATTGGTAAAGAACCGCGAACCTATACAGAAAAAGAAAAAGAACTTTTAATTCTGTTTGCAAGAAATGTGATGATCGAGCTAGAGTCCCGCTTAGAGATGAGTAATTAACCTTGACTATCATTTTAACCGGAAAAAAATCTTGACTACCGCTTTAACCACTTAATCGGAGCAGGTAGTTTATTTAATTTGATGGCGCTGTATTTTTCTTCCACACCCCCAAAACTGCTGTAAAAAAATGCAAGGCTGCTGATATCAGATCCTTCAAAATCCAGCAACAATTTTTGCCCGGCATGGTCTTTTATAAAAGCATTGATAAGCGCATGGGAAGCGCCCAGGGTTTTACCATTGGGATGATTGCCCACCATAATATAATAAGCCCTGTTGTGCGAAAAGAAAAAAACGGCCGATGCAATTAGCTGCCCTTCTTTGGTATAAACACCATAGGTTGTTGCCTTCCCTTTACTATTTAGCAACTGGTACAACTTTTTAAACTGTATAAAATCCTGGTCAGCTATTGATGAAAATCCGCTTGCCTGTTCTTTGGCCAGTTTGATCACATCAGCTACAGCTATGTTTTTGTTGATTGTTAACTGCAGTTGCTCACTCTTTTTAATATTGCGTTTTATATTATCCCGGTAAACCTGGTACAGTTTATCATAACTGTCATCCAGGTTCAAAACATAATTCATCCTTTCATATAAATTAAACCCGGGGACCTTAAAAAAATTACCGGGGTTGAAATAAATATCCCAGTATTTAAATTTATCCGGCACTGCTTTTAAAAAAGTAATTACTGTTTCAGCTTTTACGGATCTTCCAAACACGCCAAGGCATGCTGTAAAAGAAGGCTGGTATAAATAATGAATGCTGTATTTTTTGTTCCAGGTGAGGGGCATTACTGCATCATAATCGTTTAGCACCAATCCATCCCAGTTCTTTGCCATCGTATCCAGGTACCATGACCAGGCATAGATCAAACCGTTTGAAGCTGTATCAATACAGGCATCCCATTTTTTTTTATCGATCTGCTGGTATGTGAGGTAATGGATGGCCACGATCAAAATGGAATTTGCGGGACTAATTTCTTCAGGTTGATATTTTGCAGGTCGATGCTGAAAGCGATATTTTTTACAAATCTTTTGTCAGGGATGGTTGATTTAAAATAATCCTTGTACACCTTACTGTATAATATCGGGAAATAAATATTAAGAATGTTGTTGAACAAAGACAGCTGCAGCCCTGCATCATAAACAAACCTGCCGGTTGCCGCATTCTTTTTCCAGGCATCGGCATAGGTACCAATATCAACAAAAGCTTTGATTGGGAGTTTAAAAGGCAATACAGCCAAGGGGTTAATTGCATTGGGAATACTTGTTGTAAAATTACCCGCAGCCAGCCAGTCATCTGATCTTCCTACCTTATCACTCAACAGGTCTGTACGCACTTTAAAGCCGCCATCCCTCATCATGATCTGCTGGTTGGAAAATTTATCAAACTCATTGCGTCCTACAAAATAGTTGCTGTAGGTATAATCCTCATGGCCTTTGGGACCGGTCATGTTCAGGTGATAACGGTCTGTTTCAAATTGTTTGATAAAGGTCTTGTCGCCCAGGTAGAAAAATTTACCGGCAAATACCCGCACATTCATGCCGCCACCTTTAGCGTAATTAAAATAATAATTTCCGGTAAAGGCAAGTCTTGCAAAACCTTCACCCTGTTCAACCTGCAGTTCCCCTTTGTAAGGATACAGCACCCGGTTGTTTTCAACTACAAACCTTAACTGGTTAACATACCTCGATTCTGTAGGATAAGTAATTACATCCACCTGGTTGATGGTATCCCGTGTAAATGACAAACCCTGTTCATTGATCAAAAAAGTTTTCCATTGTATGTACTTGGTCATACTGCTCCTCGGGTACTTATTTGCAAAAACATATTTAAGTGACGGTACTATTTTGAAAAAACGCTGTGCATGGGTGGTGTTGGTTGAGTCTGTAAAATTATCCCCGGAAAATGTTGCGCCTGCAAGTGCAATTTCAAATTTTTGTCCGTTATTACGGGGATACAGGCTATAGCTCAACCTGCCAATGCCATTAAGCTGTTTGCTTTTGGTAGCATATAAAGGGGCAATTACAAACTGGAATTTATTCAGGGGCAATGTATAATTATGTACTAAAATGCCCAACATCAGCTTATCATAAAAATTATAACCAACAGCAGGAGAAGCAAAAATATAATTGTGCTTATCAGTTTCTTTCATGCTGAAGAAGGAAGCGAAGCGGATATCTTTTTTAACCGGTTTTTTCAGTTCTCCTTTTTTATGCAATAAAGCGAAAGGGGCATCCAGGTTTTTTCCACTCACTTCTTCCATTACTTTTTTAAAGTCTTCGGGATAAGGATGTTTAAAATGCCAGCGTTCATAATAGGTCTGCATACCCTTGTCAAATATTTCTTTGCCCAGTTCGTCTTCCAGTAATTTCATCCAGTCGCCGGTTTTAGTATAGGCGATCATATTGTAGTTGAGTATGGTAAATTTTTCGCTGCTGAGTTCTATCGGCTGATCTTTCTTAATGCCGGTCACTGTTTGCAGCAACGTATGTTGAATATCATCCGGCATCCGCTTATTTATGAATGGAGATTTGATCTGTAAGATTTCCAGTTTTGTGTTACCATATTGTTGTAGTGAATAGCGGTTATCATAATACGTGTTCATGCCTTCGTCCATCCAGGGATGTGTACGTTCATTGGTTCCTAAAATGGCCTGGAACCAGTTATGACCAACTTCATGGTTAATAACAAAGTCCAGCATTTTTTCTGAACCGCCATCATCCAGCAAAGTAATGGTTGGATATTCCATACCGCCACCATTGCCACCGTCAACAACACTAACCACCTGGTAAGGATATTCACCCAGCCATTTGCTTTTGGTAAGTATGGCCCTTTTGATCATGGGAATGCTGTTGCTCCACACTTCACTGTTCTCGCTGTAATAAAAAGCATTGACTGTAATTATTTTCCCCGATGGCAATTGCATGGTATCTGTTTTTACAGAAAATGTCTTATCAGCAAACCAGGCAAAATCATGCACATTGTCCTGTTTGTACAAGAGCGTCTTTGTTTTTGCTGAAGATGGTACTGCCGGTTCTTCCACCTGCTTTTTTTGTCCCGGTTGTTTTTTAAGCTTTGGTTTAGGGTCCCTGTTAAAAGACTTTCTATTTTTTAACCATTGAATTTCACTTTCATTTTGCAGATCACCTGTAGCCGCTAACACATAATTTTCCGGTAACGTTATCTGTACTTCGTAATTACCAAACTCTGCATAAAATTCACCCTGGTCCAAATAGGGCATGGGGTGCCAGCCCTTCCTGTCGTACACTGCAGGCTTGGGATACCATTGCGTTATCCAGTAAGCCTGATCAACATGTCCGCCACGAGAAAATGCATAAGGCAGTTTTACGTGAAACGGTGTTTCGATCTTGGTATTGCTTTTTGGTGCAATAGGTTTGGGCAAGAGAAGTTTGATGATGTCCTGGTGCTGCGGATGGTCTTCGGTTTTGGCAACTTCGCCATTTACTTTAAAATCAAGCCGGTTAATGTAGCCACGTTTATCGTTATTGCTGAAATAAAATGCTGTGCTGCCATTTTCCAGGGTTTGATCGGTATAAGCGGTCCTGTCATTTTTAAAAGCATTGGGCCAAAGATGGATCCAGATAAAGTATAGGGTGTCGGGAGAATTATTATAGTAATCCATCTTTACAAAACCATCCAGTGTGTGATCAACATCATTAAGCGTTACATCAATTTTGTAATTAACCTGTTGCTGCCAGTAAGAAGAAAGTTGACAGTTGGCAGTTGGCAGTTGGCAGTAGAACAGGATCAGTAATAAGCAGGCTCTTTTTAGGAAGAGTTGACAGATGACAGATGACAGTTGACAGAATAAGCAGGATCTTTTCAAAACAAAAGTTTTACCAAAAATAAACAAACACTTCATTCAATCCTAATCCCCCCAATTCTTAATTCTTCATTCTCCATTTCTAATTCTCCTACTTCCCCTTACCGGATAAAATGATCTTAACCGTATGCAACATTATTTTAAAATCCAAAGCCAGCGATACATTTTCAATATACATCAGGTCATAAGGCATGCGTTCGATCATTTCTTCCACAGTTTCTGCATAGCCAAATTTAACCATGCCCCAACTGCTTAGGCCGGGTTTTACTTTAAGCAAAAAATTATACTCGGGGTGTTGTTGTACGATCTGGTCGATATAAAATTTTCTTTCGGGCCTCGGGCCTACCAGGCTCATTTCGCCTTTAATGATATTCCATAATTGAGGTAGTTCATCCAGCCTCCATTTGCGCATTACTTTGCCCCATTGGGTTATGCGTGGATCATGATCACTGCTGAGTTCGGGGCCGTTCTTTTCTGCATCGGGTATCATGCTCCTGAATTTGATCATGGTAAAGGAACGGCCCTTGTATCCAATGCGTTCCTGCAAATAGAACAAACTTCCACTGCCCGATAATTTTACCCTGATGGCAGTATAAATAAATAAAGGTAAAAGGAGGAGGATGCTTACAATACTGGCCACGATATCCAATAGCCTTTTGATGTGCTGTTGCCAGTCCGGCATTAACCCCGATTGCAACTCGATCAAAGGAATGCCGAGTACATTATTGGTCTTAACAGAGCCGCTGATGATATCAACCGTATCGGCAGTGAGTTTTATGTTCACTTCATTATCGCTCAGCTGCTGCAATATATTCTCCAGCTGCACCCTTTCTTTTTTTTCTACAGCAATAATTACTTCTTCAATTTCATGGTCGGCGATGATAGAGGATGTATCATCAGCATTGCCCAAATTAATGATACCATCCGGAAGCGAAGAGCCTGTGCCATTGGTATTGGCAAAGCCTGTAATGCGGTAGCCTGTTTTTTCTTCATTACTGCTGATGGACATATACAGGTTGACGGCATTGGTGCTGGAGCCTATGATGAGTGTATTGAAAAAAACGGTTCCTTTATTTAATTGCGACTTAGCGCTGTTTAAAAAGATCAGCCGGATGCAATAAGTGAAAAAGGTTTGAATGGCCCAGAGGGAAATAAATTCTTTATAGTAAATATTATAGTCGCCGGTGGCATCATATAGTAAGAACAGGAAGAGGATACAGATGCTTCCGAAAAAAGTGTACACAACGGTGTTGAAAAATTCAATGAGCCTGGATTTGTGGTAAAGCGCATTATACGTTCCCACCAGGTAATAAACGACCAGCCATAGGATAGGAAAAAGAACAAGGCCAATGTAAAACTTGATGCCGACAACAAAAGCTTCCTGGATAATATATTTCCGTACAAAATAAAAACTAACCCAGGAAAGTATGGCAGCAATGCAATCGCCTAAAGCATACCAGCGGATATGTATCCTGGGTTGATTCAATGGGTGCTAATTACGTTTTAAAGCTGTTATTAATTTATACTTTATTCTTTATGCTCTTTGCGGTCTCTTCTTTGCGACCTTTGCGGTTATGTATTTTTTTACCGCAAAGACCGCAGAGACAGGCGCAAAACTGCCTGCCGGCAGGCAGGGTACACTAAGGTTTTTATTAAGGATGAACAACATTTCCGATCTTCTCCAGGATCTGGTGAGCCACTTCCATTGCACGAAAACCATCCAGCACGGTAACGGGTGTATCTGTATTATTGGTGATCGCATTCCTGAATTCTTCCAGTTCCATCTTAATCGCATTCACATCCATTACAGGCGGATTTGCAATGGCAATTGTTTTTTTACCATGATTGGTATCAATATCAAAAGTAAAAACATTACTGTCGCCGGGCGTATTCAGGCGGATGATCTCGGTCTTCTTTTCTAAAAAATCAATACCTATATAAGCATCTTTCTGAAACAGCCGCATCTTACGCATTTTTTTCATGGAGATCCTGCTGCTGGTAAGGTTAGCCACGCAGCCGTTGTCAAACTCAAGCCGCACGTTGGCAATATCAGGTGTATCGCTCATGACGGCCACACCGTTGGCGCTTATATAATTTACATTGCTTTTTACAAGACTTAAGATGATATCAATATCATGGATCATCAGGTCGAGTATCACGCTTACATCCGTACCACGTGGGTTGAACTGTGCCAGGCGGTGTACTTCAATGAACATGGGTTGCAGTACCTGGTTCTTTAAAGCAAGAAAAGCCGGGTTGAACCGTTCAACATGCCCTACCTGGAATTTGATGTTTGCTTCTTTGGCGAGCTTTACCAGTGTCTTTGCTTCTTCCATGGTATTGGCCAATGGTTTTTCAACAAAAACGTGTTTGCCTTTTTTAATGGCCAGTTCGCAAAGTTCAAAATGAGAAGAAGTGGGGGCTACAATATCCAAAGCATCGCAGGCGTCGATCAGTTTTTCAACATCATCAAAGCGTGGTATCTTATATTTTTCTGCAACGAGCTTTG
>JBDSGK010000183.1:0-2531 GCA_039919015.1 Ferruginibacter sp.
CCCACCACCGGCTACATCATTTACATTGATGATAGAGACCGGGGTGCTGGTATTTGGTACCAGTGCAATATTTTTCAATCCGGTTATGCCCGGCCCTCTTATAAAAAATGCGAATGCATCATTAAAATTGCAAACAAAAGCGGGAACATATTCCTCGGAACTGAATACATATTTAAACTTAATGCTGTCGCCCTGGGGCACAAAGTCAAACTCAAGTACGCAGGCGTCATGGGTATCATCAAATGGCACGCCAATGGATACGGCAAGGGCAGTATCTCCTGGTCGCCCGAGGGGTAGATCTGCAGTTAATAGATAGGCCGGGGTAAAACCATCGCCATCTAATCCATAGAAGGTAGATGGTGGTCGTGGTGGCGGGGTGGGGCTTTTAGCTCTTCCGTTTGTTAATACAATACCACTGTCAATACCAATTAAAGGTCCGAATTGGTTATAAAAAAAAGCTGTATTGCGTGGATCACTATTCAGGGTTACATTACTGATCACAACACCGGGTCCTGCCAGTTTTTGAGCTAATGCCTGGGCATTAGATTCCGGTACGATCAGTAACTGTGCATTTAAAGTGAAATGAGCTAAAATGCCAAGAATACCTAATAAGCATATTTTTTTGGTTGTTCTCACCTTGCTAAAGATAGAAATAAAAAAGCATATCAACCGGACATAAAAAAGCCTCCCGTTTTGTCGGGAGGCTTTTGGTTCTACTTATTTAGAGACTGTCTAATGCACTGTTCATACTCCTCACAGCATCAGCACTTTTATTAAAAGCTGCCTGTTCTTCATCATTGAGTTTGTAGTCGATGATCTTTTCTATCCCGGTTCTTCCGATCACTACCGGCACGCCGATACAAATATCTTTTTGCCCGTATTCACCATCGAGTGAAACGCAGCATGGAAATAATTTTTTCTCATCCCTTACAATGGCTTCAACCAGCGCAGCCCCGGCAGCACCCGGTGCATACCAGGCCGATGTGCCCAATAAGCCGGTAAGCGTAGCACCGCCAACCATGGTATCGGCAACTACTTTTTTCAAAGTATCTGCATCTAAATAATTTGAAACAGGGGTTCCCTGGTATGTAGCAAGCCTTGCCAATGGTATCATGGTAGTATCGCCATGGCCACCGATAACTACAGCCTGCAGGTCTGTTGCAGTGCAACCCATTGCTGTTGATAAATAATATTTAAAACGGCTGCTGTCCAAAATACCACCCATGCCAATGATCCTGTTCTTAGGTAAACCACTCGATTTTAAAGCCAGGTAGGTCATGGTATCCATCGGGTTACTGATCACTACAATAATAGCATCAGGCGAATGTTTTAAAAGGTTTTCGGTAACTGACTTTACAATACCGGCGTTGATACCGATCAGTTCTTCCCGTGTCATACCCGGTTTACGTGGAATGCCCGAAGTGATCACCGCTACATCGGTTCCTGCAGTTTTGGAATAGTCATTGGTACTGCCAACGATATTGGTATCAAATCCCAACAGGGTGGCGGTTTGCATCAGGTCCATGGCTTTACCTTCGGCAACGCCTTCTTTAATATCCAGTATAACCAGTTCATCACAAAGTTCTTTACGGGCAATATTGTCAGCACAGGTAGCACCTACGGCTCCGGCTCCAACTACAGTTACTTTCATGTACATTATATTTAAAAATGGAATAATTGCTTTGCTGCCTCAGGCAGGTTTGCCCGGCAAAGGTAATTAAATAGAGCCTTTGGAAAAATGAGATTTTTAAAATTGATTAACATCAACTTAATAAAAACGGATTAAGTTTTAACTGTTTAATGGGAAGCACATCGTGGGGTTTATTTTATTTTACACCATAATTCAATATCCATGTATAAACTCCTTTTCGTGCTAAGCTTGTTATGTACACAATACAACAGTTTCAGCTTACCTATTACTCTTGAATTTACAGCTCTTTTTGACGCGGGGAAAAAGGCAGTACTCATCAAATGGCAGCATAAGCCGGCAGCTATACAAAAATATATTGTTCAACGTAGCCTGGATAAGAACTCCTGGGCCGATATCGCTGTACAGGGTATAAAAGAAAATACAGATCCGAGGTCATTCTATTTTGAAGATAAAGAACCGCAGGCCGGTGAAAATTATTACCGTTTAAAGTCTGTTTCAAACAATGGTAAAATTGAATACAGCCTGCCAGTAATGATCATCATTGCCTCTCCCAAAGAAGGCTGGATCATGTACCCGGTGCCGGTTACAGATCTTCTTACACTTGATTACAGGGGAACTGAACCCATCAAGGGAGTTATCAATGTTTTTATAATCCAAAGTTCAGGAAGGGTACTTACAAAACTGCGGCACTCCTCTTTAAACAAAGTTATCCAGATACCCGTGAGTAACCTGGGCAAGGGTGTTTATGATATCAGGATCGTTATAGGGGGAGATATTGTATGGAACCAGCGGTTTATTAAGTGATCACAAAAATTCAGCGATCTTTTCAACCGGAACAGTCCCGTCAAATGCCTTCACAAATTTCCCTTTTTTATTGTAC
>JBDSGK010000184.1:0-2803 GCA_039919015.1 Ferruginibacter sp.
TTTATCATGTGGAGTTACCAGTTTGATACGATCATTCTTTGCGCCCTGTTATGGAATGTATTTTCTATTTCTTATATAACTACCAGCTGGATCATTTTCTATACAAGGCCTGTAGCCGATATTGAAAAACTGGCTAATAAAGAAGATGGCAGCAGGATCTTTGTATTGATCAGCGTCCTGGTTAGTTCATTTGCAAGCATGTTCATCGTTTTGCTGCTGATATTATCTGTAAGCAAGTCTTCGGGGCAGAATTTCGGGCATATTATTTTGACAATTACAGGTATCATCACTTCCTGGGTACTGTTGCATACTATTTTTACCCTGCATTACGCACACCTCTATTATTCGAAGGTAAAAGGAACCTCCGCTGTATCGGGACTTGAGTTCCCCGAAGAAAAAAAACCTGACTATATTGACTTTGCGTATTTTTCATTTGTTATCGGTATGACCTTCCAGGTTTCTGATGTACAGATAAACAGCCGCATTATAAGGCGCACTGCTTTGGCGCATGGTTTACTGTCATTTGCTTTAAATACATTTGTGGTGGCACTTACCATTAACTTAATTGCGGGGTTAACCAAGTAATGATTCCTTTCTTTAATAATGATCGGCACCATGAAAAAAATATTATTCGTCCCCCGGTTTTGCCCGCTGATGTAAAATAAAGGTCATATCGATATTAGCCACAGAGTTTGTATATTTATATTCATGAAGAAATTATTATTCACAGCCCTGCTTTTTCCTTTATTATCAATTGCACAAATGCCCCAACCCCGCTTTGTCAATAATACCTTGTACACTTCCGGCGGGTATAAAATTTACAAAGGCCAAACATTGCAACTGGCCAGCGGTACATCGGCAGCAGGTTATTTTAAGTTCGTCAAGTTTCACTTCAGCATGAACAGGAACGATTCGTATATTTTACAGAACAGCAGCATCCTGGTTGATAAGCTGAAGAACTTTAAGAACCTGGGTAACGACGATTATAATATCAGGGTGACAGGTATGGCAACCATGAAAGACGGTAAGAAGATCCCGGTAGATATGCTGCTTGAATTTGAAAAAGCCATTACCAGTTTTGACGGGATACCAGGTGAACTGACAGTAGCTGAAGAATATAAGATCAAACGCACCCAGACTGTAACAGCAGCATCAAAAGAGCAAACTATGCCTGTTGAAACAAAAGGGTCAGGCGACATTAAAAAATTACTGGTTGCTGATGAAATAAAAAAATTATTTGACCTGTATAAAGCAGGTGCTTTGACCAAAGAAGAATACGAGATACAAAAAAAGAAATTACTCGATAGGCAATAATGCTTTAACCCCGCAGCATGAAAAAAACATATACCGCATTTTTAATTTTACTGGCATTAAGTATTACAGCAACAAGCCAGAATAAGATATCAGTAACAGTTAAGCCACCGCGTGTTTTAATTGAAAAAGGCGAACACAGGCAGTTCCTCAATTTTGATTTCCTGGTCGCTAACAACTCAAAGGATACGCTCACATTAACCAAAGTATTGGTATCTGTATTTGATAAGCATGATCAGCTTATTTTGTCAAAATTCCTGGATAATAACGGAACTGCACCCAGTATTACGCTGATCCCGAACAGGGAATTCGCAGGTCCCTCATCAAAACTTATCTTTAATCCATTTGCTGATTTTAATTTATCCACTCCATTATCCCGGTTAAAGTATGAATGGGTCTTTAGCAAACCTAATGAGGAACTCGTCCTCGTTACTTCCGTTGTTAACCCTGAGAATTTTGATCAAAAGGCAAACTATACATTCCCGCTGAAGGGAAAAGTTTTGGTGTATGATGCCCATGACCTGTATGCCCATCACCGCAGGTTTGATTATGAATTTGAATTCATTAAAGGACTTGGAATAAGTGCTAATTTTATGCGCTACGCTTACGACTTCATTTTATTGGATAAGAATAATCAACAGTTTAAAGGCGATGAAAAAATTGATGCAGATTATTTTGGCTTTGGTAAACCCGTTTATTCCGTGGGCGATGGCAAGGTTATTTATGCATCCAATGTGCATAAAGATGATAAGAAATTCGACATACCGGGTATTGCAACCAACCCGTTGGAATTATACGGCAACTGCATCGCCATTCTCCATGCAAATAATACGGTGAGTATTTATGGTCATTTAAAGCAACACAGTTTAAAAATAAAAAAAGGGGATATCGTAAAAGCAGGGCAGGAAATTGCCGCCATTGGTGTATCCGGCAGTTCATTCTTACCCCACCTGCATTTTGAGGTGAGAACTTCTATTGCTGCATCGGCAGAGGGAATACCCTCCTATTTTTCGAATGTTTATCTCCTGGAGTCAAACATAAAAACAAAATTAAGATCCGGGCTGGTTGAAACCGGTAATATTATTGAAGCGAAATAGTTTAATCTTTTACTACAGTCAGGTTCTCGTCACCATTATTTTTTTGCAGGTATTGCACCAGCTCACTTTGGCTTAATGGATTTACCCTTTTAATATTAATATGGCCGCTAAGCGCCAGGAAATCTTTTGAACGGTTGGTTACAAATAATCCATCCAGCGAAGCATCGGTGCCGCTATTAGCCAGGTCAAGCACATTTAACTGTATCACTTTTTTATTGGGAAGTTCCGGGTAATTATTCTCTACCAGCTTTACGTCCTGCATAATGATCTTTCCGTCTTTGGCAACACGTATATTCATCTTCTTGATGCCGTAGTATTTTTTATCATTAATTACATACGAAGTATGTGAATAGCCGGTAAGCTTTCCTTTCTCCTTACTGATCACTATTTCATAC
>JBDSGK010000185.1:0-14763 GCA_039919015.1 Ferruginibacter sp.
TTTATTAATACAGGGAATTAGGTATTGGGAGTTGGGAATTAGGTGTGTGCTAATTGTATAATGAGTATAGCATGAATTATAAAGGGTACAAAGATTTAGAATGTTATATTAAGGCCAGAGAGCTTAGAATATTTATATCCGAATTAGTCAAACAGTTTCCTACACAGGAAAAATTTCTTTTAACTACTCAAATCATTGATTGTTCAAGGTCTATTTCCAGAAATATTGCTGAAGGGTATGGCAGATATACTTTTTCAGATACGAGGAATTTTTTTATCATCTCCAGAGGTTCCGTTACAGAAACAATGGAACAATTAACTACAGCATTTGACGAAAAATATATCACAGAAGAAGAACTTAAAACGGGAGAAGAAAAATGTGAACATGTTTTTAAATTGATAAATGGATACATTGCATATTTAGACAAATCGAAGAAACAAGGGCTGCAACAATCCAACCAAAATCCTAATTCCTAATTACTAATTACTTAGCACATGCAGTTTGAAGGCGAACATTTATTACCGGGACAGATCGGGCATTTCTTTGTACTACTTGCATTTGTTGCATCTATCATTTCTACCATTGCCTATTTTACTGCAAGCAGAAAAACTGATCTGCAGGAAAAAAGATCCTGGTTGAATTTTGCCAGGCTGGCATTTACAACACAGCTTATCTCGGCACTGATCATTTTTGCAATCATTTTTTATATTTGTGCCAATCATTATTTTGAATACATGTATGCATACAAGCATGCATCCAAAGAACTGGAACCTAAGTATTTACTGGCCTGTATTTGGGAAGGCCAGGAAGGTAGTTTTTTATTGTGGACCATCTGGCACAGCATACTGGGTATTTTCATTATGGTCAGATCAAAAGATTGGGAAGCACCGGTAATGACCGTGATCAGTTTTGCGCAATTCTTTTTGCTGATGATGTTACTGGGCCTGTATGTTGGAGATGTGAGATTAGGCAGCAGCCCGTTCACTTTGACCAGGAATGAAATTGCGGGTCCTATTTTCAGTCAGCCCAATTACCTGAGTTTTATCAAGGACGGCGTTGGATTAAATGTGCTGCTCCGCAATTACTGGATGGTCATTCATCCGCCCATTTTATTTTTAGGATTTGCATCAACCATCATTCCTTTTGCATTTGCATACGCAGGTATACAAACCAAACGCTTTGGAGATTGGATAACCCCTGCCCTGCCCTGGGCCCTGTTCAGCGCCTGTGTTTTAGGTGTGGGTATCATGATGGGTGGAAAATGGGCCTACGAATCTTTATCCTTTGGAGGCTATTGGGCATGGGATCCTGTTGAGAATGCATCATTGGTGCCCTGGTTAATTTTAATTGCGGGTTTGCACACCATGGTGATCTTTAAAGCAACCGCTCATTCTTTAAAAGCAAGTTACCTCTTTGCATTTCTTACGTTTATTTTTATTCTTTACTCAACTTTTTTAACCCGTACTGGCATACTGGGTGATACATCCGTGCATGCATTTACAGATGCAGGCAAGGCGATCAATATCATGATCTTTCTTTTTGTGGCTGCATTTACCTTACCATCGCTGATCCTGTTCTTTGTGAATTTAAAAAAGATGCCTTCGTTGCATAAAGAAGAAAGCACAAACTCCAGGGAGTTCTGGATGTTCATCGGTTCACTGGTATTCTTTTTAACCGCCATTTTTATCATTGCAAAAACATCGGTACCGGTTTACAATAAAATTTTCGGCACCAGTATAGCACAACCTGAAAATATTGAGTTCTCTTATAACAAAGTGGTGATACTGGTTGCCATTATCATAGGTTTATTAAGCGCAGTTACGCAATACTTTAAATATAAAAAAACAGAGCCTGGCTATATCCTGAAAAAGATCGCAGTGCCAACGATCATTGCTGCAATCATCACGGCGCTACTGGCGGTTTTTTACCCACTTACTTATTACAAAATGGGTGCAGGATTTTTAGGTGCCGCCTATGTTGCTTTGTTTGCAGCCATTTATTCGGTGATCGCCAATGGAGCTTATATCTGGACCGGGCTGAACGGGAAACTGAAAGCTGCAGGAGGCTCTATAGCCCATATTGGTTTTGCGTTGATGCTTGCAGGCATTTTAATTTCTTCCAGTAATAAAGAAGTGATCAGCAGCAGCCGTGCAAACGGCATCAATTTACAAATATCAGGCAAGGACCCAATGACCAGGGAAACAGACAATCCTTTGGAGAATTTAACCTTGATACGCCAGGTGCCTGCTGCCATGGGGCCTTATGAAGTTACTTACCTGAGGGATTCTTTTGGTGAAGAAAAAGGAAGGCGTTTTTATGAATTGCAGTTCCAGCGTAAAGATGCCAACACAAAAAAAGTGGTTGAGCAGTTTACTTTATGGCCCGATGTGTACATCATGAAGGATAACAACATGAGCAGCAACCCCGATACCAAAGCTTATTTAGGCAAAGATGTTTTTACCTATATCTCTTATGCCGTTGGAAATAAAGAAGAAGATACGGCACAGTTCAAGATCAAAGAACTGGGCGATGGAGATACTGCATTTTACAGCAATGGCATGATCATCCTCAACCGTGTTGTAAAAAATCCCGATAATGAAAAATATCATTTCAAGCCCACCGATGCTGCATTAATGGCCGACATTACCTTAATAAGTAAAGACAGTTTACACTTCAGGGCTTCTCCCCTTATACAAATTGATGAGTTTGGCGTTAACTATGTTGATGATACCGTGTATGCCCAGAATTTATACCTGAAATTTGCTGGAGTAACAGAAGATCATAAGATTAAGATCGGGATCAAAGAATCCGAAAAACTGATCGAATACATTACGCTGAAAGCCTATGTTTTTCCGTATATCAACCTGGTTTGGCTTGGACTGATCATTATGGCATTGGGCATCATTATGAGTGCTGTTAAAAGAGCTAAGCTTTCAACTTTCTACGCTGCGCTGGCTTTGATCTTTGCCGGAGTTGGGCTCTTCTATATGTTTCTTTTAGCAAATTAGAATCGCAATCGGCCTGTAATTGCCTGATCACTTTTTCTACTTTTTTATCCGCATCGCTGTACACTTTAGTCGTGTCGAAAAATGTACACGCTAAAGCCGGATCTTTTATAAAAGAGTCAACCATTTCCGGCACCTGGTAAACCATCATGGTATCACAGGCAGTTCTGATAGCAGCATAAGCAGAATCTATCCTTGCTTCCGAAACAGAATCCCGGGCATGCTGAATTTCCAATGCAGCAGGTTCCCCGGGTCCGGCAGCACATCCCCAAAACAAAATAAAAACACAATAAACAATAAACTTTATAGTTCTCTTAAGCATCAAAATGATTTAAATATTGGTCTAAATTGTAAATTTACAGTATGCATTGGCTACATCGCCTACTCTTATATAAAAGAACTTTGATCCTCCTCGTGGTAATTATTACCGCAAATACAGTCATGGTACATGCCCAAACCGGTAAAAATGATACACTTACAACCTATGCCGTAATTTACGATGGCGATACCATTGAAGCCAAGACCTTATATACTGTTGATATGTATGCCAGCATTGCCAATGCAAACAAGGATAAAAGGGCTAAAATGACAAGGCTGCGCAATGCCATCATTGTTACTTTCCCGTATGCCGTACGTTCAGGGCTTATACTAAACGATATGAATGCCAGGTTAGCAGGCGTAACCGAAAAGTCGCAAAGAAAAGAGTATATCAAATCGAGAGAGAAAGAGTTGAAGAAAGAATTTACCGATCCGCTGAGCAATTTATCCATATACCAGGGCAAGGTACT
The DNA here is from genome assembly GCA_039919015.1 of Ferruginibacter sp. GTDB lineage: Bacteria > Bacteroidota > Bacteroidia > Chitinophagales > Chitinophagaceae > Ferruginibacter. Next base: position 3,794 of record JBDSGK010000185.1, read on the forward strand.
CATGAAACTGATCAACCGGCAAACCGGTAATAACTGTTACGAGATCATCAAAGAGTATAAAGGTGGTTTTACTGCACGTTTTTATCAAACGGTTGCTTTTTTCTTTAACAGTAATCTTAAACAACCGTATGAACCCGGTGGCAATGACTACGATATAGAGATGATCCTCAAAGAAGTTTGCAGAACCTATGGTTTTGACTACAGCATATCCCGCCTGTAGTTATCTTATCAATATTTATTTTTATAACATACGTTGTTTTAAAAAATAAACAACCAAACTTTTCCCTCTTTTTAATGTTATAATTATTCACTTTATTCTTTTCCTGTTAATAAGTTCTCAATACTGACATTGGTCATATTAATTCTGTTTTCTTATTGGCTAAAATGAGTTAATTTGCACTCGAAATTTTTAGTTAGGCATGAAGTTAGATATATTAGCTTTTGGGGTTCATCCGGATGATGTGGAATTGAGTTGCGCCGGTGTTTTGCTGGTTGAAAAAAAGAATGGTAAAAAGACGGGCATTATTGACCTCACCCGGGGCGAATTAGGAACGAGGGGTTCAGCAGAAACAAGGAAAACAGAAGCTGCAGATGCGGCTAAAATATTAGGTGTTGAAGTGCGGGAAAATTTAGGAATGGCTGATGGCTTTTTTCAGAATGATGAGGTTCACCAGCGAAAGATAATTACAGCATTAAGAGCATATCAACCGGAGATCATTTTATGTAATGCCCCGGAAGACCGCCACCCTGATCACGGCCGGTCATCAAAATTGGTAGCTGATGCGGCATTTCTTTCAGGATTAAAGAAGATAAAGACAACACTGGATGGTAAGGACCAGGAGGCATGGCGGCCTAAATATGTTTTTCGGTATATCCAGGACAGGATGTTGCAGCCGGATTTCGTGATTGATATTACCGATGTGTTTGAAAAAAAGATAGAAGCAATAAAAGCATATAAAACGCAGTTCTTTAATAATACTACTGATGGCCCCGAAACATATATTTCATCGCCGGATTTTTTAGATAGTGTAATTTACAGGCATAAGTGGTTTGGAAAGATGATCGGCGTTAAATATGCAGAAGGTTTTATATCAGAAAAAATTGTTGGACTTAAAAATTTCGACTCAATAATAAAAGAAAATACTTAAAATATAAATTCAATATGGTAACCCCCAAATTCATAAATTCTAAAGGCTCAAACTTTCACCAGGAACTTAAAAAAAGGGTAAGTAATTATTTTACAGAAACAAAAAAGCCGGCGACGGGAAATTTTGGCCTCTATTTTAAAGCTGTTCTGTTATGGACGATCTACGTACTGCTTTATGTACACGTTTTATTTTTTACCCCACAAACCTGGATCGCCATTGTAGAATGTTTTGCCATGGGTGGTTTGACAGCCGCCATTGGTTTTAATGTAATGCATGATGGTGGCCATGGCAGTTTCAGCAATAGTAAATTTTGGAATAAGATCGCAGCCTTCTCTGTAAATGCACTGGGTGCAAGCGGTATTATGTGGAACAATAAACACAATATCATTCACCATACCTATACCAATATTGATGGTATTGACGACGATATTGAGATCAAGCCATTATTAAGGATGTGTTCTACACAAAAAAAATATGCCATACACCGGTTCCAGCATATTTATGTATGGTTCTTATACACGTTATTATTACTGGTTTGGGTCTTCCAATCAGATTATAAAAAATATTTCAGTAAAAAAGTAGGTGAAGTGCCCATCAAAAAAATGAGCAACTTCGACCATTTTGCTTTCTGGTTTGCCAAAGCCGCTTATTATTTTATGATGATCGCATTACCCATTATGCTGGTGGGCTTTTTGCCATGGATGATCGGGTTTTTGATCATCGCGATGTTTGCCGGTTTAATTTTAAGTATTGTTTTTCAACTGGCACATACGGTGGAAGAAACTGCTTTCCCGGTTCCTGATGCTGATATCAACACCATTGAGAATGAGTGGGCCATTCACCAGATCGAGACCACAGCCAACTTTGCAACAAAGAACAAAGTGATCTCCTGGTTTGTTGGTGGTTTGAATTTCCAGATCGAACATCATTTATTTCCGAAAATTTCTCATATACACTACCCTGCCATCAGCAAAATAATTAAAAAGACATGCCAGGAGTATGGTGTAAAATACATTGAGTTCAGAAAAATGCGTCATGCCATTGTTTCGCATTCCCTTCATCTTAGGAATATGGGCAGGGCCTAATTTTTTGGGTGAGTCACCCCAGGCGGGTGGCCCACCCAAAAAATTATCAGCCTTTTTATTATTTACATGTACAGTAATAATAAAAAGGCTTTTTTAATTAGTAAAATTAAACCCATCTATAATGTCAGCACAAACATGGCTTGATAAACACAAAGGATCACTTACCTACGGACAAAGAATTGCAGATACTGTTGCGAAAGGAATGGGCTCCTGGGCTTTTATAATCGGGCAAACCATATTTGTAATTATCTGGATGACTTTGAATGTAATTGGTTTTGTGCGACATTGGGATGTTTACCCTTTCATCCTGCTCAATCTTATTTTTTCTACACAGGCGGCTTATGCGGCTCCCATCATTATGATGGCACAAAACAGGCAAAGCGAAAGAGACCGTTTGCAGGCTCTGGAAGATTACCGCTGTAATGTTGAAGCAAAAATAGAGATCGAAGCCCTGCAGCTCCAGTTAAATAAGATCGAGACTGAAAAACTGGATAAGATAATGAGCATGCTGGATGAAATGAAGAAAAGGCAATAACAATTAGTTATTGATCATTTAGTAGCCTGATCATTTGAAAGAACTAATTTTTCAGCAGGCGAATGACTTATTGACAAATGACCAATGACTTATAATTTTTGGGTAAGTCACCTTCTTGCGGTGACTCACCCAAAAATTGTGGACATCTTACCGTAAATTTGCCCTTCAAAACAAAAATGATGAGTGAAGAAAATCCACGGGATGCCCACGGGGCTCTGCGAGCTGTGCAAAGCCTCAACTTTATTGAGGAAATTATTGAAGAGGACCTGAAGAATGGTAAATACAAATCCATACTCACCCGTTTTCCACCCGAACCCAATGGCTATTTACATATTGGACACGCTAAATCCATTTGCCTGAATTTTGGCCTGGGTTTAAAATATGGCGGCAAAACAAACCTTCGCTTTGATGATACCAACCCGGTAACAGAAGAAACAGAATATGTTGACAGCATTAAGGAAGATATCAAATGGCTGGGCTTTAACTGGAGCGAAGAATTATATACTTCTGATTACTTTGATACTTTATATAATTATGCAGTTGACCTGGTCAACAAGGGCCTGGCGTATGTGGATGATTCTACCGCCGAAGAAATTGCAGCGATGAAGGGATCGCCTACCGAACCGGGAAAAGATAATCAATACCGGGGCAGGAGTATTGAAGAGAACCTCACTCAGTTTACGGACATGAAAGCGGGCAAATATAAAGATGGCGAAAAAGTACTGCGTGCAAAAATTGATATGGCCCATACCAATATGCTGATGAGGGACCCGATCATTTATCGCATTAAGCATGCGCATCATCACCGAAGTGGTGACAAGTGGTGTATTTACCCGATGTATGATTTTGCACATGGCCAAAGCGACAGTATTGAGCACATCACGCATTCCATTTGTACGCTGGAATTTATCCCACACCGTGAATTGTATGACTGGCTGATCGAAAAGCTGGAGATCTTTCCATCACATCAATATGAATTTGCCAGGCTGAATATGACCTACACCGTAATGAGCAAGAGAAAATTATTGCAACTGGTAAATGAAGGGCATGTTAATAGCTGGGATGATCCACGTATGCCAACACTCAGTGCTTTTCGCAGAAAAGGATATACAGCAGAAAGCATCCGCACATTTTGTGACAAGATCGGCGTAGCCAAAAGAGAAAATTTTATTGACCTGAGTTTACTTGAATTTTGTTTGCGTGAAGACCTCAATCAAAAAGCTTTACGGGTGATGGCTGTACTTGACCCTGTTAAACTGATCATCGATAATTATGAAGATGGTAAGACAGAAGAACTGAGCAGTGAGAATGGCCCGGATGAATCGATGGGAAAAAGGGATCTTCCTTTTGGAAAAGAACTTTGGATTGAACAGGAAGACTTTATGGAAGAACCCGCAAAAAAATGGTTCAGACTTACTCCGGGCAGCATGGTACGTTTGAAAAATGCATACATCGTAAAATGCGAAGGCTTTGTAAAAGATACAGCTGGAAAAGTTAGGGAGATCCATTGTACCTATATCCCCGAAAGCAAAAGTGGCAGCGATACCAGCGGCATTAGCGTTAAAGGAACCATTCATTGGGTGAGTGCTGCACATGCAGTAACAGTAGAGGTACGTTTATATGACCGTTTATTTACCTCCGAAAACCCATTAGGCGAAGAAGGAGATTTTAAAGACACGATCAACCCGCATTCATTGCAAATAATTACCAATGCACTGGTTGAACCATCATTGAAAGAAGCAACTGTAGAAAGCCGATATCAATTTATACGTAAAGGATATTTTTGCCTGGATAAAGATTCAACCCCGGGTAAACTTGTGTTCAACCGCACGGTTACTTTAAAAGATGCATGGGCTAAGGAAGTAAAGAAAAATTAGTTTTTTTAAGAAGTCTGTCAGGGTGAGCTTGTCGAACCCGGTATGTTATGATAAACCCGCCTTCGACAAGCTCAGGCTGACAAATTTTTATTACAATAGAAGTAGCATTATTTTTTCTCCGGAATTTTTACATTCGGGAAGACTGCAGCAACAAGCATTACTACTGTACAGCCCAACATGAGGTACAAGCCAAACAGTTTTTGCGGACAGTAATTATTATAACAGGAGCCAAAAAGTATAAAGCTTTTAATGGCATATGCCAAGGTAAGCGGACAGATCAACAGGTTTACCCTTTTGGCCCAAAGTTTTGGCACCAACATAAATATTGCTGTTATAACTCCAAAAAAAATTAAAAATTTCCCGGGCTTGCCATATTCATTCTTATAACTGTAAAAACCCGTAAATGCCTGGTTAAGATCGGCATGATAAGACCAGGGTAAAAAGCAGGAAACGATCAGAGTTACACAGGCAGCTATGCCGATCCAGTGGAGGTATTTTACAAGCATATCTTTAAAATAAAAACGCCATTGCGAACAAAGTGAGTATATCGCTTTTCTGCAATGACGTAAGTAAGGTTTGAGGTCCCGACCGGATTCGAACCGGTGTAGAAGCTTTTGCAGAGCTTTGCCTAGCCACTCGGCTACAGGACCATATTATAAAACCAAAAGTAAAAATTCAAAAGTAAAAATGCAGGATAATCCTCAATTCATTTTTTACAAGGGCAAAAATAGGGTAATTTTAAAGAAAATTGCACAACCCCAATTCTAAACTAAAAAAAGATGAGCCGGATAGCCGAATCGGAATTAATAATAAATGACCGTGGTGCAGTATATCACCTGGATTGCCGGCCCGAAGAAATTGCTCAAACCATCATTACCGTTGGCGATCCCGACAGGGTTGGCGAAGTAAGCAAGCATTTTGATAAAATAGAATACCAGAATAAACACCGGGAATTTGTTACCCACACCGGCTATATTGGTAAAAAGCGAATCAGTTGTGTAAGCACCGGCATAGGCCCCGATAATATTGATATTGTATTGAACGAACTGGATGCCCTGGTTAATATAGATTTTGAAACAAGGCTAATTAAAGAAAAGCTCACCCGCTTAAACATTATCCGCTTTGGCACATCAGGATCTTTACAAAGAGATATCCCGGTTGATAGTTTTGTTGCCAGTACGCATGGACTTGGTTTGGATAACCTCCTGCATTTTTACCGCTCAGAAAGTAATGAGGAAGAAAAACAGATCATACAGGCCTTCAGCACACATACCCATTTAAATTCGGGTAAGATCTCTCCGTATATAAATATGGCCAGTGCGGCATTGATCAAACATTTCACCAACAATTATCACCAGGGTATTACGGTAACATGCCCCGGGTTCTATGGGCCCCAGGGCCGGATACTTAGGCTGGGATTGGGCTATCCCATGTTAATTGACAACTTAACAAATTTTCAGTTTGGCAATTACCGAATAACTAATTTTGAGATGGAGACTTCAGCCATTTATGGTTTGGGAAATGCACTGGGTCACCATAGCCTTAGCCTCAGCGCTATTGTTGCCAACCGCATTAGCAAAGAATTTTCTGCCAATGGTGGACTGGCAGTTGAAAATTTAATTAAGCAGTCATTACAGGTAATATCAGATTCAAGTATTTAAAACATGAAATGAGCTATCCCGCCATTGGGCGGGACCAAATGAAATGTTCATAGGCGAATTCCATGTGACCAAGGTTAAATAATAAAAGCACATGAAAATAGAATTCTATAAATACCAGGGTACAGGAAACGATTTTGTGATCCTCGAGAACAGGGATAATAAATACGACAACCTCACCCGCGAACAGGTAAAACATATTTGTAACCGCAGGTTTGGCGTGGGTGCCGATGGTTTGATGTTATTGAGCAATCATACAGATCTTGATTTTAACATGATCTACTTTAATGCCGATGGCAATGAAAGCAGCATGTGCGGCAATGGCGGCAGGTGCCTCGTAAAATTTGCTAATCACCGCGGCATGTATAAAAGCACTTACCGTTTTATGGCCATAGACGGTCCGCATGAAGCAGATATAGATATGCATGAGATCGTGCGGTTAAAAATGCAGGATGTGCATGAAGTGGATTATCATTCGGGTTATGCTATATTAAATACCGGCTCACCGCATTTTGTGAAATTTGCCGATAATGTAGAAGATATTGACGTGGTGGAAACCGGCAGGGAGATACGCTACAGCAAAAAATTTGAAAAAGAAGGTATCAATGTGAATTTTGTTGAGACCATTGATGCTGACGGTATTTTTGTACGTACGTACGAACGTGGCGTGGAAGATGAAACAATGAGTTGCGGTACAGGTGTAACTGCCGCCGCCCTCATGAATGCACACAATGATAATGGTTTTAACCGGGTAGAAGTGAGAACACCAGGCGGGAACTTAAGTGTTGAATTCAATAAGATGGATGATGACAATTTTGAAAATATCTGGCTCTGCGGGCCTGCAGAATTTGTTTACAAAGGAGAAATAGATATATGACCAAAACAGAGATCATAACTGCTGCTGAAGATATGTTCAAACAATTTTCAGAAACCTGCTATACCATTGATGAAACAAGGCTTTTTAAAAGGCCAGAAAACAAATGGTCGGCAGCAGAAAATATGCAGCACCTTATTATTTCCACCAATACCACTACCCTTGCTTACGGGCTTCCTAAGTTTTTAGTAAGATGGATCGGCGGTACACCAAACCGTGCATCCAGAACCTATGATGAAGTAAAAGATAAATACTACAAAAAATTAAGCGAGGGTGGCCGTGCAAGCGGCAGGTTTGTGCCAAAACCCATTGAAATAAAATATGGCAAACAAAAATTAATGGATAACTGGAATAAAGCAACGGCAAAATTTATCGATGCGTTAACTAAAAACAGGACTGAAAAAGACCTTGATGGTTACCTGGTAAAACACCCGCTGCTGGGTCGTATCACATTAAGGGAGCTTTGTTATTTTACCATTTTTCATACCGAACATCATTTAAACAGTATTCAAAAATCTATTGAAAACGTATGATCCAGTATTTCAAAAATATAGAACAAAAAACCATTGCCATAGATAAATCTGAAAATGCTGTTTGGGTAAATGTGTTGCCGCCACTTAAACAGGAAGAGTTCAGCGAACTGAGTGAGACCATGGACATTCCCATTGACTTTTTAAAAGACTCATTGGATATTGACGAACGCAGCCGGTACGAAATTGAAGATGATGTAAAACTCATTGTGATCAAAACACCAACCGAGAACAATTCATTCAACCTGAGCGATGCGTTCTATATTACCATACCCATTTGTATCATACTTACCCATAACCAGATCGTAACCGTTAACTCTTTTGAGAACGAAGCCATCAAAAAATTCCTAAGCACATTCCAGCATCGCAACCCCGACAGGATAAACATGATGGTGCTTAAAATATTTGAAAAGATCACTAGTAATTTCCAGGATTATTTGAAAGAGATCAATACCAGGCGCAACAGCCTTGAACAAAAAAAACTGTATGACAGCAACCGCAATGAAGAGTTGTTGCAACTGATGCGTATCCAAAAAAGTTTTGTGTATTTTCTTACGGCGTTAAGAAGTAATGAGCTGCTGATGATGAAGATAAGCCGTACCAATGTGTTGAAACTAAATGAGGAAGAAAGAGACCTGCTGGAAGACCTGATCGTGGAAACCTCGCAGGCCCTTGAAATGGCAAATACCTACACCAATATCCTCAACAGTACACTTGACGCATTTGCCAGCATCATCAGCAATAATCAGAATGAAGTTTTAAAACGGCTTACCACACTTACCATCTTTTTAAGTGTGCCTATATTAATTGCCAGCATTTACGGTATGAATGTGCCCATTCCCTATAAAGACAATCATATGGCTTTTTGGCTGCCTGTAATTTTATCAATTGTAATTCTGGCATTTGCCGTGTGGAATTACTGGAAACGGTTAAAGAAATGATCATGTTCAATATCAGGGTTTACGGTATTTTAATAAACGGAGAAAACCAGATTTTGGTTAGTGATGAATTTATTCGTGGAGCTTACATTACTAAATTTCCGGGTGGCGGGCTTGAGTTTGGTGAAGGCACAAGGGATTGCCTGCAACGGGAATTTATGGAAGAAATGAATTTGAAGGTAAAAATTACGGAGCATATTTATACCACTGATTTTTATCAGCTGAGTGCATTTAATCCCAACCACCAGATCATTTCCATTTATTATTTTGTTGAAGCGTTGGAGCCCATAACAGCACCCCTTCGTGATAAGCCGTTTGATTTTGATGAACATCAATTAAAGATGTATGAAGAAACCGGCGAAACAGAAACCTTCCGCTTTATAAACCGGGATGATTTTTCAGATGGATCTGTTAACTTACCCATTGATAAGATCGTTGCCAGGCTGATAAAAGGTTAAATTGTTAATCCGTTAATTAGTTAATCCGTAGAGCTCTAATAGCAAATAACTTTTCAACGTATTCACTAATTAACTGATCGCCTTATTAACGGATTAACGGATTAACGGATTAACGGATTAACGGATTAACGGATTAACAAAAAAATAAAATAAAATGGATTACGCTACCTTTTTTGACCAGGATATTATCCTCGAAGATGAACGTGCGAGATTGGAACCACTTATCCCGCAACATTTTGAAGCCCTGAAAGCAATTGCACTCAGCAACAGTGATATATGGAAATTCACGCTTGCCAATATTACAGATGACAGCAGTTTTGCTGCTTATTTTGATACCGCATTAAAAGAAAAGGAAAACAAAACTGCTTATCCCTTTGCCATGTTTGATAAAAAGGAAAACCGCTATGTAGGTTGCACCCGCTTTGCAAACATTTCTTTCCGGGATAAAAGGCTTGAGATAGGCTGGACATGGATTGACCCACTACTCCAGGGCAGCGGTATCAACAAACACAATAAATCCCTGATGCTGCAATTTGCTTTTGAAACATTGGGGCTTAACCGTGTGGAGTTAAAAACAGCCGGCACTAATTTAAAATCGCAAAGGGCCATGGAAAAGATAGGTGCCATACGGGAAGGTGTTTTGAGAAAGCACAGCATCAATGATATCGGCGTTGTAAGGGATACTGTATATTACAGTTTTATCAGAGAGGAATGGCCGGCCATTAAAGAAAATATCTTCAAGGAATTTTTAACTGTCTGAATATTGTAAACCAAATAAACTGTTTTATGAAAAAGATCATTTTTGGATTGTTTGCCCTAATACTATTTAGCTGCAACGATCAAAACAAAAAAACGGCAACAACAACCACAACAACAACCGGTAATGAAGACCTGTATAAAGAAATTCAAGTTGGCGGCGTTAAAATAATTCCCATTGAAACGTCAAAAGGCAAATTCAATGTGTGGACAAAAAGTATTGGCAATAATCCAAAAATAAAATTGCTCTTACTCAATGGCGGTCCGGGTGCTACACATGAATACTTTGAGTGCTTCGAAAATTTCTTACTGCCCGAAGATGTTCAACTGATCTATTACGACCAGTTGGGTTGCGGACTTTCAGACAATCCCAAAGACACCAGCATGTGGGACCTGGGAAGATTTGTAGAAGAAGTGGAACAAGTACGCAAGGCATTAAATTTAAATAAGGATAATTTTTATTTACTTGGACATAGTTGGGGCGGCATACTTGGCATGCAGTACGCATTAAAATACCAGGAAAATTTAAAGGGCCTTATCATCAGCAATATGATGAGCAGTTGCCCGGCTTATGGCAAATATGCCCAGGAAGTATTGGCACCACAGTTCGATCAAAAAATTTTAGATACCATCAGGCAGATAGAAGCAAAAGGTGATTTTGCAAATCCCAAATATATGGAACTGCTGTTGCCTAATTTTTATGCAAAACATATTTGCCGTTTAGATCCATGGCCCGAACCGGTATCACGTTCTTTAAGCAAAACCAACCAGTCATTATACGTTACCATGCAGGGGCCCAGCGAGTTTGGGATTGGCGGTAATTTAATAAACTGGGATGTAAGCAAAGAGCTCCCCAAAATAAAAACACCAACGCTAACCATTGGCGGCAAGCATGATACCATGGATCCCGAACACATGAAGTGGATGAGCACGCAGGTACAGAACGGCCGCAATATCACCTGCACCAACGGCAGCCACATGAGCATGTATGATGACCAGAAGAATTATTTTCCGGGATTGATACAGTTTATTAAGGATGTGGATGCGGGGACGTTTAAGGGAGAGAAGAAGTAATTTTTTTCTTTATCCCGTTAATTGGTTAATACGTTAA
>JBDSGK010000186.1:0-3319 GCA_039919015.1 Ferruginibacter sp.
GAAACGGGTATGAAGGATAAAGTGAGTTATGTGATCAGGCAGAACAAACTCACCTTTGTTTTAACTACACCACTGCGTACCGATAATGCTATTGCCGATCATATTTACAAACATGGGGATGCTGTAAAAGTATTGGCATTAAAAGTAGATGATGCTTCAAAGGCTTTTGAAGAAACAACCAAACGTGGCGCCAAAGCTTACCTGGAAACCACGGTGTTGAAAGATGATGATGGAGAAGTGGTGATTAGCGGTATTCATACTTATGGTGAAACCGTTCACCTGTTTGTGGAAAGAAAGAATTATAACGGCATTTTTATGCCCGGCTTCAGGGAATGGAAATCAAATTACAATCCGGCTGATACAGGTCTATTGTATGTAGATCATTGCGTAGGTAATGTTGGCTGGAACCAGATGAACCCCTGGGTAAAATTCTATGAAGAGGTGATGGGCTTTAAAAATATCCTGAGCTTTGATGATAATGATATTTCAACCGAGTATTCTGCCCTGATGAGTAAGGTGATGAGTAATGGTAATGGATTTGTGAAATTCCCGATCAATGAACCGGCAGAAGGAAAGAAAAAAAGCCAGGTGGAAGAATATCTTGATTTTTATAACGGTGAAGGGGTGCAGCACGTGGCCATAGCAACTGCTGATATTGTGAAAACAGTAACTGAATTGCAAAAAAGAGGCATTGAATTTTTAGATATTCCCGACAGTTATTATGCAACCGTATTGGACAGGGTTGGTAAAATTGATGAAGACCTGGAGCCTTTGCAGAAGTTGGGTGTTTTAATTGACAGGGATGAGGAAGGGTATCTTTTACAGATCTTCAGTAAGCCTTTGGAAGACCGCCCAACACTTTTTTTCGAGATCATTCAGCGCAAAGGTGCCCAAAGCTTTGGCAAGGGTAATTTTAAAGCCCTGTTTGAAGCATTGGAAAGAGAGCAGGATGCCCGGGGGAATTTATAGACATAATATCGGTTAAGCTCTTGTAATACAGCGAAGTAAAGATTACTAATGAACCAAAATAGCTTTCATAATTAGCAATTTTGTTGTTTTGTCCAATATTTTTTTTAAATTTACGTTTCATTAATGTAACCCCAACTATAATTAATGAATCGCTTACTTCTTCATTTTACACTATTACTATCTTTTGCAATAACTGCAGGCATGCAGGTATTTGCCCAACCCTCATCACCGGAAAGTCAAAGATCATACACAAAAGCAGGAGAGGTTTTTAACCGCCTGGAGGATTCACTTAAAAAGCAATTTGGAGAAAAGAATTTAGCATGGCCTCCCCAATCGCTTTATATCCGCTCATTTAAATACGACAGGACACTGGAAGTTTGGGTTAAGAGTAATAATGATGAAAAGTACAGCTTGTTCAAATCCTATAAAGTTTGCATGCAGAGTGGCAAAACCGGTCCCAAGCGCAGCCAGGGCGATAACCAGATACCGGAAGGGTTTTATTATATCAATGAATTTAATCCCAATAGTAAATACCATTTGGCACTGGGGTTAAATTATCCCAATGCATCGGATAAGATTTTAAGTGATTCTGATAAACCGGGTGGAGCTATATACATTCACGGTAATTGCGTTTCAACCGGTTGTATAGCCATTAGTGACGAACCCATTGAAGAACTTTATGTCATTGCTTCAAGTGTGAGGAACAACGGCCAGGATTTTATACCGGTACATGTTTTCCCGGTTAAATACAATGTTCCCAAATCCATTAATTACCTCACAGAAACTGTACAGAGCAATGTTACCATCAACAGGTTTATCCTGAGCCTGAAAGAAGCCTTTGATTATTTTGAAGCGAATAAAAAACTACCGCTCATTATGGTCAATAAGAATGGGGACTATGTAATTAATTAACGCATCAAAACCTGGATGGTCTCGGGTGTCTTTTGTTCCAGCACTATTATTTTTCCCTTCGTCAGTTCCTTTATTTTTTCTTCGGTATAATGGCGGATGGTGAGCAGTGTAAGACCTTTTTGCAATTGCACATCAAAAATTGCAGATGCGGCCAGTGCCAGTTTCTCAATTTTTTCGGGTTTGTCATCCAGGCAGCGTAATAAACCAACAGCACCATTTTGCGACAGGTTTGGACGGATCTTTATCGCTGCAAACATTTCATGCAATTGGCTCATCGGTTTTTCTTCAACAAAAGAAAAATCCTTCGAACTTAATTCCATAAGCACCTGGTTTTTTTTTAAAACAATTACGGGAGGCAGGTTGTGAACGGGTTTATTACTTATGATGGTGCCTGGTAACTCCGGTTTTAAAAAGCAACGTACGTGCAGCGGGATATTTTTATTTGCTAAAGGTTTTATGGTTTTGGGGTGAATTACCTGGGCGCCGTAATAAGCCATCTCCACCACTTCGCGGTAACTTAAAGCGTACATATTTTCTGCATCAGGAAATTCCTTAGGGTCGGCACTCATCACGGCTTCCACGTCTTTCCAGATCGTCTGGCTTTCAGCATCAAGGATATTGGCAAAGATGGAAGCACTGAAATCACTCCCTTCTCTTCCCAATGTCGTGCTTTCATTTTCATCTGTAGCACCAATAAATCCCTGGGTGATGACAAGATCAAAATCTTTAAATAAAGGTTCAATGTCTTCTTTTACTTTTTGCCGGGTAAAGGTCCAGTCAACATAAGCATCCCTGAAATTGTCATCGGTTCGCACAATATCCCTTACATCAACCCATTTATTCTTTATCCCGATCTCGTTTAAATAAATGCTTACTAAAGAAGTACTGAACAATTCGCCGCAACAAACGATCTGGTCATAATAATAATCATATCCTCTTACCGGTTTATCATGCAGCAACCATTCTACTTCCGTAAAAAAATCCTTCAGCTGGTTCTCGGCCTGTTGCCAGTTAATGCTGATGAGGGATTTGAGTGAATCCAAATGTGCTGCTTTAACCTGTTCGAATAACTGCAATGCATCTTCCCTGCGCCCATCAAAAAAAGCATCCACCACTTTTTCCAATGCATTGGTTGTCTTACCCATGGCTGAGATGATGATCAGTAATTTTTCTCCCTTATATGAACTGATGATATCGCCTGTATTTTTAATTCTTTCTACGGTATTGATACTGGCGCCTCCAAACTTAAAAACCTTCATTCGTTGTGTGTTGATTGAGTAAATTGGGTTAATTTAGCCCTGTTATTTTGTGTGCAAAAATCGTTAATCTTGCCCAATAAACTAATTATTGACCAATCAATTAAATTATAATGGACACTAACCGCCGGATACAGACCCTGGATGAATTCACTATTCAGCAGATGAGAGATTTCCCAAAT
>JBDSGK010000187.1:0-9648 GCA_039919015.1 Ferruginibacter sp.
AGATATGCTGACGAAGCTGACAGGTCAATATACAGATAAGATGGCCATTTCGAATGGTATGCAGCTAAGCCAGTCTGAATATGAAATTGCATTGATCCAGGGTGAACTGAACTCCAGGATAAAAAAAGAAATGCCTCAATCCGAGACCAGGCGGATCTTCAATAAGATTAAGTCTATACTTCCGGTATGGAACAGGTATTTCGATTCACCCCAGTTTTCAAAACATAAGAATAAAAACCCGGGGTTTACCTAGGGAGGTTTCAAAATATATGACAACCCATATACTGATCCCGGAATGATATTTTTAATGTAAATATGATCTTATGTGATCGTTTTTCAAGGCAACAGGATTGCTTTATGAAATAGCCAGGTCATTTAATATACAAGATGCAGGAAACGGATAATGAAAAAAAATAGCTAGTAATACATGAATTCCTATGGAAAAAAATCCACAGCATTCCAGGTTGTGCATTTTTTTTCTCAATATAAAGAGGCATTGCCTGCAATGAAACCGGCATTATTTTTTCTTTATTAGATTTTGTTAAACGATCCTGGATAAGGAGGATTACAAAATAGAACATTGAGAATTTTATCCTTATTACTTTCCCCGGTTAGTTCCCGGCGAAAGAGAGACAGGAAAGTTAACGCAACCCCACTATAGGTGGGGTTTTTTATGTCCCATGTTAAATATATGTATTCCTTAACTCTTTTTATTTGCCCGGGCAACCCTTTGTGTGTAAACTGCATTTATACTTTTATAAACCAACAGTTTTTATTTTTCATGGATATATCTCAACTGGTCGGGGAAGCAAAGCGGGGAAGCGCCGCTTCGCAGAAATGTTTATTTGACCGGTTGGCAGATAATATGTTCCTGGTTTGCTGCAGGTATGTAAAAAATAAGGAAGATGCTGAAGAGCTATTACTGGATGGGTTCTATAAGTTCTTTAAAAATTTACCAGCATTCAGCTACCAGGGCGAAGCGGCGCTCTATGCCTGGCTGAAAAAGATCATGGTCAATGAATGCCTGATGTTCCTGCGCAAAAAAAATGTATTCAGCATTGTAACCGAATCTGTGGCAAAAGAAATTGTATTGGCAGAAGATGCGCTTGATAACTTATCTGCTGACGAGATATTTAACCTGGTTGTTCAACTGCCGGTTGGTTACCGCACTGTTTTTAATTTATATGTTATAGAAGGAATGGGCCATAAGGAGATTGCCGGGTTAACAGGCATAACAGAAGGTACCTCTAAATCGCAACTGAGCAAGGCAAGGTCATTATTACAAAAAATGTTATCACAAAAAGGAATAGAATATGTTACCCGAAAAGCACAATGAACGTTGCGGCTGGAAAAATAAACTGGACGGATTGACCGGTTTGCCCGGGGAAGCTGCATTGGAAAAAAATGTTGCCTGGGAAAAACTGCACAGCCGTTTACGGGAGAAGCCGCATAACAAAAAAGCTGTTTGGTATTGGGCTGCTGCCTGTTTATTGTTTGCATTAACCATTCCTTTGATGCTGCCAAACAAAAAAGAAAATATAGTGTTAAGGAATCAGCCTCCGCAAAAAAGACAAACCATTGTATTGCCTATCCCCCCTGTGGTTCGGGTTACTGTTAAGGTTTTCCCTCGGGTTGAAAAAAAGAAAATGGAGATCAATATAAATGATCAGTACAACAGTGATGTAAAGAACACGGTAAAAAAAGAACAGCCTGTTACAGCAATTGCAGAAACCGTTATTGAAAAAGACCCGGTGGCCATCATTACAGATACGGCAGGTTCAGTTGCAGTGGCTATACCGGTAACCAAAAAATTAGCCGTAGTGCATATTAACGAATTGCAGTCTCCTTCAACACAATATTACCCGGTACCCAATTATGTACAAAGGGCCTTTAAAATAAAATTCAAAAACGGTAAAGCCACCAACCAAACGATTGCTTCACAGCAGCAATACGAAGGGGGATTTAAAATAAAACTTTCTCCAAAAAATTAGATCAATATGAAAAAGAACATCAGTTTGCTGATGCTTGCAATAAGCATCACGGGAACAGTTATTGCCCAACAGGAACCTGCATTGTCAAATACCGGTAAGACCTTTGAAGTACCTGCGGATGGACTTCAAAGGAGGTTTACAGTTGATCTTGGCAAAGGAAATAAAATGCAGATCGAACTAAGTGACATAGCCGACCTGGACCGTTTTTCAAATATCGATTCGCTGTTACGTATTTTTTTGCAGGACATTATCCCGTTAAAAGATTCCCTTGCTGATGAATTATCCTCAAAACGTATTGACTATATTACTGATGAACAGGGAAGAAAAAAGATACGTATACAGATTTTTAAACCAACGGGATCCAGCTTCCTGCTGCAGGCCGGTGATGTTGCAGCTTTAAAACTGGAACAGGATACTGTTAATTTCATGGGTACTAAATTGTATACAGAACGGTCGACCATGCTGAAACCATTTTCTGAGATACGTTATTACCGGCTTAGTTTTTTTGTGAACCAGCTGAGCAACCTTAATAATTACGCAGTTGCAGGCCTGAATGAAAAAATAGATGCCATTAAAAAAAATGAAAAGGCCAGGTGGATAAAAGATAAGGAAGGGCACTGGCATATTAAAAATGGCGACCAGGCCATTTATGCAAATCACCAGCCGAGGGGTTATATTGCCGGCACGGGCGATTACCTCACTTCTCGATGGTCGGTAAACATCCAGAACTATAAAAATATTTTTGTCCCATCAATTAGCCTGGGAGCTGCAGTTATTTTTAATAATGGAAATATTAAAAGAGATATTGGCCTATTTTGGGAACCCAATTTTTTCTTTGCTAAAAATGCGGATGGCAAATTGCAGACCTTTCGCAATGATTTTATAACGCTTACCTATGGCCAGGCGAAAGTGAAAAAAAACAGCTGGGCAAAAGATGTTTCGTACCTCAATATATTCTCACTGAGTTACCTGGTAAAGCAAAAAGGAAATTATTTTGAAAAGAATACATTCCGTGTGGGTGCAGGACAGGTTTCTTTATTCAGCGGAAAAATAAAGATCGAACCTGTTTTTTACTTTAATAATTTTTTAAAAGGCCTAACGCCCGGATTAAGATTGCTGGCGAATTTTTAATGCCATATCCGATCTGGACCCTTTTGGCTGGATAATTCTCTCACAAGGGTATAAATATTTTATTTTGTAGAATTCTTACTACAATAACTGTAGAGTTTATTCGTTTGCTATATACCTAAACCAATATCACGCAAAATGAAACCTATCTACCTTACGCTGCTTATTGCAGCCATTTTTTGCATTAGCCATTTTAAATCTTTATCACAAATACCCGGGTTTATTAACCGGCAGGCCACCAGTGCTGCCGGCAGAACTGTGTTAGACCCCAATAGTGATGGATATACATCTGCTACTACAGGCGGATTTACCATTAATGATGTTGTCAGTTCTGAAATTAATTATAAAGGTATCAGGGCTTATTCCATTGAACCTTATGGTGATCTGACAAGGGGGCCTAACCATGGTTATAGTGATTTTGTACCCGATTCAAACGGAAATGGTGTATATCATTATTTTTCTGTTTCTCAGAATATTTTATTCAGGATGCGTATGGGGGCTATCAGCCCCGGCTCTAAAGGATACAGCATTATGATGGATACAGATGGTAAGTTTGGTGCTTCAGGAGCAAATGCCGACCCCAATTATTTACCCTCAACAACCGGCACAAACGGCAACCCGGGTTTTGAAATAGAGATCGTGCTGGAAACCAATTTCAGAATTGGGATTTATAATGCCGACGGAACTTCCTCGCCGGTATTGGTAAAACAATATTTGAACTGGCAGGATATGTCACAGATCTCCCTTGCTTCTTCCAATGATAATGGTGATCCGGATTTCCTGATCGATTTTTATATTCCATTTTCAGACCTGCAGGCTGCTCCTTTTAATTTAACTGCAAGTTCATCTATACGCATGACCGCAACAACGGTCATGGCACCAACGACTGCTATAGGTGGGCCCCGTTCAGACATATACGGCACAAGTGGAAACACTTATGAGGATTTTATTGATGGACAGCCCGGCTGCCAGATATTTAATAATCCTTCAAATTGTACAACGGCCATGTGTACGGCTGCACCAACAATTAACTCACCGATAAGTACAGGAACAGTAAATATAAGTGGCACCTGGACCAAATCGGCATTGCCCGGTGCTGCAGCAACTGCAACCATAACCGTTTATAAGAACGGGTCATCGGTAGGTACTGTTACCAATGTAACATCAGGTTCAACCTGGACTTTGAATAATATAGTATTGATCAATGGGGACATCATTACTGCAAAATCGCAGGCAACAGCTGAAAGCATGTGCTTAACAAGTAATGCAGTAAATGCTTCTACCTGCAATTCAGCTAATCTTCCCGCAACGCCTGTTTTAACCTGCACCAGCGGCAGTAAGGGTTTAGGAGCTTCTAACTTAAGTACTGGATGGACCGTTCATGTTGATAATTTAACCAGGAATATACCGGATAATAATGTTACCAATGGTACAGGGTTATTTGGAACCAATACAGGCACAAGCCCGAACATAACATGGATCTTTTCAGGTGGCTGTAGTACAGGTGCACCCATAAGTTCTGGTTCTTACAAAGTTTATTATACAAATAACATAACGGGATGCAATTCCTTGCCTGCATATTTTTGTGCAGCAGGAAATGGTGGTACTGCCCTTGCCGGATCATTGGCAGTGCCGGTTATCACGTCTCCTTCAAATACTGTATTTACAACGGGCATAAAAACAATATCCGGAACTACAGACGCAAATGCTGTTGTTACTTTGTATATAAACGGAATCAATGTTCAAACAGCCACTGCAACCGGGGGCGTATTTACATTCTCTAATCTTACTTTATTGAACGGACAGCAGTTGTATCTTGTAACTGAATTAAATACCGGCGTTGTAGCCACAAGCAAATGTGCCAATCAAACGCCGGTGTATACAGTAACCTGCTTTACACAAACACCTTTAATAAATGCTGATAATAACAACCAGCTTGCTGCAGGTGCTCCAATAACGGGAACTTCTTCCAGTGCTGCCGGAACTTCAATAAGGGTTTACACATCTGTTAATACTTTGGTTGCCACAACTACGGTCCAGGCAAATGGAACCTGGAGCACCGGAAATGCAGGAACAACGCCGGCATTGTATAATGCGGTTTCCGGTACAAGCTATTATGCCAATGCTCAAAACGGATCGTGCGGACTCAGCACTAATTCAGCGGGCTTTACAGCCACGCCGGCAACAGCAGCTACAAGATGTGGCGCCATAACAGGTCCTGTTACAGCCACCTCGACAAATATTTCCGGAACACTCACCGGTTCTTTTTCAACAACCACTGTAAATCTTTATCTTGATGATGTGTTGATCGGGTCAACGGTTACTTCGGGAACAAACTGGGGGCCGGTTACCGTAAACAGCACAGCAACGAATACGCTTTATCCCAACGGCGTTTTAAGGATCGGTTTGCAGGAAAGCAGCAAACAGGAGGTTTCCTGTCCTGCATCAGCAACTACTATCAGCTGCTCACCAACACCGGTAGCTCCTTTATATTCGCCGGGTGGTACCACAATTAACCGTAATCAAACGATCACTTACAGTATTTCAAATGCTTTGGCGGGTTCATTTTATGCAATTGCAGATTCGGCAAACGGCCAGTCTTACGGTCCGGGGAAATGGGCAACAGCCAATGGGGCGCTGTCAATCACAACCAATCCATTTACCACAGCAGGAACCTATAGGGTGTTCTTTAAGTCAAGTTTGTTATCGGGAGTTACCCAGTGCAGTTCTGTCTCAGCTATCGGTAACATAACAGTAAATAATATAGTTCTTCCCGTAACCCTTGTTCATTTTAAAGGCAAAAAACAGGGAGGATCAATTTTACTTGACTGGGCCACAGCTTCTGAGATCCAGGTTAACCGCTTTGAAATTGAAAGAAGTAATGACGGCCATACATTTGTAAAAATAGGGAGCGTAGCAGCAACTGGTTCCGGCAATACCATTACGACATATGCATTTACCGATAACCATCCTTCTTCCGGTTCTGTCAATTATTACAGGTTAAAGATGCTCGACAATGACGGCAAATATACATACAGCAGCCAAATAGTATTTTTAGGTGATCATTCCAATATCGTTATTGATAAGATCAAACCTAATCCATTTACGGATCTTATTAATGTTGGGATCGTATTACAGCAGCCACAGCAATTGACAATTCAAATTATTGACATGGCAGGCAGGGTGGCAGTATCAAGAGATTACCAGGCAACAGCAGGAAGTAATAATATCATCTGCAACGGACTTTCTAAATTGACTGCAGGCATGTATTTCATTAAGATAATTACTGCTGATGGATTATTGCAGCAAAAAGTTTTAAAAATAAACGAATAGCATACAAGACCTTTAGAACGACAGGTATATTAAAAAATGTCAGGCAATTTTATTATTGCCTGGCTTTTTTTTGTGAACATCCGGTGCAACAGAAAACCCATCTTACACTTCCGGGTTTTCTCCTTTTACTTTATGAATATAATTCTCATGTTCTTTTAAATGTTCTTCAGGAGGCAATTTTACCGCAAGCGGGCCGTTACCGATTATCAAAAAATAAATAAGCAGCAGTAAAATTATAATTGAAAAAAATAATTCGGAATACGGGCTGAATGCATCTTTTGTAGCATTGATGTTTACAAAGATCACGGCGCCAATTAAAATGGGTATCTGTATCAAACAGGCAGCACGGGTAAACATGCCAATGGTTAAAAAGAAACCACCGATGATATGGGCAAAGGCTATATAATGCCCTAGTAAAATGATCACGAATTCACTGAACGGAGAAGTGAGTTTCATCAGGCTGATGAGGTCGCTGGTGTTGCGGAGAAAATCAACACCTTTATAACAGAGAAAGATACCAAGTGCTATACGAATTATATCCAGCCATTTTGGATGATGCCTGTCACCCCAATACTCAAATTTTTCGAGGAGGTTCATAACGTATAATTTAATGTATAAGAAAAAGAACTTGTATAAATTTAATTCTTTTAAATGACAGATGCAAGAGGTTCCTGTCAATACCTAAGTAGAAAAGGAGATCAGGATACCAGCAGGAGAGGGGTATCATCAAGATTTTCAGGGATCAATACCATTTTTGACCGGTAACCTCTTGATATCATACCCAGTTTATCATTCATTCCCAATACCTGTGCAGGGTAGAGACTGCACATACGGAGGGCCTCACCGGTTTCAATGCCGGCTTGGTTTACCAGGTTCTGTAATGCTTTGTACATGGTCAATGCCGATCCGCTCAGGATATTCCCTGCGGTATATTTATCTCCATCGGGTTGATGCTGGTAATAACCTGAGGTTGTTGTGGTCACAGCATCGGTTATGGCGAAGAGCCTTTGCCCCATATTTTTTTTTGCTATCCGTATGGCTGCATGATCAACATGGTATCCATCGGCAATAATACTTGCCATTACCGTTTTATGATCAAAAGTAGCGCCCACCAAACCAGGGCTGCGGTGTTGCAACGGGCTCATGCCATTGTATACATGTGTTACACCGGTAATGCCGTTATCAAAACTTTCCATGGCCTCTTCATAGGTTGCATTGCTATGGCCGGCAAAAATTTTAATACCGGCTAGAAGAATGAGTTCGATCACTTCTTTACTACAAACTTCGGGAGCAAGGGTAATGATCTTAATAACATCTTTGCCATATTGTAACAGGTCTTCAACTTCCTTTAATGATGGGCTATGTACCAGGGATTCTATATGGGCGCCTCTTTTTGTTTTGTTTATCCATGGGCCTTCAACATGCAGGCCCAATATACCTTCGCCACCTTGCTGCCAATACTGTCTTATGGCATCAATACATTGATAAAATATTTCGGGCTGGTTGGTTGCAACGGTAGGCATACAAAAAGCAGCCCCGCCACCGTTGCTGTATTCGTTTAATAATTTTAAAGATTCGATATTGGGTTCAACTGCAAATAATTTTTCATGAGCTCCATATATCTGGAGGTCAATAAATGCAGGCGCCAGGATATGATCACTGTAATATTCCACTTCCATCAACGGATGCAATACAGTAACCGGGATAACATCTGTTATGATACCTTCATCAACAATGGCCGCATGATCATGCAGCCATTGCTCACCTGTAAAAATTTGTTTAGCTATATATGCTTTTACTGCTGCCATGATTTATATGGGCAAAAATAGTAAAACAGCACCAGGCTTACTTTATTTTAAAAATAATGCCCGCCTGTACTTGTGTAATGTCACGCCCTGCTTCAATATTAACTCCAAAGGTTGGAGTTATGTAATAAGAAGCACCAACAAATGCGCCGAATACCGGGATCACTTCGTTTTGCCTGACAACCTCATTATTTTCGTACCGGTATTGATTAAAGCCTGCCCCGGCTGAAAGCCCTGCATAGGTGTCAAGTCCTTTTACATTCCAGCCATGGTGCCATGCCGAACGGCCGGCAACTACTATGGTACGGGCCCTGTAATTATTTAATGTGCCGCCATTGGAAAACGTACCGCCAAATTCGGCACCCAATGAAATTACACCAGGACCGGCCTGCCACATGCCGGCTTCAAGAACGGCTTTTGTTCCAAAGGCTGAATTGTAATAATTACTATTGTACTCGGCACCAACGCCAACACCCGCACTGAATGTTACCGATCCCTTTTCAAAAGATTGAGCTGTAGATGTAGCCACCGAAACTATACCGAGGCTAAATAAAATCGCGAAAATTAAGTTTTGTTTTTTCATACGAGCCAATAAACAAATACTATACCAAGGATATTTGAGATTGTATAACTGAAAGTTAAATATTAGATAGTTAGTGGATCTGTTTTGAAACATAGACTCTAAAACAAATGCTCAATATCCAATGTTTGCGCAGCATCCTGCTGGCAATGATCAATTTTCAATTATACGCTCCGTATCTTCACTTGAACATTGAGCGTTGAACATTGAATATTGAATATTTTCTTCTTTACTTTGGCGTAGTAAGCCCGTCTTCTCATAAAGCCGGCTTCAAACTGACCATTATTCATATGACATAAGTAGTTTGGATATAAAGAATTTACCTAACTTCCCTCCATGAAACATTTTAAGTTTTATTCCAAGGAAGATATTTTATCCATGACCAAGGTCCGCCGTTTTGAGACCCGTATGGGAGAACGCCTGCAATTTTTGAAACCCGAGGGAGAGTGGCCCGAAGTATTGCAGGAGTCTACGGCTAAATATGTGTTATTGGGTATTCCCGAAGATTTTGGTGTTAAAGCCAACTATGGTGTTGGCGGAACCGAAACAGCCTGGCTGTCTTTTATGACAGCTTTTTTAAACATACAAAGCAATGATTTCTTGACAGGAGAAAATACACTGTTGCTTGGGCATTTTGATTTCGGCGACATTAAATTTTTAATTGAGAACAATGCTTACAATCCGGAAGAAAAAATAAATGCTTACCGCCATGCATTGAATATTATTGATGAAGAAGTGGAGAACCTGGTGAAAGTAATTGCATCTGCAAAAAAAATACCCATCATTATCGGGGGCGGGCATAATAATGCGT
>JBDSGK010000188.1:0-28698 GCA_039919015.1 Ferruginibacter sp.
ATGGTACGCTCCATTTCGTGACTGTCAACAGCCGCATGAGGAGCAAAGATCATTTTCAATACAATGAACAAACCACCCAAACCTAAAACAGCTAAACCTGCAACACCCAATCCCATTACACTACCTCCGGTAAAAGAAACCTTAAGCGCTTTTGATAAGCTGGTACGGGCTGCCTGTGCAGTACGAACATTGGCCTTGGTAGCCACTTTCATACCTATAAAGCCTGCCAGGGCACTAAAGAAAGCACCAATAACAAAGGCAACAGCAATACTCCAGTGACTGTTAGAATTGGTGTAACCCATTACGCCTAATAATAAGGCGCCGATGATTACAAAATAAGTGAGGATCTTATACTCAGCTTTTAAGAAAGCCATGGCACCTTCAGCAATATACGTGCTGATCTCTTTCATACGGTCGTTACCTGCATCCTGTTTTGAAACCCATGCAAACTTTATAAAAGTGTATAAAAGGCCTACAATGCCCATTGCGGGGATAACATAAATCAAATTGTCCATAAGTAATATTTGTTCTGAATTTTGATACTGTCTCTATTTGAAAAGCTGTCAGGCTGAGCCTGTCGAAGCCGATATAATTTCTGTATGTACCGCCTTCGACAAGCTCAGGCTGACAGTCTGGTAATTATAGCAGCATTTCAAACGGAGACATTATTTGAATTTTGGACGGCAAAAATAGGGAAAAGGGGCTAAAAACTGATAGAAAGGAGTTTTTAATTAGGATATGGGTATAAGAAAATCTAAAATTTTTCTAACTTAAAGCTCAATCTCTTTGAATGCATCTCCCAAACCAGCAACAATATCCCGGGCGATCATCGCTTCCTGTCCATATTTGCCTGCAGCATGGTCACCGGCAAGTCCATGTAAATACACACCGAATAAAGTTGAGTGAAGGGCACTGTATCCCTGTGCAAGTAATCCGGTAATGATGCCGGTCAATACATCACCACTTCCTGCAGTAGCCATGCCCGCATCACCTGTACTGTTGAAATAACCAATCCCGGCAGGCGTACTGATAAAACTATAATGCCCTTTTAAAACAATATAGGCATTCAGTTCTTTTGATTGTACCAAAGCCAGTTGCAATCTTTCAATATCATTTTCAGATGGGCCAAACAAACGCTCAAATTCTTTTGGATGTGGTGTAAGTATGGATGATGGAGGAATGGCTTTTAATAATTCCTTATTTGCAGCCATGCAGTTCAATGCATCTGCATCAATGACCATGGGCGCATTCACTTTTTCAAAAATTTCCCCTAATAATTTTTTATGAGATGGATACATACCCATGCCGGGGCCAATGCCCACTGCATCGAATTTTTCAATTGCCGGTGCAGATGAAATATATTCTTCTCCTGCAACAATACACATGGCTTCAGGAACTGCCGTTTGTAAAATATCGTAGCCGCATTTTGGAATGAAGGAACTTAGTTTGCCGGCACCGCTTCTTAAACAGGCAAGTGATGATAAAACTGCGGCTCCCATCATGCCATAAGATCCGCAAAGCAAAGCTCCATGCCCATAAGTTCCTTTGTGAGCAAATTTTGTACGTGGGTCATATATGCTTTTGATGAGATCTTCATCGATCAATTCAAAACCGGCAATTTCACTTTTTTCAAATGCAGGGTTTAAACCAATATTCAGCAGGTGAACTTCACCACAATAGATCTCATTTTCGGGCAATAAAAAAGCCAGTTTATAATTTTGAAAGGAGAGGGTATGGGTTGCTTTGATAATTGTATTACTCTTAGAACTTTTGTCCGCAAACAAACCCGCAGGCAGATCAATGGAAATGATTTGAGTACCCACATTATTCATATGGTTAACCAATGATGCAGTAATCCCTTCCACTGGTTTATTTAATCCACTGCCGAGTAAGGCATCAATGACCAGGTCCTCACTATTTAGTTCCGGGAAAAATTCTTCTGTTTGAATAAAATGGATATCGGTGCTGCATTCATGAAGTCTTGCCAGGTTGGTTTGAAAATCATCGGTACCTGCCTTCCCGAATCCGATAGCTATCGGATCAAGTATATAAATGGTAACGGTACAGTTATGTTCAATCAGCATTCTTGCAATGGCCAGTCCATCGCCACCGTTATTGCCTTTGCCGCAAAAAATGCGGAAATGAAAAGTACCAAAGTTTTTTCCGATCAGCCAGTTGCAACAGGCTGTGGCAGCACGTTCCATCAGGTTGATGGAAAGGATGGGTTCATTTTGTATGGTAAATGAATCCCATTGCTTTACCTGTGTTGATGAAAAGATTTTCACACTGTTAAGTTACGAAAAGAATTGCCGGGCCGATCGGGTATTTGCAGCGATCCTTCCGGCCGCATTAATTAACCTTCCATCTATCCATTCTAAATGTGCAGGTACTCCGCCCGGTGCCTCTTCCCACAAGCACATAGTCCCCGACAGGCAGCGAGATCTCCCAAAAGCCTGGTGACCCTCCACCGGATAAATAGTAAGAAGTATAATATTGAAATGTCTGGCCCGCCTGGAATTTGCTGAGTTCAGATGATGGAATGATAAAGCATTCAGTATTAACATTACAGCCATCAAGGAAATACCGTAAACCCGCCTGGATCGAAAAAGGCCTCCAGAATTTAGCATCGGTTGCATAGGTGAGCGCAGCCTGGTCATAAATATCATAAAAAGTAACCCTGTCACTGGCAGGAAAACTATAAGTATAATCCAACTCCCAGCTCCAGGTATTCGCACCGCTGGTTGTATTCCTGATCCCAACATAATAAGTGCCCGGGGCTAATGTTACGGTTTGCGTACCAAACTGGTTACTAAAAATTGCATAACCGGTAAATGCCGCCATAGAAGTAAAATTAGAAAGTTGTGCCGGGGTGATGATGGCGGCCTGCGCATTATACATGCTGGCCAGGCGGAAGAAAAAAGTAGTTGTAGCGCTGATCGTGAATGATTCTGTGCTATAAGCACCATAATTAGATACATTATAACCCTGGTTGGCAAGAAATGTAGTAGAGGGCGTTGTTACAGTTGGGGGAGTGCTGCCGCCACCGCCGCCACCAGTTCCACCTCCTCCGGTTCCTCCGCCCCCGGTACCACCTGTTCCCGTCCCACCGCTATCGTCAACCGGTTCTTTAACACAGGAACTGTATGTAAATAGAATAGTAATGATGCCGGCTAAATAGATGATCTTTTTCATGCGTTGATGATTTAGGTTATTAAATGGGAGATCTGAAATCGTATGCAAGTAATAATAAGCCGGAAGCATTATCAACAGTGATAGAACGGAAAATCAAGGGGTGAAAACACCTAATTCATTACTGCAATAAAAAATGCAGATCAGTTATAATAATGTGGAGGATCATAGCAGGAGAGATAAGAAAACCTGTTATTTTTTTTAACCTTACAGGGTTATACCGGGACTATATTTTATCCAGTGTTGCCCTTGTCATTTCATTTTGTACATCGCCGGTATTTAAAGTTGATGCCGGCTCAAATAAAAGGATATGTACTTCTTCATCTGCTGCAGGCTTGTGCTCAACGCCATGGGGAACAATAATAAATTCACCTTCATTGATCTCTACAGTACGGTCACGGTATTCCATTTTTAATTTACCTTTTATCACCAGGAACAATTCATCTTCATGCTCATGGCTATGCCAGATAAATTCACCTTTCAATTTAACCAGTTTAACCTGTTGGCCATTTAGCTCACCAACAATACGGGGATTGTAATGATCATTGAATAAAGAAAGCTTTTCAGCAAGGTTTACTTTTTGCATTTTATTTATTTTTTAGCTAATGATAATGGCAGTGATCAGTTTGAACCACACCTGCCTGCCGGCAGGCAGGCACAATAGAAACATAGGGTTTCACGTAGATTAACCTGGACTATGTGTGTATTTCTAATGTGAACTATGTTCTATGTGGTTCTATATTTAAGCAAAATAATTGTCAAAAAGCAAATCGAAACACTACCGTGATAATAATTTATTATGCAGTTCAAGTATCTGTGGCAACAGCATTTCCTGTTCATCATTCTTAATAACAAAATCGCAGAGTTTCATTTTAATGATCTCGTCCATTTGCTTATCCATCCTTGCCATCACTTCTTCACGGCTAATTCCGTCTCGTTGCATGGTACGCAGGATGCGTAATGGGGCAGGGGCGGTTACACCAATTACATGATCTAAAAATTCATGTGCACCACTTTCAAAAATAAGGGCAGCTTCTTTTATAGCATAAGGTGAAGTTTGTTTTTGCATCCAGCTTTCAGCATCTCTTAAAGTTGCGGGATGAACCAATGCATTAATCTGATTTAATTTTTCGGGGTTATTAAAAACAATTCCGGAAAGATATTTTCTATCAAGTTTACCTGTTTTATAAGCATCCTGACCAAACTGTAATTTTATTTTTTCTTTCAACTCTTCATCTTCACTCATTAAACGTTTAGCTGCATCATCGGCATAATACACAGGTATGCCCAGCACTTCAAATGCTTTGGCTACGGTTGTTTTGCCGCTGCCTATGCCGCCTGTGAGACCTATTTTTAGCATGTGCAATATTAACAACTGCATTTTTTCTAAACTCATAAAAGCTGTCAGTCCCGATTGCTATCGGGATTGTCGAAGCCGGTATATTATAAGTGGAACCCGCCTTCGACAGGCTCAGGCTGACATCCTTTCGATTAATAGAGTTGCAGGCGATGTAATTTAATCTTTAAAATAAAATTCCGGAATTAAAGTTAAACTTCAATTCCGGAATATCTTCAATAATCTATGTAATCAAAAATAATCAAGCCAATCTGCGATTTACTTTTTTACATCTGTAGCCGGCTTATTGATATTGGCCGTCCATTCCATACTGATGGCGCTGCGCTCAATTTTCATGTAACTGCCCGGACTTGTCTCCAGTTCTAATGTAGTATCATCATTAACTTTGTTCACTTTACCGTGTATACCGGCAATGGTTACAATTTTATCGCCTTTCTGCAGGTTATTGATAAACTCCTTTTGCTTCTTTGCTTTTTTTGCCTGTGGCCTGATCATGAATAACCAGAATACCAGGATCATCAATCCCATCATAATTAAAGTTCCACTGCTTCCACCTTTTCCCTGTGGGTCCATCATCAAAAAAATACTTAATAATTGCATGTTGTTTGTTTATTAGTTAAAAAGTTGTTTCTGTAAATCATTTATTGTTTTGGTAATACTTCACCTCTTAAGAAAAGGTCGGGAAACGGCGGATTGGCATTTGAGACAACGGTAATTGCCTTGTTGGTAACGCCAACTTTACCCTTACTGTCAAATACCACTTTTATAAACCCGATCTCACCGGGCATGATAGGTTTTTCAGGTCTTTCAGGCACAGTACATCCACAGCTTGAAGTAGCTTTAACGATGACCAGGGGGTGGGTACCGGCATTTTTGAACCGGTAATTGTATTCTACTTTTTCGCCATCGGTAACTTTCCCATAATTGTAAGCAGAATCAATGATCTGTACAGTAGTGGAATCTTTTATCAGCATTTCCGGTGGCACCGTAGTTCCATCAATTTTATCTTTACTGCGGCTGTCGCATGACATGATCATTACACTTACCAATAAAACTGAAATATATTTTTTCACTGTTGATTTTTTTGCAAAGTTATTTATATCGTACTGTTTTTAAAAGTCTTCTTGGTTATTTTATTTTCTGCTGTCAGTTCTTTATGAATATTATCCAGCAAGCCATTTACGAACTGGCCGCTTTGTACCGTGCTGTAACCCTTGGCCAGGTCAATGTATTCATTAATGGTAACCTTGGTGGGGATCGTTTCAAAGAACAGGAATTCACAAACACCCATTTGCAGGATGATCAGGTCCAGCGCTGCTATCCGCTCGGCATCCCAATTCTTTAATTTGGGTTTAATGAGTTCCATGAAGACCTCTTTCTTTTCTATAACAGTTTGCAAAAGGCTCTTGGCAAAATCCCATTTTTCTTTGCTCAGTATCTCCGTAAAATTTACCTGGGCTGGTTTGTGCAGGAAATTTAATACCAGTTGGTTCATCATCTCGGCATCATCGTCCCAGTGAATGAACTGTTCTTCTACGTGGTTGATAAAATCTTCGTTGGGGAGCATCAGGTTGGAGAAGATGAATTCCAGCATTTCCTTTTCTAACCTGCTGTTCCTGCTCTGCTCTTCAATATATTCTGCATATTCAGGTGAGGAAACCAGTTGCAGGTATATCTTCTTCAGTAACTCGGTATCAATAATGTGCTGGGGTTTTAATTCGGCTACTGCTTTTTTAAAACCAGGCTCTTCCAAAATTTTCCAGAGTAATTCATTACCCGCAATTTTAGTATTGATGTTGAGGTCGGCTGTTGTTGGCAGGTGCTTGGATGCTTTTTGGCGGGCATCTGTTTCGGAATACCTGGCCACTTCGGTTATAAAATAAACGAGGTAGGTAAATATCTGGCGGCTCTGTTCAATTTTTTTGGTAAGGATACCAGCCGCTTCGCCCGGTTTTACATCTCCATTCATGCTGTCGATGCTGTATAAGGTCTGCATCACTTTAACCCGGATATTTCTTCTGCTGATCATTGCTTAAAGAACTTTTTTACTTGAAGCTGCAAATGTAAGAAGAAGTTTTGGGTTTGCAGGGAGGTTTAGGAGGTTTGGAAAGTTTAGGAGGTTTAGGGGTTTAGGTGTACTGACAAAAAATCCTGCCTAATTAGTCAGAATTTATCAATCACTGAACATTTTTCATCAAACACTGCCATCTTATCTACTTAATGCTGATTGGTACAAAAATGGCTGTACCTTTGCCACCCGTTAAAAAACGGGAAATTCTTTAAAAAAAATCAAAAACTAATACAATTATGGCTAAAGTAACCAATGCTTCAAAAAAATTGAGCATTACACCTTTGCATGACAGGGTTATTGTACAACCTGCTACTGCTGAAGAAAAAACTGCCGGAGGGATCATCATCCCGGATACTGCAAAAGAGAAACCACAACGTGGTGTTGTACTGGCTGCCGGCCCCGGCAAAAAAGACGAGCCAGTAATGGTTAAAGCCGGTGACAATGTTTTATATGGTAAATACGCCGGAACAGAAATTTCCATTGAAGGAAAGGATTACCTGATCATGAGGGAGAGTGATATACTGGCGATAGTATAAGACGCCCCCTCCGTCCCGATGTATCGGGAAACTTAGTTCTTTTAAAATTTATACTGTATAACAAAATAAAACCTGTCATGTCCCGCAGACTCAAGTTCCCCTTTAGGGGATAGGGGCAAATTAACATGAGTAAAATGATATTCTTCGATATAGAAGCAAGAAATAAAATGAAAAAAGGCGTTGATACTTTATCTGACGCCGTTAAAGTAACCCTTGGTCCAAAAGGCCGTAACGTAGTTATCGAACGTAAGTTTGGTGCACCAACTGTTACCAAAGATGGTGTTACTGTTGCCAAAGAAATAGAACTGGAAGATCCCATTGAGAACATGGGTGCACAAATGGTGAAGGAAGTGGCGTCTAAAACTGCAGATATTGCTGGTGATGGAACTACTACTGCAACTGTACTGGCCCAGGCTATCATCAGCGAAGGGTTAAAGAACGTTGCAGCTGGTGCAAATCCAATGGACCTGAAACGTGGTATTGACAAAGCTGTTATAGCTATTGTTGACAGCCTGAAAAAACAATCCCAGACCGTTGGTAATGATAACAAAAAAATTGAGCAGGTTGCGTCGATCTCTGCCAATAACGATAAGGCTATTGGAGCTTTAATTGCACAGGCAATGACTAAAGTTGGTAAAGAAGGTGTTATTACTGTTGAAGAAGCAAAAGGAACCGATACTACTGTTGATGTGGTAGAAGGTATGCAGTTTGACCGTGGTTATATCTCTCCGTACTTTGTAACCAACAGTGAAAAAATGCAGGCTGAATTAAGCAATCCATATATCCTGATCTACGATAAAAAGATATCTACCATGAAAGATATCCTTCCTGTTTTGGAAGCTGTAGCAAAAAGCGGCCGGCCTTTGTTGATCATTGCTGAAGACCTTGAAGGCGAAGCACTGGCAACCCTGGTAGTAAATAAATTACGTGGCACTATTAAAGTTGCTGCCGTTAAAGCTCCTGGTTTTGGAGATCGCAGGAAAGAAATGCTTACAGATATAGCCGTGCTTACCGGTGGTGAAGTGATCAGCGAAGAAATGGGAAGCAAACTGGAAGATGTTCAGTTGAGTTCACTCGGCGAAGCTTCTTCAATTACCATTGATAAAGATAACACTACTATAGTTGGTGGTAAAGGAGAAAAGAAGTCGATCGTGGGTCGCGTGAATCAAATTAAAGCACAAATACTAACAACCACATCTGATTACGATAAAGAAAAATTACAGGAGCGTTTGGCTAAACTGGCAGGCGGTGTTGCCGTATTATACATTGGCGCTGCTACCGAAGTTGAAATGAAAGAAAAGAAAGACCGTGTGGATGATGCATTACATGCTACAAGAGCTGCGGTTGAAGAAGGTATTGTACCGGGTGGTGGTGTTGCTTATGTACGTGCAAGTGATGTATTGGAAAAAATGAAAGGTAGTAATGAAGATGAAACAACTGGTATTGCCATCATCCGCCGTGCGGTTGAAGAACCATTGCGTACAATTGTTGAGAACGCAGGTTTTGAAGGTAGTGTTGTGGTAAATAAAATCAAAGAAGGTAAAGGCGATTATGGTTTTAATGCATACAGCGAAAAATATGAGAACCTTTTCAAAGCCGGTGTTATTGATCCAACCAAAGTAAGCCGTGTAGCATTGGAAAATGCAGCTTCTATTGCAGGTATGATGTTAACCACCGAGTGTGTGATAGCTGACAAGCCTAAGAAAGAAGAAGCACACAGCCATGGCGCACCGGATATGGGCGGAATGGGTGGATACTAATTCAGTTCGCAAAAAATATAGTCCCTCTTGCAGCGTGCAGGAGGGATTTTTTTTGCAGGAAGCACCCGCTGACTGACAACAGTTTTTGCACAAAATTGTCACATCCGCTATACGCCTTACCAGATAAACTTCAACTCATCCTACATTTGTTTTTGTAAAGAACCCGCGAATAAAGGTTAACACTAAAATAAAACTGATGCTGCGTAAAATATTTCTATTTGCTTTTTTATTGTCTCTGTTTACGGTCGTTTCTGCGCAAACAGAAAAGAACCAGGCTACTTCTAAAATGCTGAAAACTGCAACAACCTTACTGGAGGCACAACAGTTTGAAGCGGCTGAGGAATACTTTAAAAAGGGATTGTCAAAAGCCAAAGTAAATTATGATGCCTATTTGCAGGCCGTTGCATACGAGGGATTGGGAGGCTTATATGCTAAAACTGATCGTCCCGAACTTGCCATTATAAATTATAAGTCTGCAGTTAGAATATACCGCAGCATGGGTTATACGGTAATTGCCGATGTTGTTGAAAGTTTATTAAAAAGTGTTCAGGGTATTGGTGATATGTATGCCGGGATCGAGATAGGAGCGAAGGGGATCAAATTGAGTGTTATAGAAGTAAAGCTTAGCAAGGACAGGGAGTATGATTATACACTGGTAACAGATACATCGATCAATACAGATGCTGCAGCACTTTCTTACCAAAGTGAAAAAGAAACATTTGATGCGATAACCGTATTTTGGAATATACTTCAATCACGCTTTCGTATCCCTTCTGATAAAGTGCATATAGTAATCAGCAGCGGTTTGATGCAGGAACTGGATAAATATAATAAAGTAGATTATTTTGCCAACATCATCCGTCCGAAAACGCTGGACCCTTTAATTAAAATAACTTTTATCACACCCGAACAGGAAGCACAACTGAGTTTGTTGGGTATTGTACCGCAAAAAAGCCGTTTCACGGCAACACAGCTTGATGTGGGCAGTGGCAATACAAAGGGTGGATATTATACGGCAAATAAAAATTTTGTTCCGGTAACTTTTCCATTAGGTACAAAATCATTCCAGCGTTTAATAGAATCCAAAAGCAAAGATGATATCAATGACTATATAAAGACAGCAGAAGAGATCTGGCGGGATAGCCTGAAAAATATAGTTGCAAATGAATTCCTGATCAAAAAAGAAGTAAGAAGCAGGGATAATATGTACATCTCCGGTGGTGTGGTATGGGCGATCGCTTCACTGATCCATCCCCAAAGTTCAAATACCAATTACACCGAAATATCTGCACAGGATATTGCTGAATTCCGCAGGCTGCTTATTAATGATTATGATAAACTCAAAAACCCCGATATCTCTTTTATATCTTTTCCCGACCAGGCCCAGTCTTCTTTAAAAAACATTGGGAGGGTATTGAAAACCTACGACAGGAAAGCCCTGCTGGCCGGTACGATCTGGTTCGACAATTTGATCCAGGAGATCAATACGATCAACCCATCCAAGAAATTCATTTATGTAAAATATGCATACGTAGGTTGGATAAGCGGTTACATCATTAAAAAAGTTACACAGCAATACACCGGCCTGGTAAACTAGGCGCAGTAAACAAAGATCCCTTTACTGAAAAGTAAAAGGATCTTTATATGGGTTTAGTTTCTTGTTTCAACTATAAAAATCATGCTCGGTATAATTGTACAACTTCTTATTTCCTGGTTGATCATTTGGCTTTTTGAAAAAGGGAATCTAAGCATATTTGGTTTTTATCCTACTACAAAAAGATTGATTGGTTTTTTTGTATTTTTCATAGTTACTGCCCTTTGCAGCTCCTCTGACTATTTTATGCGGATGCTTTTTGCCAAACAGCAATGGGAATTGAATCCCCAGCTCAATGCCAAGCTCATCCTCACCGGTATCTGGTGGAATGTGAAATCGGTCTTATTTGAAGAGCTGATCTTTCGGGGTGTATTATTATACATGCTTATTAAAAAACTGGGGCCTGTAACAGGAATAATTATATCATCCATTGCTTTTGGTATTTATCATTGGTATTCCCACGAAGTGATCGGAAACATTCAGCAAATGGCGATCACTTTTGTCACAACAGGTTTGATGGGTTCAATTTATGCTTACGCTTATGCCAAAACTTTCTCCCTGTATATTCCCATATCGATCCATTTAGGGTGGAACCTGGTGCGTAGTGTGGTGTTTTCAGAAACGGTAATAGGTGGGCAGTTATTTGTACAGGTACAACCTGTGCCTGAAGTTACGGTCAGCTATTTTATTTATTTCTGTATCTTATTGATACCAATGCTCAGTGCGCTGTTGATAAATTATTTTATGCTCCGGCGCAAACAACAGGTTGTACTATAAAGAGAAAACTTATTCTCCGTCCACGATCTCTCCATAATCAATAAGCAGTTCCTCGCCGGGCTTTATATCCCTGGTGGTTTCAAAATAATCACCATCATTTACCGAAATAATATTGGGTTCGCCGGAATGATTTAAAAAAAGTGAAATGTCCATTTTTTTAAAACCCTGTCCCGGAACAAAATAATTTTCTTCGTCGTACAGGCAATAATTACCCACCAGCAAACGGGCGTGTTCGGGCAGGCTTTCAATGTCATTTTTTGGAACGGTTATCCATTCTCCTGGGGCATCTGGCTTGCCAAACATATCCCTGCAGCCTGCAGGAATATCCCTGATCGCAAATACACCAATACCTTCAATGGGAGAGGGTTTTATCATTACCCAGGTATTGGAGGACAGTTCATGTAAAAGTTGTTCTTTGGTCATGAGTTATCGGGTTCTATATAGCCCCTTATGATAAAGAATTGCGCTGCACAATAGGTAAGCATGATGAATATGCCTGCATAAGCAAAGGGCTGGTAAAATTTATTGATGGCAAGTAATGAGTCGGAGATCACAAAAGCAGCAGCTCCCAACAAATAAAACACGGCCGCTTTTTTATTTACTTTATTAAAAATGTGCAGGCTGCAGAGCAGCATGGTACAAATAACAGCAGCGTAAACGATCACCGGTAATTTCAGATCACCCAAACGCGGAAAGAGCTGCCAAACCAGGGTTATACCATATGCGGGTACCAGGGCCAGTAGCACCGGTTTTTTATTAAGCAGGGATCCATTGCCAGACCGGATCTTCAAAAAATAGACAATATAAAAAATATGGGTGGTTAAAAAACTGGCCAGTCCAAAAATAAAGAACAGGGCATGTTTATATTCAAACAATAAAAACACATCACCCAGCCAGGAAAAAGACAGGCCGGTCAGTAATAATTTTTTTCCGGGTACAGCTGAACGGGTAGAAAGCAACAAGCCTATTAATGCCGGTATCAACAGCGGCTTAACAATAAAATGAAGCATTTCAATTTTTGCAGCAATGCCTGCCATATCAAGTATGGCCAATATCCAGAAAGCATAGCCCCATAATTTTTGTACCGGTTGCTTCATGGTTATTGCAATTCGATAAATCCTTTTCCTGAATAATAATACCTGTTCAAGGAATCTTTTATACGGCTGGTATCAGCAAGCGGCGATGTAAAGGGTTCGGCCAGCTTAAAAGAAAGCGGGTCATTTTTGTACATGATAACTTTGTGGTTCCTTTTGGTCCACATATTCATGCGTGCTACTGCAGCCGCAGAATCATTGGTGACCATAAATACAACTTTGAAAGTATATCCATTATTCGTAAGGGTTGAATCTATTACTTTTAATGATGCAGTATCAGGTTTTGGTATAACAACTGTACTGGCTGTATCGGTTTGTGTGTCGGGTGTAACAACAACCGTTTCCGTATTATTTTTCTTTATAAGAAAATACCAGGCCGTTGTTCCGATCATGCCAAGGCCTAAAATGATGGCCGCTATTACTAATCCTTTCTTATTACCCGGGGTGGGTTTGCTTTCAGACGCAAAGGATATTTCCTTGTTTTCCCTTTCTTCTTTTACTGCAACAGGAGTGGCTTCTACTTTTGCATGAAATGAATGTGCTTTGGTAAACTCCAGGTCTCCCTGCTGGTTTTTCACCAGCATGCCCATGCCTTCAATTTTAAATGGCTTACCGATATGTAAGAACTGTTTGCCCAGTACAAGGTAAGAGTCCAGGTCGGCAGTGGCCAGGGCCTTCATTTTTCGTGTTTGTTGAACAATATAATTGATCAGTGCTTCATCAGCCGTGGCCTTGGGATCGTATTGAAAAGAAATGGCATTTTCGGGTATTTCAACATCTTTATCATTTTCTTTGGGGGCCACAAAACCAGGGGAGAGGTTGAAGGTACCCATGCCCTGTAAGGTGATTTCCCCGCGATTATAAAAATGCTGAACCAGCAGTTGTTCTATTTTCATAAGAATAATTAAGGTTAACAAACCTACAAGATATTCGGTACATAACAAAGTACTGTAAAATTGCCTTAGTTTTGCATGATGCTTTCTGAAAAAGATAAAGAATTTGTAACCTATTGGGAAAAGGAAAGAGAAAGACAAAATAGTATTCCGGGTAAATTGATGGCAGGGTTGCCTATGTCTATTTTGTTTTGTGTTCCCATTTTACTTTTTATTACAGCAGTTTACCTTTTTTTACCGGAATGGTATACCAGGGTATCAAACAATATGGCCGGTTCCATGCCCACCATTGTCATTGCACTGATCATCTGTATGCTTTTTTTTTCTTATTTCAGGATGCAATACAAATGGGAAATGAATGAACAGCATTACCGGGAGTTGAAGAACAAAATGCCGAAGGAAGATCAAACAATTTAAAATACATTTTTAAACAATAAACAAATATTATGATCAGGAAATTACTTACTTTTTTTATATGTTGTGTTGTGCTTTCATCCTGCAAAAAAGATGACAATAGTTGCCCGTACACCGTATCAGGCGTTGTTGTACCTGCTTCTGAAATAGCAAATTTGCAGACTTACATTACCGCAAACCATCCTACAGCAATTCAACACCCGGGTGGGTTTTTTTATGAAATTAATGCAGCCGGAACCGGAACGGTAACCCCAACAGTTTGTTCCACTATTTCAGTAACCTATGCAGGTTATTTAACCAACGGATTTAAATTTGATGAAAGTATAACCCCTGTAAGTTTTCCTTTAGGTCGGGTAATAGTTGGCTGGCAAAGAGGAGTGCCCCTGGTAAAAAAAGGAGGTTCGATCAATTTATACTTACCACCATCGCTTGGGTATGGCAGTAATGCTGTTGGAAGCATCCCTCCAAATTCTATTCTCATTTTTACTATTCAGCTGGTGGACGTACAATAATTTTTGATCAAATCTGTCAGTGTAAATATTAAGTAAGCTTAAAACATCAAGTCAATGGGCCACGAAGCCATTTCGGTTTTCGATATGTTTAAAATTGGTATAGGCCCTTCCAGCAGCCATACGCTTGGGCCCTGGCGTGCCGCACAGCGGTTCACCAATGCTTTGGTAGAAAAGAATTTACTGGATGAGGTCAAAGAGATACGTGTTTTATTGTACGGCTCACTGGCCAAAACCGGTATCGGGCACGGAACTGATATTGCCGTACAACTGGGTTTGAGTGGTGATGACCCGGTGACCTTTGATGTAAATAATATTGGCGCAAAGATCGCCGATATTAAACACATGAAAAAGATCCTGCTTACCGGTAAACATGAAATTGATTTTGACCCGGCCGAGGATATTGAATTTTTAATGAGCGAATCTTTACCCTTTCACCCCAATGCTTTAAGTTTTTTGGTCACCCTGAATAATGGTGCAGACTTTGCCGAAACCTTTTATTCGGTAGGTGGAGGCTTTGTGGTTAAAGAAGGTGAAACAGAGACCGGTAGTTTTGATGTGCAACTTCCATTCCCTATCAATACATCTGACGAATTACTACACTGGTGTATGAAAACCGGCATGAATATCAGCGATGTAGTTATGGAAAATGAAACAGCCTGGCGAAGCGAAGGGGAAACACGAGAAGGATTATTGAATATCTGGAAGGCGATGAAAGCATGTATCTACCGTGGTTGTCATGCCGATGGGATTTTGCCGGGCGGCCTGCAGGTAAAACGCCGTGGTGCAGGATTGAATAAAAAATTAATGAACGGAAGACCCTATACAGATTATGACAGCTGGCTGCAACTTGTTAAACAGGGCGGCAATAATTTTACTTATATACTGGATTGGGTAAGTTGTTTTGCCCTGGCGGTGAATGAAGAGAATGCAAGTTTTGGCCGGGTAGTTACAGCCCCAACCAATGGCGCTGCAGGGGTTATTCCGGCCGTGCTGCAATATTATATTGCTTTTTGTGATGGCAATACCGAAGATAAAATAGTTCACTTTTTATTAACCGCAGCCGAAGTAGGCAGCATCTTTAAAAAAGGGGCTACCATATCTGCGGCCATGGGAGGCTGCCAGGCCGAGATCGGTGTAAGCAGTGCTATGGCTGCTGCTGCACTTACCGAAGGCCTGGGCGGTACACAGCGCCAGGCTTTAATGGCTGCCGAAATAGCCATGGAGCATCACCTGGGTATGACCTGCGACCCGATCGGTGGCCTTGTGCAAATACCCTGCATTGAAAGAAATACGATGGGTGCCATAAAAGCCATTACGGCAAGCCAGTTAGCCATGCAAAGTTCACCGGATTATGCCAAAGTAAGTTTGGATGAAGTGATAAAGACCATGTGGCAAACGGCTTTG
The DNA here is from genome assembly GCA_039919015.1 of Ferruginibacter sp. GTDB lineage: Bacteria > Bacteroidota > Bacteroidia > Chitinophagales > Chitinophagaceae > Ferruginibacter. The sequence continues at coordinate 15,602 of JBDSGK010000188.1, forward strand.
GATATGAACCATAAATACAAGGAAACTGCAGATGGGGGATTGGCGGTGAATGTACCACTAAGTCTCAGTGAGTGCTAGTTGTTTTTTTAAGTTAAAAGTCAAAAGTCAAAATTAAGAATCAGGGTTTACCGAATAGGGGTTCCCAATTTTTACTTTTGAATTTTTACTTTTGAATTTGCATTTAAACCCCATACTTCCGCTTAATATCCCTATCCGTCTCCCGCTCCTTAATACTATCTCTTTTATCGTAATTCTTTTTGCCCTTGCCCAAACCAATTTCCATTTTAAAATAGCCGGATTCGGCAAGGAATAATCTTAGCGGTATGATGGAGTAGCCCTTTTCTTTTATTTTGTTTTCCCACTTCTTTAATTCACGTTTGTTGAGCAGCAGTTTTCTTTCCTGCATGGGTTCGTGGTTGCTGTGGGTGCCAAATGAATATTCGGAGATGTGCAGGCTTTTTACAAACAACTCGCCATCATGAAAGAGGCAATAACTGTCGTTAAAACTGGCTTTGCCTGCCCGTAAAGATTTTATTTCGGTGCCGCTGAGTACCATGCCGGCTATATAAGTGGCTTCAAAAAAGTATTCGTAATGTGCTTTGCGGTTCGTGAGTTCCAATGCGTAATTTTTTGCAAAGGTATTGCCTTTGCATTTGTTTATTTGGGTATAAAATTATTTAATGATCGTTACAAAACCCGTCACAGGATTCCTGCCACTGCCGGGTTCAATGATGTAGTAATACGTATCTACAGGCAATGGCTTGCCTTTATACGTACCGTCCCAGGCTTTATACCTGCCGCGGCTTTCAAACACCTGTTGCCCTGCACGGGTGAAGATCTGTGTATGATTTTCGATGTATTCATCCAGGTATTGTATCTCCCATACATCATTGATGCCATCGTTATTGGGCGAAAAAGTATTGGGTATGCGGGGGATCTTTAAAACATCAACAAACATCTGGTCTGTTGTGGTACAGCCACCCGGTGCAGTTACAGCCAGGGTATATAAAATATCAAATTTAGGCTCTACACATTTTGGTTTGATCAAAGTTGTATTGTTCAGGTACTGCGATGGTGTCCATAAATATTGAAGATTGTTTCCGGTTGCAGAAGCCTGTATGGTTATTGTTCCGCCTTCAAGCATTCTCCTGTCGGGCCCCGCATTTACCGTGGGATAGGGATTAACCGTTACCTGTTTGGTTAGCAGGTTGCTTTTACAGCCATGACTGTTTACCGTGTACAGGCTTACATCGTAGGTTTTATCGGCGCCATAAATATATAGTACGTTCCTGGTATTCCTTAATCTTCCATCACCCATATCCCAGTTCCACTGCACGGTTGTACCGTCCATACTGTTGGTAGAATCCGTGAAGAATACAGCATCGCCCAGGCAAATATCTTTTTTACTTATTCCAAAATTTGTTTTTGGTTGCGGATGGATCGTATTAAGCAGGATGGTTGTATCATGCAAACAGCCGCCATTGCTGGTTACTTTTAATTTAACACTGAAAGGACCTGTGTTATTATAAAAATGAGTTGGTGTTTTGGCAGTTGAAAAATTATTTGATCCACTTGGCACATCATCAAAATTCCATAAATACTGAAAAGCATTTTGCGATCCGTCTGATATACTGCACAGGTTTGTAAATGTTACTGAACCATCAGGCAGACAAACAGAAACAGGAAATCCAAAACCGGCTATGGGTTTGGGAAAGATGGCAAACGGTATGGCAGAGCCGGCCACAGAAGGGGTATCACACGCACTCAAAATGGTATTGCCATCGCTGCCAACACGTAATATGATCTGGAAGTTACCGGGCTGTAAAAGCGTGGTATTAAAATGCACTATTATCCGCGTTGTTGATCCATTTACACAATTTACAGGTGTTGCACTGGTGATGGTTACCGGGTAAGTACCGGTGACAAAAAAATCGCTTCCATCAACCGCTACTGAACTGCATTTAATAATTTCCGGGAAAACGAGTACCAGCGAATCGGTACTGCATTTATTATTATTAAGGCTGTCAAAAGGCACGGGCAGGGGAGAGAGCACGGTAAAAGGAATTGATTCTCCCGGCGGCACATCATTATCACACAGGTCTAATAATGTATTGGCATCGATACCATTTTGTGCAATTAAATTGTAATTGCCAAAAGGTAATGGATTACTGAAGGTCAACAAAACCGAATCCATATCAAATCCATTGCTGCATCCTATTCCTACGGCGCTGATGATATTGGCAATTAAAGGGCTGATGATAAAATCCGAACCATTGGCAGCAAGGCTGCTGCATTTCATGCGCTTATTCAACCTGACTAATATTTTGGTTCCATCGCAACTGGCCCGGCCTGCATTGAACATGTGCGGTGGTATGGTATCTGTAATAACGGCTGTACCCCCACCAAAGGATAAGGAATAGCCCTGTTCCGTATCTGAAAAATGGCTGACCAGTAAAAGGTAATTATGCCCCTGGATCAGGTTAGGGCTTAAAGCAAATGTTGGCATCATAGCGCTAGGGTCAGAAGCGCATTGAAGATAATTAACGCCGGTGGACGAAGCACCTGTAGAATCGTAAGTGCCAGCCCAGTTGCCGGTAACGATCAGTGTAGAATCTGTAAACACATCATCAGGGTTATGCCCGGTTACATCATACAACTGCCAGTCATAATCCTCATTTGGCTGGTTTGGAATGATAACAAAACTTAGTGTGCCGCTCTCAAAACAGGTGAACTTATACCAGAAAGGATTTTTATCAGGATAAAGGCTGTCTCCGGGGACATTGCAACCCGGCACATACAACAGATTAGTACTGCAAATGGGTACACTGTCCTGCAAAAAAACGGCTGTACCACATACTGGAAATGCGGTAGATGGATTTTGGCCAAGCGTGGTGCAGCCTGTTTGTGCATATACATTACTACCCAATACCAATAAAATAAGAAAGCAGAATATGGGAAGTTTTCTTAGCAGCATAATTTCAAACAATGATTATAACTGCAGCTAAATTGTTGCCTGTGATTTCTTTTCTACTGCAGTAATTTATCCTTTAAAGATGACCAACAAGGTACTTAATTTTTCTTTGAGTTCCTTGCGGTGAACGATAAAGTCTAAAAATCCATGCTCCAGCAGGAATTCGCTGCGCTGAAAGCCTTCGGGAAGATCCTTTTTAATGGTTTCTTTAATTACCCTGGGGCCTGCAAATCCGATGAGGGCTGCGGGTTCGGCACAGATCACATCACCAAGCATGGCGAACGAAGCGGTGGTACCACCAAAGGTTGGGTCGGTACACAAGGAGATATAGGGTATCTTTTTATCGCTGAGCTGGGATAATTTTCCGGATGTTTTGGCCAGTTGCATCAAAGAAAATGCACTTTCCATCATCCTGGCACCGCCGCTTTTGTTGATAATCATGAACGGAACATTGTGTTCCATACAATAATCACAGGCACGGCTAATCTTTTCGCCCATCACACTGCCCAGGCTGCCACCAATAAATTCAAAATCCATGCAGGCAATAACCAGGTCATTGCTGTTTATTTTTCCATGCGCTACGGTCATTGAATCGTGAATGCCCGTTTTAGCATAGGTTTCTTCCAATCGTTTGCCGTATGGCTTTAAGTCAACGAAATGCAGGTGGTCCTTGGATCTTATGTTGCCAAAAAGTTCAGTGTATTCATTATCATCAAACAGGATCTCAAAATACTCTTCGCTGCCAATGCGGTGATGATATTCGCATTTGGGGCAAACAAATTTATTTTCAGCCAGTTCAGAAACGGTGCAGGTATATTTACAGGAAGGGCATTTGGACCATAATCCTTCCGGTGCATCTTTTTTATCTTTGGTAGATGTAAGAATACCCTTTTTCATTCGCTTGAACCAGCTAGCCTTGGCAGCGCCTTCCGCGGTTTCTTCTTCCCCGGCTAGGCTGGCATCAAAATCTTCTTCTTTTTTCATAAAAACGTTTGAACGTTTGAATCGTTTAATACGTTTAAGCCATTTGAAACTTTCAAACCTTAAACCCTTAAACGATATCTAAGCTATTGTGATACTCTTGTCCAAATATACATCCTGGATGGTATTCAATAATTCAACACCATCGGTCATTGGCTTTTGAAATGCTTTACGCCCGCTGATCAATCCCATACCACCGGCACGTTTATTAATAACTGCTGTTGATACTGCTTCTGCCAGGTCGGTAGCACCTTTACTTTCGCCGCCGCTGTTAATTAATCCAACCCTGCCCATGTAGCAATTGGCAACCTGGTAACGGGTAAGGTCAATGGGGTGGTCGGTTGTTAGGTTAGCGTAAACCAATGGTGAGGTCTTACCGTGTTTGGTAGCATTGTATCCCCCGTTATTGGTTGGTAATTTTTGTTTGATGATATCTGCCTGTATGGTAACTCCCAAATGATTGGCCTGACCGGTAAGATCTGCGGCTCCATGGTAATCAACGCCATCAACTTTAAAACCATTATTACGGATGTAGCACCAAAGAACGGTTGTCATACCCAGTTCATGCGCCATTTCAAATGCTGTTGCTACTTCCTGTATCTGGCGTGTGCTTTCCGCACTGCCAAAATAGATCGTTGCACCAACTGCTGTGGCACCCATATTCCAGGCGTCTTTGATCTTGCCAAACATTACCTGGTCGAATTTATTGGGGAGGCTTAAAAACTCGTTGTGGTTTACTTTAACCATCATCGGAATTTTGTGTGCATATTTACGGCTGATAATACCAAGTACACCATAGGTTGATGCAACTGCATTACAACCGCCTTCAATGGCCAGTTTCACAATATTCTCGGGGTCAAAATAAATTGGGTTGGGTGCAAAAGACGCACCGGCACTGTGTTCTATACCCTGGTCAACAGGTAATATAGAAACATATCCTGTTCCGCCCAAACGGCCGTGATCCAATATATTTTGCAGACTTTTTAAGGTTTGGTTACTCCTGTTGCTTGCTCTCCAGATATCATCTACGTGATTTGGATTTGGCAGAAAGATGTCATTTTTTGAAATGGTCTTACACTCATGATTCAAAAGGCTGTCGGCCTGGTCACCCAATAATTCAACAATTTTTTTATTCGCCATAATTAGTTTGGTTTTGGGCAAATTTAATATAAAAACCATTGATTTAGGAGTCAGCCATAAATTTTATAATGCTTCTGTTTGAAATCCCACTTTACTAAGCTGTCAGCCTGAGCTTGTCGAAGGCGGGTTATACAAAGAAACATACCGGCTTCGACAAGCTCAGCCTGACAACTTTTCAAAATAATGTACTACCATGAATTTTGTTACCTGATGGAGTTAATAAGATCTTTAAAATATCCTGGGGCCTGTAAAAGCCTGCTTCCATACCAGCTGAAAAATTCGCCATCAACTAAAATGATTTTAGTGGCGGGCAAAGATGATTGTAACTCATCAATATGTTTTTGTTTGAAAGGGTAGGGCTCAGAGGAGAGAAGAAGCAGTTGGCAGTGGGCAGTTTGCAGTTGGGCAATGCTGACTTCCGGGTAGCGGGTCTTATCAGCAAAGACATTTTGAAAGCCACATTTCTGCAGCATATCATGTATGAAAGTATCGCTGCCAATGGTCATGTATGGCTTGCGCCAGATCAGGTAGGCTGTTCTTACCGGCTTATCAATCAGGGCTAAACCAGTAAATGCTTTTTGTATTTTTTCGGTGAGTGATAATGCCGGGCCGGACTTCCCGGTCAATGTGCCGATATCAGTTATCATTTGCAATGCATCTTCTACATTATTTACATCTGTAAGCCATACCGGGTAATTTAATGCCAGTTGTTCCACCTGTTCTTTTACATTCTCTTCTTTATTGGCAATGATGAGATCGGGTTGCAATTGATACAGTTTATCAAAATTGATGGTCTTTGTACCGCCAACCCTTTCTTTTGTTTTAAACCAGGTTTGCGGATGAACACAAAATTTAGTGATGCCGATGGTCTCAGCATCCAGTCCAAGATCAGATAGCAGCTCTGTTTGGGAAGGTACAAGTGAAATGATCCTTTTTGGGATATATGGGAGCTCAGTGGCTTTTTGTAAGATCATGGCCAAAATTAGCAATAAGGTGGGTTTAGGGCATAAAAAAACTTCCACAGCAGCTTGACGTATCAAATAACTGTGGAAGTCTAATTTTTTAACCAGCCAGGCACGACCGGTTTTTCAGGATCTTTCTGAATTCGCTTTCTTTAGGGGGTTCCTATTTTGAAAGTTTGTTCATTAATTAGTTAATCCTGGTTTCAGTGTTCTTCATTTTCGCCATCGTCGCTTTTTAGGGCATAGGCAGGATATTGGTTTTTCTTCGGTTCTTCGCCATCATCGCTTGTTACAGCATAGGCAGGATATTGGTTCTTCTTCGGTTTTTTGCCATCATCGCTTTTTAAGGCATAGGCAGGATATTGGTTTTTAACTTTTAGATCTTCGTTGGTTTTTCAATAAGATAAGATCTTAAAGCGATATTGGTTTTCAAAGTTGGTTTTCAAAGTTTAAAAAGAAGTTGACTGATATTGGATTGTTTTAGGTTCTTCACAAACATTGGATTGAATTCTGTGGTTTTTATCAGGATCTTTGGATATCGATTGATGTTTAATTCCTATCAATCAACTTCTGACACAAAGATGCAACAGTTTAACATGCTATTATAGAGCGATATTGCGCTTTTTTTAAGCTACTATATTTACTGTGGGCCTCGTATATATTCATGTTTTGGGATAGGACAGTTACGTAAATTGCTATCGTAGATCTACGTATCACACGTCGTGTATTTTCTGCATAAAATACAGTGCCGCATTGATCTAATGCAGCACTGTACAGGTTATTGACTATACGTAAATTAACGATTAAATTATTTGGTCAAACTTTGGATGATGTCGTATTTGGTGACAATGTGAAAAGTACCACTTTCATCCTTACTCAAAACGGCGCCGTTTTCTTTGGTGATAAATGTGCTTAAACGCTCCACCGGGGTTTCAAAAGCAACTTCAGGATAGGCTTTTTCCATTACAGACTCAACAGTCTGTGACTTAATATCGGGGTTACTTAGTATTTTATTGAACAAACCGCTTGCAGAGATAGCACCAACGCTGGTTTCGCTGTCCATCACGGGAATATTCTCAATATCATATTTCTTCATCAGTTCAATGGCATCAGCCACCGTATCGGTTTTTTTCAGGTTGATCAATTTTTGTGCACCGCGGCCACCAACCAGGTCTTTAAAGGTCTTTACATCTAAAAACCCCCTTTCCAGCATCCACTGGTCGTTATATATCTTACCCACATAGCGGCTGCCATGGTCATGAAAGATCAAAACCACTACATCGTCTTTTTTAAGCTGGTCCTTCAACTGCATCAATCCCTGTAAGCAGCTACCGGCACTATATCCACAAAACATACCCTCTTCCTTGGCAATGCGGCGAGCCATTACGGCACCATCCTTATCAGTAACTTTTGTGAACTCATCTATTACACTCATATCGTAGTTTGCCGGCACAAAATCCTCACCAAATCCCTCACTGATATAAGGGTACACTTCTTTTTGATCAAGCTCGCCGGTCTCAAAATATTTTTTCAACAAAGAGCCATAACTGTCAATAGCCCATACTTTTATGTTTGGATTTTTTTCTTTTAAATACTTACCGGTACCTACAATAGTGCCGCCGGTTCCGGTAGCCACCACCAGGTGCGTTACCTTGCCTTCGGTTTGTTCCCAAATTTCGGGGCCTGTCTGCTCGTAGTGCGCAAGGCGGTTGGCTAAATTATCATATTGGTTAACATACCAGCTATTGGGCACTTCGGTTGCCAGCCTTTTGGATACAGAGTAATAACTACGTGGATCTTCAGGTTCAACATTGGTAGGGCAAACAATAACTTCGGCGCCTACCGCTTTTAAAATGTCGGCTTTCTCTTTGGATTGCTTATCGGTAGTGGTAAAAATACATTTATAGCCTTTTATACAGGCGGCCAGGGCAAGCCCCATTCCCGTATTACCACTGGTTCCTTCTATGATGGTTCCCCCGGGTTTTATTTTTCCTTCCTTTTCAGCCACTTCCAGCATTTTTAAAGCCATACGGTCTTTAATAGAATTACCCGGATTAAAGTATTCAACCTTAGCCAATACGGTGCAGGGAAGGTTTTTAGTGATACTGTTCAGTTTGATAAGGGGCGTGTTGCCAATGGTCTCCAGTATATTATTTAGCCACATATAGAATCGTTATTTGCGGCAAAGGTAAGAAAATGAGGTTAGGGGAAGTATATAGAAAAAGAGCTACAATATATATATACCGGCAACTACGGTTTGCAAATTTGCTTTTGCTCACCTTTGCATTGTTAATATCCTATACAAAGACCAGTAATACAAAGCATTTCCAATATCCGTGCAAAGACAGCGCAAACCTCTGCCGACAACAATTCAAGCTATGAAAACCTAGCCACCATTGTTACCGACATTTAACCTCCCTTGTGGAGGTTTTTTTTATTTCAATAATTCCATGGCTTTATTAATGGCGGGATCTGCCGAGTTCATCACTTCAAAAAAGCCTTCATTACGCCATAACTGTCTTGCAACAGCTGACCTGATTCGATTGGTAAGGTCATTTTTTTCCTTTTCAGAAACGATGGAGACATTTACAGAATCCTTTGCTGCAGCCTGTATGAACTTATTCCAGTCAGTTTCGGTAAATACAAACCCTTTGATAAACTCATTGGGGGTTTTAAAAGCTTTTAATTGCCCAAGGTTTTGTAAGTAAAAATTATAGGCAAAATTGTTGATGGTACCTTTTTCATAAATGGAAGCAGAATTTTTACTGAAACCGGCAGTATCCCTGGCAATAAAATAGTCAGGCGTAATTCCTCCTTTGCCATACACGGTCTTTCCGCCCTTGGTCCTGTACACTTTTCCTGTATCATTTTTTACAGAATCGGCAGATTGGGTTTCTCCATCATGGTAACGCTTGCTGATCTCCTCGTAATAAGCTTTGCCACCATTGGTATATGGTCGCTGAATACTTCTTCCAATGGGCGTAAAATACCTGGCAATTGTTAAGCGTAAAGCACTTTTATCACTCAGGTCAAATTGTTCCTGTACCAGGCCCTTACCAAATGTACGCCTGCCGATAATAGTTGCACGGTCCCAATCCTGCAGTGCGCCCATTAGTATCTCACTGGCACTGGCTGTACCTTCATCAGCCAAAACGATCAGCGCTCCTTTTTCAAACTGCCCAACCCTGCGGCAACGGTATTCCTTCTTTTCAACATGCCTGCCCTCGGTATACGTGATCAGTTTATCTCCTTCCAGGAATTCATCAGCGATTTCCACAGCTTCATCTAAAATGCCACCACCATTGCCCCTCAGGTCAAGTACCAGTTTTTGTAAACCGGCTTTTTTTAATGTTTCAAGAGATTCCATAAACTCACGGTAGGTTACCGATGAGAATTTATTCAGCCTGATATAACCAATGTCTTTAGTGATCATATAACCAGCATCAATACTGCTCAGCGGAATGGTGCCACGGGTAATGCTCACCTGTTTTTTATTATAGTTGCGCAAATAAGTGATCGTAACTTTTGTACCCCGGTCGCCACGCAATAATTTTCTGAAAGCATCAGCATCAGTTTTATTACCCGCCACTAAACTGTCATCAACTTGTATGAATTTATCGCCGGTCAATAAGCCTGCCTTATAGCCCGGGCCATCTTTTAAAACATTGATCACATTCAGGGTATCATCAAAAATGTTGAACTCAATTCCGATACCATAAAATTTGCCCGCGAGGTCTTCATTTACAGCCTGTAGTTCTTCGGCAGGAATAAAAACCGAGTGGGGGTCTAATTTGCTTAACATGGCCTGGATAGCCGTATCTGCCAGTGAATCCATCATCACATCATCCACATACCTGTTTTTGATCAGGTCCATGATCTCCTGTACCGGCCTGCGTTTATCGGCAAAAAAGAAACTCTTGCCGGGCATATTATCCCTCATTTTATAACCGAAATACATCCCAATGATCATGGTTAAACTGAAAAGCAGGGGCAACCATACCTGTATTTTTTTCTTATTCATCTGGCGAAGATAAGAAGAAGCTGCAAGGGGAATGCAAGCTGCAAGGGAGAAGTTTTAGAAGGCCGCAGTAAAAATTTTACTTTCTGCTATCATGAAAAAATATTTCATAATGAATGTTTCTCCATTGAGTCTTGTAGCTTGCAGCTTTATAGTTAAAATGAATTAACTTCAATTTGTAATACCTACATAAGACATGGCGATCAAATTAATAGCAGACAGTGGCTCAACAAAAACGGAATGGTGCTTAATGAACGGCAGGTCAAAAAAAACCTTTTATACGCAGGGCTTAAGCCCTTATTTTCTTTCGGCCGAACAAATTGAATATATCATTAAAGAAGAACTGCAGTTCAAATTAAAGAAAGTGGAACCCGATGAGATCTACTTTTATGGCACGGGATGCAGCAATGCAGATAATGTGAAGCTGGTTAAAAAAGCCATCCAAAAAGTTTTTACCCATGCAAAAATTGCAGTTGATCATGACCTGATGGGGGCTGCCAAGGCGCTTTGCGGGCATGAGAAAGGGATCGCCTGTATCTTAGGCACGGGTTCAAACTCCTGTTATTACAATGGTAAAAAGATCATGAAGAACAGCCCTGGGCTGGGTTATGTTTTAGGTGATGAAGGCAGTGGCGCTTACCTGGGCCGAAAAGTGATCCAGTATTTTTTGTACAATACCTTTGATGAAGACCTGATGGACCGTTTTCATGCAAAATATAATACCAACAGCGACGAGATACTATCGTCAGTTTATAAAAAACCTTTGCCAAACCGTTACCTGGCAGCATTCACCGGTTTTTTAGTGGAGAACAGGGGGCATTATATGATCGAGAATATCATTGAAGACAGTTTTAATGATTTTTTCTTTAATCATATTTATAAATACCGCGAAAGTTGGACAATGCCAATCAATTTTACAGGCAGTGTGGCTTATGGTTTTAGAGATGTATTAAAAGAGATGTGCAGTTCCTATGAACTGCAATTGGGTAAAGTGATCAAAAAGCCAATGGATGGCCTGGTAAAATTTCATGGAGCCCCCTAAATCCCCCTGAAGGGGGACCTGGAACAGCATTATGATTTGTGATGTTTTTAGACAGAAAATTATTTTATAATCAGACTGAAGTTGTGGGCGTGAATAAGCTTACAAATTTGAAGTCTTAAAAGCTCCGCCAGCTGGCGGATTTGGGGTATGACGTTTAACAGAACTACAGAGTCAGAATCGAATTACAGGCATTTGGAGAAGATGTCGGTTACCGAATTATTGACCAATATCAATAAAGAAGACCAGGTAGTACCTGCTGCCATCGAAAAAGCCATACCGCAGATAGAACAACTGGTACAGGTAATTGTAGATAAAATGCTGATGGGGGGCCGCCTGTTTTATATAGGTGCCGGAACCAGTGGCAGGTTAGGCATTGTAGATGCCAGTGAGTGTCCGCCAACATTTGGCGTACCGTACGGTTTAGTGATCGGGATCATTGCCGGTGGAAATAAAGCGATCACCGAAGCCGTTGAATTTGCAGAGGATGACCTGGAGCAAGGCTGGCTTGACCTGCAGCAATACACAGTGAATGAAAAAGATGTGGTGATCGGTATTGCGGCCAGCGGAACAACGCCTTATGTGATTTCAGCCCTCCAGCAATGCAAAGCACATCATATAGCTACCGGCAGTATTTGCTGTAACCAGGACTCGCCGCTAAGTGCAGCCGCAGATCACCCCATAGAAGCCATTGTTGGCCCTGAATTCATTACCGGGAGCACCCGGATGAAAAGCGGTACGGCCCAAAAACTGATCCTGAATATGATCTCAACCACCGTTATGATACAGTTAGGAAGGGTGGAAGATAATAAGATGGTGAATATGCAGCTGACCAATGATAAACTGGTTGACCGCGGGGTAAAAATGCTAATGGAAAAGGCGGAGATCGATAATTATGAACAGGCCAGGGAGTTGCTTTTAAAAACCAGGAGCGTAAAAAAGGCAATTGAAAGCCACCGCTCATAAAAAAATGTTGTTTGATTTATGTAATTTGACTAATTTACGTATCTATACTAAAATTAAAAACTCCTCTTATGAATCTTAAACTTTTACTTTCAACAAGTTTTATTGCAGCCAGCTTATCAGTTTCGGCACAGGATGCCGGAAAAACCTTTGCAATAACCGGTGACGGCAATCGTGATTTTATGTGGATGAACATCCGCCAGGTAGATATCAACTCTGGTAAGATCGTCCAGGATATCTATCAAAGAGACAAAACAGCATTTGTCATGATGAATGCTGATACCAAGAGCCAGACAATGGCTGCTTCAAGGCCTACTGAAACTATGGTTGCAGCAGCGGCTTATGACAAAAATCAAAACAAATTATTCTTTACTCCAATGCGGGTTGGCGAATTACGCTGGCTCGACCTGAATGCAAAGGGTGATCAGCAGAAATATTACACCGTTACTTCTACGCTGTTAAACACAAACGCAGCTTTGAATGACGAAGCCAATCATTTTACCCGTATGGTAATTGCGGCCGATGGTAATGGTTATGCCATGACCAATGACGGAAGCCGACTGATCAGGTTTACTACAGGTAAAAAAGTAACCATCACCGATCTGGGTCCGGTTATTGATGATGAATCAAACAAAACTGTCTCTGTTAAAAACAAATGCACCAGCTGGGGCGGCGATATGATCGCTGATGCTTACAATAAATTATACATCATCTCTGCCAACCATTATGTTTTTTCACTGGATATAGAAACAAGGGTAGCCAAACAGATTGGATACATAACCGGGTTACCTGGTACTTACAGTACCAATGGAGCTGCAGTTGATAAGGATGGTAATGTAGTTGTTGCCAGCGCCAATACTTTTGCAGGTTACTACAAATTTTCTATAACTGATTTCAAAGCCACTTTGATCGAAGGATCTGATATGGTTTATAATGCTTCTGACCTGGCCAATGGCAACCTGTTATATCAAAAAGAAGTTGATGCTGCCAGGACATTTGCAGACTTTAAACCGGTTGTTCCTG